>NZ_JASNGE010000007.1:0-224621 GCF_030164735.1 Bacillus sp. RB3
ATTAGCATTATGAATAACGGTTTCCGTGCCTTTACAGATAATTGCTTAAAAGGAATTGAAGCGAATGAAGATCGCTTAAAAGAGTATGTTGAGAAAAGTGTAGGAATTATTACAGCCGTGAACCCTCATATCGGTTATGAAGCAGCAGCTCGCGTTGCGAAAGAAGCAATTGCAACAGGCCAATCCGTTCGAGAACTTTGTGTGAAAAATGGTGTATTGTCACAAGAAGACTTAGAGTTAATTCTAGATCCATTCGAAATGACACACCCAGGGATTGCAGGAGCAACTCTTTTAAAGAAAAATTAAAAGAAGAGGGGGACAATCCCCTCTTTTTTGTTTACAATATAGAAATGCTATATATGAATAGAGGTAGGGATGTTATGAGCAAGTTTACAGTAGCTTCTAATGGTGCATTAGAAACAACATTAAGAGGAGCAGAAGTATTATCAACACCACTTTTAAATAAAGGGGTAGCTTTCACACAAAATGAAAGAGAAGAGTTAGGTTTAAAAGGGTTATTACCGCCAGCGGTTTTAACGTTAGAAGAACAGGCACGCCGAGCATACGAACAATTTAGTTCTCAGCCGGATGATTTATTAAAGAATGTATACTTAACTGCGTTACATGATCGAAATGAAGTATTATTTTATCGTATATTAACAGATCATTTACGTGAAATGTTACCGATTGTATATACACCAACTGTCGGTGTAGCAATTCAAAGATATAGTCATGAATATCGTAAACCACGTGGTGTTTATTTATCAATTAACGATCCATCAGGTATCGAAGAAGCATTCACGAATATCGGTGCAACAGCTGAGAACATTGATTTAGTCGTTGTAACAGATGGAGAAGGCATATTAGGAATTGGTGACTGGGGCGTTGGTGGTATTAACATCGCAATCGGAAAATTAGCTGTTTACACTGCTGCAGTTGGAATCGATCCTAGTCGTGTATTACCGGTAATTTTAGATGTAGGTACAAACCGTGAGGAGCTATTAAACAATCCATTTTATATTGGAAATCGTCACCCTCGTATAACAGGTAAAGCTTACGATGAATTTATTGATACGTTTGTACAAGCGGTAAACAAACAATTCCCGAAAGCACTTTTACATTGGGAAGACTTTAGCTCTCGTAACGCACGAAAAATTTTAGATAAATATCGTCATGATGTTTGTACGTTTAATGATGATATTCAAGGTACAGGTGCAGTTTCACTTGCGGCAGTATTATCGGCAGTGAAAGCTTCTGGTGTACCGCTAAGTGAACACCGCGTTGTTGTATTTGGTGCTGGTACGGCTGGAATCGGTATCGCAGATCAAATTAGAGATGCGATGGTCCGCGTAGGCGTATCTGAAGAAGAATCATATAAGCGTTTCTGGTGTATTGATCGTAACGGGTTAGTTACAGATAATATGGAAGATCTTCTTGATTTCCAAATTCCGTACGCAAGAAAAGAAGTAGAAGTAAGTGGGTGGAAGCAAAATGATGTGATCGGACTTGCTGAAGTTGTGAAACATGTAAAACCGACAATTTTAATTGGTACATCTACTGTTGCAGGTGCATTTAAAGAAGAGATTATTAAAGAAATGGCTTCTCACGTAGAAAGACCAATTATTTTACCAATGTCGAATCCGACGCCACTTGCTGAAGCAAAACCAGCAGATTTAATCGAGTGGACAGAAGGAAGAGCGTTAGTTGCAACAGGAAGTCCATTTGAACCAGTTACATATAACGGTGTAACGTATGTGATTGGACAATCAAATAATGCACTGATTTTCCCAGGTCTTGGTCTTGGAACAATTGTAGTACGAGCAAGCGTCATGACGGATGGAATGTTCGCAGCAGCAGCTGAAGCAGTTGCAAGTATGGTAGATACAAGTCAGCCAGGAGCACCTATTTTACCAGAGGTCGAAGAATTACGTAATATCTCAGAAATGGTTGCAATTGAAGTAGCTAAAGTTGCAGTTGCAGAAGGTGTTGCAAGAGTGAACTTAAGTGATAACGATATCAAGATGGCAGTGAAAGAAGCAATGTGGAAGCCAGAGTATCGCCAAATAAAAGCGGTAGAAAAGGTTAGAATATAGAAAAAAAGCCCGTTTATAACAATAAGCGGGCTTTCGCTTTTACTACTGAAAAAAAGTATAGGAAGTGTCACCTTTGAATTGGAATCAATTATGGAAGAAAGATATGTCCCTTTTAATTATATTAATGGTCGTTGTTCCGATTGCTGGGGAGCTGAACTTTCATCCCTTTAATGATACGTTTCGAGTTAGCTTCGGTACACCGCTATTCTTCTTTTTATTATTATTTTTAAGAAGAGTACCAGCAGGAGTTGCAGGTATTCTTGTTGGTATATCTGTAGTCTTATTCCGAGTATGTCTTGACTGGATCATGCAAGGTTCATTTCATATGACAGAATCATTTTATTTGCGTTATCCTGTGTTCTTCTATTACTTTATTTATGGCAGTTTTTTTTCGCTTTGCAGGGTAAATAAGTTCCATCAGAAACCAATCATTATTGGATGCCTTGGAATTTCAATTGAAATTGTTGCAAGTATGTCAGAACTTGCGTTTTATCACATGTTAGTACTAGGTACAATAATAACGATTTCTGAAGTAAATAAACTCATCATTATTGCTATTTTTCGTAGTTTCTTTGCACTTGGTTTTTTAAATATGATGAATTTATATGAAACGAAATTAAAAGAATCGCAAGTTCGAAAAGAAAATGAAAATATGTTAATGCATCTTTCTAATTTATATGTGGAATCTGTTCATTTGAAAAAGACGTTACAAAATGCGGAGTTAATTACACAAGAAGCATATCAACTATATCGAAATTTACAAGTAAGCGCTGATTCAAGTAGTAAAACAGCATTGAAAATAGCGGGGGAAGTGCATGAAATAAAAAAGGATAATCAAAGGATATTTGCAGGATTATCTAAACTGTTATTAGATAAAAATGTGGCTGAATATGTAGAAGGACATGAGTTAGCAGAAATGATTGTTAGAATAAACGAGAAGTATGCTGAAATGCTAGAAAAGGATATACGTTTTTCTAAACATATAGAAGGTGAGCATGCTGCATATCACGTGTATACAGTTCTATCAATTTTTAATAACCTCGCTGCAAATGCAGTTGAAGCAATTGAAGATAAAGGTGTCGTTATTATTAAGCTATATAAAAGAGATCAACATATATTTTTTGAAGTAATTGACGATGGACCTGGTATTGCACAAAAGTATAAGAAATTAGTATTTAAGCCAGGGTTTACTTCCAAGTATGATCAAACGGGAACACCGTCAACTGGTATTGGGCTTTCTTACATAAATGAAATGGTAACAGAGCTAGGCGGAGAAGTGAGATTAGAAGGCCGAGAAAATAAAAGAGGATGTAAGTTTATCGTTTGTTTACCGGAGGGTAGTTTAAAGCGGGAAGGGGAATAGATTTGTTTTATTATATCGTAGACGATGATGAAGTTTTCCGTTCGATGCTTTCGCAAATTATTGAAGATGGAGATCTTGGAGAAGTAATTGGTGGGGCGGATGACGGAGCTTTTATTGAGGCGGATCAACTAAATTTTAAAAAAGTAGATATTTTATTTATTGATTTGTTGATGCCGATGAGGGACGGAATTGAAACAGTTCGTCACATTGCGTCAACTTTCACGGGGAAAATCATTATGATTTCTCAAGTGGAATCGAAGCAGCTTATAGGTGAGGCATATACACTTGGTGTAGAATATTATATTACAAAACCATTAAATAAAATCGAAGTTGTATCGGTTGTACGCAAAGTGATGGAGCGTATTAGATTGGAGCGTTCTATACACGATATTCAAAAATCATTGAATAACGTGTTTCAGTGGGAAAAACCGCAATTGCGTACTGAACCAGTGCAAGAAGGAAAAAAGATAGGGGATTTAGGGCGCTTTTTACTATCAGAACTCGGTATTGCGGGAGAGAATGGAAGTAAAGATTTACTTAGTATGCTGGAATATTTATATGGTCAAGAAAAGGCACAGACATTTGAGTTTGGCTTTCCTGCGTTAAAAGAAATTTTCCATCATATTACGATAAGAAAATTAGGGGATTTAGCTTTAGAGGCGGATATTGATAAAGAGAAAAAAGCGTCTGAACAAAGAGTACGTCGAGCTATTTATCAGTCGTTAAATCATTTGGCTTCTTTAGGATTAACAGACTTTTCAAATCCAAAATTTGAAAGCTATGCTCCAAAATTTTTCGATTTTACCGTAGTTAGAAAACGGATGACAGAAATGACGAAAGATGAACTCGCATCTTCTGGTCATACGCGAATTAATACGAAGAAGTTTATTCAAGTATTGTATTTTGAGGCGAAGAGGTTGATGGAGATAGAGTGAAGAAGATGCTTATAAATAAGCATCTTCTTTTGTTAAATCAACATTTTATATTTTCTCGTGGAGCATGTAAAATGTTAAGTAAGAGAAAATGGTTTTATATTAAGGAAGTGTCAAAGCGATGAGTTTCACATTGAATAAATCGATTATTAAAGAAGTGTGCGGAGATACCTCATATAAAAGAGGTGAAGCCTATTATAAATCAAATAAAGTGATAATAGATCATTACGATGAAAATAAAGAAATTTGTGAGGCGACAGTAAAAGGGAACGAGGATTTCCATGTTACAGTAGCAAAAGCCAAAAAGGGTGATGTTGTTGCAAAATGTAGTTGTCCTTCATTAGCGTCTTTTCAAACGTACTGTCAACATGTTGCAGCAGTATTAATACAAATAAACTATAATCAACAAACAGGTGGAATGAGCTCCGCTAGTAACAGAAATGATCAATTGACAAGTGGTATGTTTCAGCTGTTTGCAGATAAACCACTGAGGCCAAAAAGTAAACAACACCGTTTTGATACACGTGAAATATTAGATATTGAGTTTATATGTACACCAGTTGCTACGAGAAGTGGTGGGGCTCTTCTTGGAATTCAATTGAAACTTGCCAAAGTGTATTTCATAAATCATATTAGAGAATTTCTTTCTAAGGTGGAGAAAAGGGAATCTTTTCATTGTTCAAATGAATTTACATATACACCAGATGTACATAGTTTTAAACAAGAAACGGATGCAATTATTCAGCAGCTCATTAAAATGTATCATAATGAAAAAATGTATGAAGATACGCTAGAAGTACATGCGAAACAAGATGAAAGTATGATATTTATACCGCCAGCTTCGTGGAAGGATATGCTCTCTTCACTTTCTAAAGTTGAATATGTACAGCTGAAACAAAATGAACAACTGTTTCAGGGATTACAAGTTTCAAAAGGTTTGTTGCCGTTACACTTTGAATTTACGAAGGGAAATAATGGCGGATTTACACTTCATATAGATGGTTTAAATCGTGTACAAGTTATGGATATGTATAACAATGCACTTTACGATGGGAAATTATATCACTTACACATTGAAGATTGTATGCGACTTATTGAATTACAAAAGATGATGAGTCGCTCAAATAGTAATCAGTTTTATATTCCAGAAAGTAAGATGGAACATTTCGTCGCGAAAGTTGTACCAGGATTAATGAAGCTCGGAACTGTACACATTGATGAAGTAATATCGGATCGTGTTGAAACACCTTCGCTAAAAGCGAAATTGTATTTAGACCGCGTGAAAAGTCGCTTATTAGCAGGTCTTGAATTTCACTATGGGAACGTCATGATTAATCCGCTAGAAGAGGATGGACAGCCGTCTGTTTTTAATCGTGATGAGAAAAAGGAAAAAGAGATTTTAGACATTATGAGTGAAAGTGCCTTTGCAAAAACAGAAGGCGGTTACTTTATGCATAATGAAGAAGCTGAGTATAACTTTTTATATCACGTCGTGCCAACATTAAAAGGTTTAGTTGATATTTATGCGACGACAGCAATCAAATTGCGAATTAGTAAAGGGGATGCAGTTCCTCTTATTACAGTGAGAAGAAAAGAAAGAATTGATTGGTTGTCATTTCGTTTTGATATAAAAGGAATACCAGAAGCAGAAATTAAAGGTGTATTAGCGGCCCTTGAAGAGAAACGTAAATATTATCGATTGGCGAACGGTTCGTTTTTATCGCTAGAGAGTAAAGAGTTTAATGAAATTAATCAGTTTATAAAAGAATCAGGTATTCGGAAAGAATTTTTACATGGAGAAGAGGTAAATGTTCCACTTATTCGGAGTGTAAAATGGATGAACGGACTTCATGAAGGCAATGTTTTAAGTTTAGATGATTCTGTTCAAGAGTTAGTAGAAAACATTCAAAACCCGAAAAAATTAAAGTTTGCTGTGCCAAATACTTTAAATGCAGAAATGAGAAAGTATCAAGTATATGGGTTCGAATGGATGAAAACACTTGCTCATTACCGTTTTGGCGGTATTTTAGCAGATGATATGGGACTTGGAAAAACGTTGCAAAGCATTGCTTTTATAGATTCTGTTTTGCCTGAGATTCGAGAAAAGAAACTACCTATATTAGTCGTTTCACCATCATCTCTTGTTTATAATTGGTTTAGTGAATTGAAAAAATTCGCCCCGCATATTAGAGCAGTTATTGCAGATGGAAACCAAGCAGAGCGCCGGAAAATTTTGAAAGATATAACGGAATTTGATGTCGTAATTACGTCATATCCATTACTGAGAAGAGATATAAGATTATATGCAAGACCATTTCATACACTATTCCTTGATGAAGCGCAGGCGTTTAAAAACCCTACAACGCAAACGGCAAGAGCTGTGAAAACAATTCAAGCTGAATACCGTTTTGGGCTAACGGGTACACCTGTAGAAAATTCATTAGAAGAGCTATGGTCTATCTTCCATGTCGTCTTCCCAGAATTATTACCAGGAAGAAAAGAGTTCGGTGATTTAAGGCGTGAAGATATAGCGAAGCGAGTGAAACCATTCGTATTAAGACGATTAAAAGGGGACGTATTAAATGAGTTGCCAGAGAAAATAGAGCACTTACAATCATCGGAGTTATTACCCGATCAAAAGAGTCTCTATGCTGCTTATTTAGCGAAGCTAAGGGAAGAAACGTTAAAGCATTTAGACAAAGATACGTTACGTAAAAATAAAATTAGAATTTTAGCTGGTTTAACGAGATTGCGACAAATTTGTTGTCATCCTGCTTTATTTGTTGATGATTACAAAGGAAGTTCAGCTAAATTTGAACAACTGTTAGAGATTTTAGAGGAATGTAGAAGTACAGGGAAGAGAATATTAATTTTTTCTCAATTTACGAAGATGCTTTCCATTATTGGTCGTGAGTTAAATCGACAAGCAATTCCATACTTTTATTTAGACGGGAGTACACCAGCGCAGGAACGTGTAGAGCTGTGCGATCGGTTTAACGAAGGAGAAGGAGATCTATTTCTCATTTCTTTAAAAGCTGGTGGTACCGGACTTAATTTAACTGGTGCAGATACAGTAATATTATACGATTTATGGTGGAATCCAGCTGTTGAACAACAAGCGGCCGATAGAGCGTATCGAATGGGACAAAAAAATACAGTGCAAGTTATAAAGCTAGTAGCTCAGGGAACAATTGAGGAGAAAATGCATGAACTGCAAGAAAGTAAGAAAAATTTAATCGCTGAAGTGATTGAGCCGGGAGAAGGGAAATTGTCCTCAATCACAGAGGAAGAAATTCGAGATATTTTAATGATTTAATATAAAAAAGCTATGCCTTCAAATTTATGAGGGCATAGCTTTTTTGTTGTAATAATTATATTTTGTTTTGTACAAAGTAAAGAAATCAAATGTTATTTAAATTACTTCTTTGTACCTTTACTTTTGTATGGTTTGGCAGCTGCCTTTTTCTTTGCACTTGATTGCCAACGGTTCCATCCTTTACTTCCTGTACCTTGTCCTACACCTTTTTTCGGTTTTGCTTTCGTTTTACTCATATGATCACTCCGTTATATAAAAATCTTATTTGATAATAGTCAATGATTTAGAAAATACTCTTTATAAATGACTATGATTGCTTTAAGTAAAAATAAACTGCTTGAATGCTATAGTATATCATGAAATTGCAAGTAAACTGAAAGGAATTATAAAGAAAATGAAAATAATAAGAAATACTGCGGATTCTATATTCCGAACGATCACATTAATTATTGTTTATACGTTAGTTTCGGTCAGTGAAACATTTTTTGGATTGACGAGGCAGAAAAAGTAAAGATGTTAAATTAACAACAATCAATAAAGCCGTAAAATAAAGAATTGAAAAATATTTTAAAACTTTTTGTTGACTTTCTTTATTTTTTGTATAGAATAATCATTAATAAAATGTTTCAGAGATGTGACAACAAAACGACTATGAAAGGACGAGTAGTAGTAGGACGTAGTTTAAGCGAGTCAGGGGTGGTGTGAGCCTGATACGAAGCCTATTATGAAGAACCTCCTGGAGTTGCTAACCGAAATCCTTTATAGGAAAGTAGACTTAGCCGGGAACTTCGCCGTTACAAGAAGAACAGTATCGAGATATTTCATCTCCGTATTGTATAAGTGAGCAACCTCTGTTGCTAATTTGGGTGGTACCGCGGAACCAAAGCCTTTCGTCCCAGTTTTTTGGGAAAGAAGGGCTTTTTTTGTTGGCTTCTTTTCACAACATCCAAACATTTTAGGAGGAAACCACCATGTATCAATCATTAATGACAGTAAGAGAGACTCAAATTGCAATTAAGGAAGTTAAAACATTTTTCGAGGACCAATTAGCAAAACGCCTTGAACTATTCCGCGTATCTGCACCATTATTCGTAACGAAAAAATCAGGATTAAACGATCACCTAAACGGTGTAGAACGTCCAATTGAATTTGATATGTTACATTCAGGAGAAGAATTAGAAATTGTTCATTCACTAGCGAAATGGAAACGATTTGCATTACATGAATATGGATATGAAGCTGGTGAAGGTTTATATACAAACATGAACGCGATTCGTCGTGATGAAGAACTTGATGCAACGCATTCCATTTACGTTGACCAATGGGATTGGGAAAAAATCGTTCAAAAAGAATGGCGTACTGTCGATTACTTACAAAAAACAGTACAAACAATTTATGGAATATTCAAAGATTTAGAAGATCACTTATTTGAAAAATATCCGTTCCTTGGAAAGTATTTACCGGAAGAAATTGTTTTCGTTACTTCTCAAGAATTAGAAGATAAATATCCAGAATTAACACCGAAAGATCGTGAACATGCAATTGCGAAAGAACATGGTGCAGTCTTCATTATTGGAATTGGTGATGCACTTCGTTCAGGTGAAAAGCACGACGGACGCGCAGCTGATTATGACGATTGGAAATTAAACGGTGACATTTTATTCTGGCACCCAGTACTACAATCTTCATTTGAATTATCATCAATGGGAATTCGTGTTGATAGTAAATCACTTGATGAGCAGTTAACGAAAACTGGTGAAGACTTCAAACGTGAGTATGATTTCCATAAAGGTATACTAGAAGACGTACTACCATTAACAATCGGCGGTGGTATTGGACAATCAAGAATGTGCATGTACTTCTTACGTAAAGCTCATATCGGTGAAGTTCAATCTTCTGTATGGCCTGACGATTTACGTGCAGCTTGTAAAAAAGAAAACATTCATCTGTTTTAATAGAAGTGAGGGAATAGCTTAAATATAGAGCTATTCCCTCTTTTTTATAAAACATTACTTATTTATTACCGAGTTCTTCCGCTAAACCGATTAAAATTCCTTCGACTCCACGAATGTAGCAGAGACGATACGAGTTCTCATACTGAACTACTTCACCAACGAGCTCTGCACCATGCTTAGTGAGTCTCGATACCATTTCGTCAATGTCTTCAACGGTGAACATGACGCGTAGATAACCGAGGGCGTTTACAGGAGCATTTCGGTGATCTGATATAGTAGGTGGGGTGAGAAATCGCGAAAGTTCAATTCGGCTGTGGCCATCTGGAGTGACCATCATAGCGATCTCTACGCACTGAGAACCGAGTCCAGTTACGCGACCAGCCCATTCACCTTCGACATTGGCTCGACCTTCGAGATTCAAGCCAATCTCCTCAAAGAAAGAGATTGCGTTATCAAGGGATTCTACAACGATGCTGACATTGTCCATTCGTAGTAATTTGTTTTTTGCCATAGTCTTATCTCCTTATGTATAAAAGTCTATTATTTAATTATCCTCATAATTATACTACTAAGTAGTTACAAATTCCTTTCAGTCAAAAACACCTTGTCACAGTATAGGAAAATGTGACAAGGTGTTTTTTAATATGTCATATAGCATCGTGTTAACGAACAGCTTTTTATTTAATAGGAAGGTAATACATTAATCTGATTTTTTTAGCATTACTAAATATATCAGATTAGCTCATTTGCACTAAAGGCTCAATTTTCGCCATAAATGATTGATGCAGCGCCTCAACGCCTGTTACTAAATGAAGGCGGTCAATAACGACAGACACTTTAATTTCTGATGTACTTACCATTTTAATATGAATATCTTCTTCTTTTAAAGTAGTGAACATATTTGCAGCGACACCTGGGTTAGATACCATGCCAGATCCTACGATTGATACTTTTGCTAAGTGATTTTCATGTTCTACAGATTCATAGTGAAGAGTTTCTTGATTTTGTTCCAAAACTTCTAAAGTTTCTCTTAAATCATTCGAATGAATGGAGAAGGAGAGGTGTACAGTTCCTTCATTTGTAATACTTTGAATGATGATATCTACATTAATGTGTGCTGCTGCTAATGTAGAGAAAACTGTTGAAAGCGAGCCTTGTTCTAATCCTTTAATTGTGACACGTGTAATGTTATCCTCAAATGCAATACCTTTAACGATTGATTGTTGTTCCATGTTACATTCTCCTTTTACAATTGTTCCGTTTTCTTGTTCCATACTTGAGCGAACTTCTAAAACTACATTATGATTTTTAGCAAACTCAACAGCGCGCGGGTGTAATACGCCAGCACCGAGATTAGCAAGCTCTAACATTTCGTCATAAGAAATTTCGTCTAATTTGTAAGCATCTTTTACAACTCGTGGGTCCGTCGTATATACACCTGTCACATCCGTATAAATATCACATTTTTTTGCTTTAAGTGCAGCAGCTAATGCGACAGCAGTCGTATCAGAGCCACCACGGCCAAGCGTTGTAATTTCATTTTCTACACTTATACCTTGGAAACCAGCTACGATAATAATCGTACCTTCAGCAAGATAAGATTGAATACGATCTGTATGAATGTCAGTAATCCGTGCACTACTATGTACAGATTCTGTCGTAATACCTGCTTGCCACCCTGTTAATGAAATTGCATGATAGCCTTTTGCTTGCAGTGCCATTGTTAATAATGAAATAGTTACTTGTTCTCCTGTAGATAGAAGCATATCCATTTCACGTTTACTTGGATTTTCTGTGATAGCGTTAGCGAGTGCGACAAGTTCATCTGTGCTTTTTCCCATTGCTGAAACGACAGAGACAATGCTATGACCTCGTTCATATTCTTCAATAATTAAATTTGCTACATGTTGAATGCGTTCGACGCTTCCGACAGAAGTGCCACCAAATTTTTGAACAATTGTTTCCATTACAAATTCCTTCTTTCGTCTATTTTTAAGAATAGATTAGGAAATATATAAATCCCAATACTCCTGTAGTTACCAGAAAGACAAACAAAAAACACCATCTCAAATAAGTGAGGATGGTGCTGTTACAGGAAAAGGGAAACAGAAAACGGAGCTAATAAAAAAACCGCCAAAAAAGGAATATCATAAAAAAATGATATCTCTTTTTTGTAGATAGCTCTTCATACGTACACGTCTGTACATATGACAGTTCTGTTTCTATTCGAAAACAGCCCCAATTGATAAATGCAGAGAAATTTATCAATTTCGGCAATACTTCCTTTCATCTAAGTTCATAGACATCTCTGTGTCTCCATTAGAATACTCATAAGTATCGCAACCTCTATCTCACGTTTTAGGCGAGAGTGTTTGATTTATGAAGTTGTTGGTAACATTTGTTTTATAATAATTTAAATTTTTCGGGGAATCAAGTGTTTTATATATATTTTAAAAATTCTTTCTTTTTTTGAGGAAGTTTGTGAAAAATGTAGCAAAATAAATTCATTGCATGTACATTAAACTTATAGTGCATAGGAGGTGGGGAGAATGAAAAGGAAACAGCCTATTTATGTTGCGACAAAAATGAACACGACGATGGAAAAATTATGGGAATATACGCAAGAACCAGATATACATACAGAGTGGGATGCTCGCTTTACTGAAATTTCGTATTTAGAGAAAAAAGAAGGAGAACCACAGAAGTTTTTGTATAAAACAAAGATTGGATTTGGGCTTGAAATAGTTGGAGAAGGGGAATCAATAGGTGAAATAAGAAAAGATATTTTAATGCAGTTATGCAGTTTGATGAAAACGAAAATGAAATTGTAGATTATTTTGGTGAACCACATTTACTCGTTTCTACACTGCATTTTCATATCGATGAGTTAGGGGCAATGCATATTTCTTCAAAGAAACAATGGTTTTATATGTTTGGAAGAAAAATGCCGTTACCAAAATTTTTGTATGGTGAGGCAAAAATTGTTGAAAGTTATGATGAAACACTTCAGTGTTTTCGAATTCATGTACAAGTACGAAACCCGTTAATTGGTTCGCTTTTTTCATATAAGGGAACATTTGTGGAAAGGGAATAAACGATATGAAAAATATAATATTTGGGCTTGCTTGTTATGTTGTTTTTCTAATATGTGAGTGGTTGAATATAAATCCTGTTGAAGCAATTATATTATTATCTGTTTTATTATTTATACCAATGTCATTTTGTTTTTTTGATAAAAGAAAAAGAGATGGATCGCAATTATTATTTTATAAATCCGTATCATTTTTATATCCAATCGCAGCAATTTGTGCAATGCTAGCTTTCGTCACAAATCACTATTTATTTGCGCTAGTTTGGTTTGTATATACAGGAATTGTTGCGTTATTTGGTGTAAGTAGATTGCTAGAAAGAGGATGGAAGCCGTTAGAAGAGATCGCCATAGATAGTGCGTTTATTTATTTGTTTTTAGGTGGTTTTTGGTTTTCTGCTTCAGTAGCAAAACTTTCAATTATGCATTTTAGCTCTGACATTGTTTTACTCACAGCTGCACATTTTCATTATTCGGCGTTTCTATTGCCATTATCAGCTGGTTTAATAGGGAGAAAAAGAGAAAAGAGAAGTAAAGTGTATGATGCTATTATGTTTATCATCATGATTTCACCTATGACAGTTGCAATAGGAATTACATACTCAAGAATATTTGAATTTTTTGCAGTGTTCCTATATTTATGTGCAATTTATGGGTATGGATTTTACGTTTGGAGAGCAAAATTTAATGCTATCAGTGCAAAGATTCTTCTAATCGTTTCGTCTATTACACTCATGGTTACAATTATGTTCTCACTTATATATTCATACGGGAATTTGAAGCATGTCTTGACGATTACAATTGCTCAAATGGTTTGGATTCATGGTGTTGTCAACGGAATTGGAGTAGCGTTACCGGCATTTATCGGCTGGGTGATTGAAAAGAGTGTTCCGAATTATAAATACTATGGGAAACCAATGAGTAAGTTAAGAGGAAATGTGGCAATTGGTGAGGCTTATTTATATAGCAGCAATTTAGTAGACAGTAAGGAATACAACGGTTTAGTTGATAAAGTAAATGACTTTCATAGTGAGGCATTTGATGTGACGAAGGTTCCTTTAAGTATTATTCATTTTTATGAAAATACAGTAGAGTATGAATTGCAATCGAATATTAAATGGGCTCGTTGGTTCCGTCCGTTCGCACTTTGCTATGAGAAAATGAGTAAGCGTGTAGAACAAATACATTTAGGAATGGGCGGCAATTGGGAAACGATGCATGGCTCTATCATTAGTGTCATAGATGAGAAAGATGGAAGAGAGAATGTAAGGGCTTGGCTAAGAAAAAATGAAGCAGGTAAATCTATTTTTGTAGCTCTTTATTCAAAGCATACAAATAAGAATGAGACATATATGAATATCGCCTTACCTTTACCTTATTCGAATATGACTGGTATTTTGAAACTATATAATGATAGTCATGATTTAATTATTACTAGTAAGTTAAGAGAAAATGGTCAGGGAGATGAGGGGATTTATTTACATACTCGGTTCTTGACAATCCGTTTACCGTTAGCAGAGACTTTTATTATAAAAGAGCGCACGGATCACATACTAGAAGCTAATCATAGAATGTGGATATTTGGAGTTAAGTTTTTAGAAATTGATTATAAGATTAAGAAAGTACAGGAGAAGTAAGAAAAGCTTGGAGAGATTCCAAGCTTTTTTACGTATGTGTAATTGTTATAGCAACTTGTTTATCTAGCTCATTATCCCAAACACGTTGAATTTCAAAGGTGCCTTTTTCAAAAAATAATGGGAATCTTTCTTTAAACCAATCTTGCATAGGAAGCTTTAGTGCTGTATCGATTGGTATCCATAAGAAAGACTAAGCCCTAAAGAAATTAGGACTTAGTCTTCATTAAATACAAATGTTTGTTTCATTTTTTTACCTTCATTTACCGGATGGCCATTGTAAGAGAAATTCTTTTCTTCCCAAGTGATTACAACTTTAAAATTATGACTATTAAAGTCTAATGGGAATACCATGTAGTCAAAGCTTGTATGACTTTTAGAAATATTTTCATTAGGTGTAGTAGGTTTAAAGGTAGCTTTAGAGGTAGGGTTGTTATCAAGTATTTCCACAGATACGTTTGATACATCATGACCGATGTTTTTTACGAGTAAACTATACGTATCAAATACACCTTGCTTTGGCTGGATTGCTTGCTTGTTTGAGTTATGAGATTTATCAATTTCGACATACCATTGTTTAGACTTTGACGCAATCGGTAGTGACTGAAATGTGTAAGCACTAGCTTGTATTGGTAGTGCTAAGCATAAAAGTGTAAAGAGAGTTAATATTTTTCGTTTCATTTTTTTAGAGCTCCCATTCTTTAATGGATTTACTTGTTATTATCTTCTTTTTACGAGTGAATATACCATATAATGTAAAGTGGTTATAAGAGTAGTGAATCAATATCTTATTCAATACTCTTATAGCCGGCATAATTACGTATGTAGTAAAAAAGAATAAATTTGTTTTTCTATACTTAGATTGCTGCCCTTTTTAAAAGGACTATTTTTACGTTTTAATAAAAAGAATATACTAAGAGTTCAGTATAAATTATTTATTTTAATGTAGTTAAATGTGCTTATATATGTGAAATTAGAGAAGGAAGCTGTGTAGAGATGTTTCTACACAGTTTTTTTAGGATATGAAAAAATTACCAAAAATATGTTAAAATAACATTGTCATACAACAAGGGGGATTTGTTTTATGGAAAATGGACATCTTGCTAAAGTAGACTTAACGAAAAAAATTGAATCAAAATCTAAGTACAATAAGAAATTAGAAAAATATCAAAGGCGCTTATTAGCATTACAGCAAATTTTGAAAGAAGAAAAAATCGCGGTTATGCTTGTTATGGAAGGATGGGATGCGGCTGGTAAAGGTGGGGCAATTAAGCGGGTGACGGAACATCTTGACCCGCGTGGGTTCCAAGTAAATCCAATTGGAGCGCCTGCACCTCATGAGAAACGTTACCATTATTTGCAACGTTTCTGGCGCAAAATTCCACAGTACGGGCAAATCACCATTTTTGATCGCTCATGGTACGGTCGTGTGTTAGTTGAGCGTGTTGAAGGATTTGCTACAAAGGAAGAGTGGATGAGAGCATATGATGAGATTAATGATTTTGAAAAACTACTAACAGATGACCATTACATAATAGGGAAGTTCTTCTACCATATAAGTAAAGAGGAACAGTTAAAGAGATTTAAAGATAGAGAGAAAAATCCTTTGAAAAGATGGAAAATTACAGACGAAGATTGGCGTAATCGTGAAAAATGGGATGAGTATGTTGAAGCAATGGAAGACATGTTTGAAAAAACAAGTAAGCCAAATGCAAAGTGGCATATTATTGAAAGTAACGATAAATTGTATGCTCGTGTGAAAACGTTAAAAATTATTATTTCATTCATTGAGGATTATTTCTTAGAACATGGTATAGAATTGCCTTCTTATTATTATGAAATGAAAGAGGATATTGAAGTTTTGCAAGGTGTAGGTGTTAAAGAGTAAATAAGAAAATGGCCCTGTGAATTGGTGAAACCAAATTATGGGGCTTTTTTATTTAGAAACATTTTACAATTAACAGAATAAGGTATATAATCAATAATCATATTAACAATGTTAATATGATTATTGATTATATACTATGTGGGGGTTTTACTTTGAAGGGAAGAGATGTTGTTTTAGGTTTATTAATGGAAAAGGAATTGTCTGGTTACGATATTAAAATTGTGTTTGAAGACGTATTTACTCATTTTTTTGATGGAAGTTTTGGAATGATTTATCCAACATTACGGCAATTGGAGAATGAAGGGAAAATAAAAAAAGAGGTTGTCATGCAAGAGGGAAAACCGAATAAGAAAATGTACTTTATTACAGATGAGGGGCGTGAAGAATTTTATCAATACATGCAGACGCCTATAGAGAAGGATGTTTTACGTTCGGATTTTTTAATGAGAATGTATTTTGGCAACTATAGTGATGATGTAACAATAAAAAAATGGATTAAAGATGAAATTGAAAGAAAAGAAGCGTACATTGCAGATCTTCGATTGAAATATGAAAAGTGGAGAATAGGTATTACTTTCGTCGAAGAAATTTCACTAGATGTAGGTATTGCATCGTATAGTGCACAAGTGGAGACTTTGAAGAAAAAATTAGAAGAGTTAGAGGCGAAAGAAAACAATAAAACAGAAGAATGAAAAACGCATTCACAATAAATAAAGGGGTATATAAAGATGGAGCAATCAAAGGGTATTAAGATTGTCTTTTTAATGTGTCTAGGTATCTTTCTTTGTATGATTGATACGACAATTATGAATATAGCTTTACCGGCAATACAATCGAGTGTAAATACTTCATTAGAAAAGATGTCTTGGGTATTAAATGTTTATACAATGACGATTGCAGTACTTGCCATTCCGTTAGGGCGGATAGCTGATATCTTTGGAAAAGCAAAGATGTATATTCTTGGTCTGGTGATTTTTGGGGGTGGATCGGTACTTTGCGCTTTTGCTAATACAGGTGATTTTCTTATTTTTTCTCGTTTTATACAAAGTATTGGGGCAGCAATTTTATTTCCAACAAGTATGGTAATTGGTGTATCAGCTATGCCGTTAGCTAAAAGGCATGTTGCACTTGCAATTTTAGGAGTAACACAAGGATTGTCAGCTGCTATGGGGCCAGTAATAGGTGGAATTATTACGCAAAATTTAGGATGGAGATGGGTGTTCTTCGTTAATGTTCCGGTTTGTATAATAGGAATCGTGTTATGTTGCATCATGCTACAAATAAAAAATGAAGAACGTATTATCTCAAAAATAGATTGGATAGGACTACTATTAAGTAGCACAGCAATTTTTTCATTTACTCTCATATTAGTAAAAGGTAATACATGGGGATGGCAAAGTAATATTGCTTTGTCTTGTTATGCAATTAGCACTATTTCTCTTATTCTATTTATTTTAGTAGAACGAAAGATTCATAACCCAATGGTGAATTTAAAGTTATTTCAAGATCGAATGTTTGTCGGAGCGTCAAGCGTTGTTATATTGAGTAATTTATTTTTAATTGGAGTTACTGTATTGCTTCCAACGTTCTTGACGAAACTACAAGGTCGAACGGAAATTGAAGCGGCTTTTTTAGTGACACCTATTTCAGCGATGATATTTTTTGTCTCACCAGTTGCAGCAACTTTAATTAAAAAACTCGGAAAAGTAACTATTATTTTGTCAGGATTTCTTGTTATGGGGCTTTCCTACTATTGGTTGCAAATGATTGATGTTCATTCAACAAATATAGAAATTATTATTCCATGTATGATATTAGGTGTCGGATATGGCTTAGTAGTGGGGCCAATTACAGTTTTAAGTGCGTCTTCGTTTGAAGGAGAATTATTAACTGCTTCTCAAAGTGTTGTATCAATGTTACGACAGGTTGGAATTGTATTGGCGGTCGCAATATTTGTCTCTAACTTAACTCATAATTTAACTATAAATAAAGAAAAAGTATATCATTATGCAGAAGAAAAGGTGCGGAATATTCATGTGAATAGTACTGAGCAAACTGAAATTTTACAAATGACTAAAGAAAAAATAGAGAATCAAAGTTTAGAGTCGAATATAAATAAGAAACAAAATGCAATGACAATGGGATTAAGTAAAGAGAAAAAGGAAGAATTGATTCGCGACAAGACGGATGAAATATTAAGAAAAGTTCCAGTAGAATATAGGGATGTAAAAAGAGAAGAAGTTATGAGGCAAGTGACAAAAGAAGTTGAAAAACAAGAGGAAAGTATAAAGAAAGAGGTACTCACATTCTCGAATGATGTGAATCATTATGCCAAGAATCAGATGGCTATGAGTTTTACAGATTTATATAAAGCAAGTGTGCCAATTATTTTAATTTGTGCTTTCGTAAGTTTGTTGTTTTGGGAAGGAAAAGCTTTAAGTAAAAAGAGAAGGGGAAGATTAGTAGAAGATGCGTAAAGAAAAACAGGCTGCTATTAGCCTGTTTTCCTTACGTTAGTATGAAAAATCTGGATTTAATTCTTTAAATTTATGACTATAATGCCTTTTATTATTAAAACCAACAAAATCAATTCCGACGCAAGATTTTAAATTTCCGTCTACAATCGTAGAATCCACGAAGCTTAAATGTTTTAATTTTGGTAGTTCTTTAATGAATTGTAGATTTCGTATGTTACCACAACTTGATAAGATGAGAGTTTCTAATTCCGTTAAATAGCGCAAATATTCGTGGTTTTTAAGCTTACTGCAATGATCGAATTCGATGTATTTTAAAGTTGAAGCATTGTTTTCAATTTCATCAATATGCTCTAAATGTCTTAAATAATTGAGTTCTAAATGCTTTAATTTAGGGAATGATCTACATCCTTTTAATGAATTAATATTCCCTTGTGTAATGCTTAGTTTTTCGATTTTTTGCAAAGAAATTAATTCTTCAAGGTTCTTTTGTTTCGGTTTGTATTTCCAAATGTATAGTTCTTTTAAGTTAGGACAAGATTCGAAGCCCTTAATGTTTTTATTACACTGTATGTGAAGTTCCTCTAAATTTGTAAAGCTTTCTAGCTCTGTTAAGTTTAGTGGAACTTGTGGTTCTTCTAGTGATAAAGATTTTAAGTTTTTTAATTTATATAGGGCTGAATAATCAGTAATATATGTACTACTAATATGTAAGCTTTCAATTTGTGGGCAGCGTTCAAGAAAATTAATATGGTGCAAACTATATCTAAGATCATTAATGTAAACACCAGTAAAGTTGTTTGTATTAATGAAGTTTACGTACTCATCCAGTCTGTTTTCATGGATTTGTACTGTGCCATCCATAACTAAAAAGTTTTGTGGTTTCTTTTTGATAGATATTTGTAAAGGATTCATGTATTGAAATATTTCTGTTTTATTTTCTAAAATAGTTTTAACACTTGTTTTGACGGTTGGAACATTATCTCTTTCTTTGTAAGCTATTAAAGTTGGCTTTATTTCTGACGGATCTGCTAATAAAATTTTTGGATCCATTTCATGTAGTACATCTTCATTTGAAGATATACAGCTAACCATTGCATCCAGTGCGATTAAACTTAAGGGGTGTCCTTTTCTTAGCCAAGATTTAATTCGTCTCCAAGTTAGTTGTGATACTGCAGCTAATCGCGCCCAATCGCTATGAAATGATACTGCATGTTCCTCTATCCAATCTAATGTTTCTGAGGATTGAAAAGAATGCAGACAAATGAAGGAAGTGGTCGGAAGCTCACTTTTTAATACTGTTTTTAGTCTTTCTATTACTAAAGGAAAGGCTTCTTCAAATGGTAAACAGTAAGCTGCAGCGTGAGAAAGAGGTGCAAGTAAATCTTCATCAAATTCTTTCCACAGTTTTCTTATCCAATCTGAGGCGAATTCTCCTAGTACACATATAACAATCTCAAGTAATCTAGTTTTAATTACACCATTCATTGTGTTTGAAAAGCGATTTATAACAGCATCTAATACTTCGTTTTGATCGTACCTATTAAGAGCTTCAATTTCTGCTTCTTGAAGAAACCATCTAGTCATGGTGTAATCAAGTAATTCCTCTAAACTAGAGCGAACTTCTTCTAAAGTGGGCACGGGTGTAAGGTTCTGCTCATTCATCTCTAATTTTGGTTGCTTCGCTTCGCCATCTTCTTCATAAAAACTATCGTGCAAATAATACTTGTAAGGTGAGTGAATCATTACAAGGTGGTACCATTCTTTAGGGTGTAAAGATAACGAAATAAGACGCTCATGACATTGGTTACATAATTTATAAGGTTGATTTGCTTCATCGGATTCTTCTATTTTATATACTGGATCATGTTTGCAAGCTTCACATAATTCTACTGTTTTTTTCATTGTTTTCTCCTTGCATATTGTGAATAGTAGTATTTTTAATATAGCATGGGATAAGTCGAGTATGATTAGAAAGTTTTTTAGAATGAAAGGGATGAATGGAAAATGCCATTGAATATGTAACGTTATACATAGTACATTAACAAGAGGGATTAATTTTAAAAGGAGGATGGGGAATTGCTAGATAAGGCAGGGGCTTTAATAGATAATCATGTGTACACAGAAGAAGAGCAACAAAAACTATACAAACGAACGTTAATAATCGTCAGCATTTCACAAATGTTTGGCGGTGCAGGACTAGCTGCTGGTATTACAGTGGGAGCACTTCTTGCGCAGCAAATGCTTGGAACAGATGCATTTGCAGGATTACCAACTGCTATGTTTACATTGGGATCAGCATTAGCAGCTTTCATAGTAGGGAAGCTTTCGCAACGATATGGACGCCGGATAGGTCTTGCAACAGGGTTTATAGTAGGTGGATTTGGAGCAATTGGTGTTGTAATGGCAGCTTTAACGAATAGCATTATTCTTTTACTTATTTCTTTACTCATATATGGTGCCGGTACAGCCACGAATCTACAAGCTCGTTATGCAGGTACAGATTTAGCAGATAAGAAGCAGAGAGCAACGGCTGTTAGTATTACGATGGTAATGACGACTTTCGGTGCAGTTGCAGGACCAAATTTAGTAGGAGTAATGGGTAGTTTTGCGCATTCAATTGGAGTTCCTAAACTTGCAGGTCCGTTCATACTATCGGCAGCAGCATTTATACTGGCGGGTCTAGTTCTTTTTGTTATGCTTCGTCCAGATCCGTTAATTATTGCTAACATAATAGAAAGATATAAACAGGAACATACATATAAAGGGCAACCAATAACAGAAGAAGTGAAAGAAAATAAACGAGGTATTACAGTTGGAGCAATCGTAATGATACTTACGCAAATCGTGATGGTTGCGATTATGACGATGACGCCAGTTCATATGGGACACCACGGTCACGGTTTAAGTGCAGTAGGACTTGTGATAGGTTTTCATGTAGGTGCAATGTATCTTCCATCTCTCGTTACAGGAATGTTAATTGATAAAATTGGCCGAACTACAATGAGCATAGCTGGTGGAGTGATTTTACTTGCAGCGGGTGTCATAGCTGCGATAGCGCCAAGTGATTCTTTATTACTATTAATCGTTGCTCTGTCTTTACTTGGGCTAGGATGGAACCTCGGATTGATTAGTGGTACAGCACAAATCGTTGATTCCACAACACCGTCTACACGTGCTAAAACACAAGGGAAAATAGATGTTTTTATTGCGCTAGCTGGAGCTTCTGGTGGAGCGATGTCAGGTATGGTAGTAGCGAATTCAAGTTATGCGGCATTGTCATTGGCTGGAGGCGTGTTAGCGTTATTACTTATTCCTGTTGTGATATGGTCTCGAAAAGGGGCAAGAAATTAAATGAAAAAGAGGTTCTAGTTACTGACTAGAGCCTCTTTTTATACACTTAAATTAAATTCCACTCTACAATAAGCCCTAAATGTGTAAGACCACCACCGAATCCGTATAGTAAAAGTGTGTCTCCATTATTTAACTTTCCTTCTTTTATAGCTAAATCTAGAGCGAGTGGAATGGTGACTGAAGAGGTATTCCCCATATATTCCACGCTCGTTAATGTTTTTTGTATTGGAATTTGAGATTTTTCGCAAATAGATTCAATCATTCGTAAGTTAGCGCTGTGGGGTATGAACCAGTCTATATCATCCCCTTGCATATTTGCGTTATGTAATAAATTTTTTATGCTTTTTGGCACTGTTCGTGTTGCCCATTTATATACTTCTCTTCCATTTTGAACGATTTTTTCATTTGTTTGCAGTGGTGTGCCATTCATAGTAGTAGATAAGTTTGTTCTATATAGATGAATGCCGCCATCACCGTTTGTTCCCATGTGAGCAGCGATAAAGCTTGGGGTGTCTTCATCTCTTTCTAATAAAATAGCTCCAGCACCATCACCGAATAAAATACAGGTCGTTCTATCGGTATAATCAGTAACTTTAGATAATGTCTCTGTCGCTACGACAAGTATTTTTTCATGTGATCCAGAAGTGATTAAGCTATTACCGACGTGTAGTCCATATGTAAAACCAGCACAAGTTGCATTTAAATCAAAAGCTAGTGTATGAGGTATGTTGAAGTATTGTTGTATTTGGCAAGCAACACTAGGGAAAACGTAATCAGCAGTAGTAGTAGCGACAATGATACAGTCGACATCTTCTAAGTTTTTCTTATATGTTGTACATAAATTTTTAATTGCTTTAATGGCTAAGTTTGAGGAATATTCTTCTTCGCTAGCGATTCTTCTTTCCTTCATTCCTGTTCTTTGTACAATCCATTCATCATTCGTATGGACCATCTTTTCTAAATCGTTATTAGACAATATTTGATCTGGAACATAAGTACCAATTGCAGTAATACGAGATTTAGAATGCATAGGAACATCTCCTAATTTTTATTTTTATAACCTGATACTAATATTAGGTTATAAAAATGTCAATATAGATTTTTGTTGTATTAAAACGATAATACTTAACTTACTATGAAGGAATTTGGCGAGTGCTGTAAAAATAATATACGAGAAGTTTCTAAAATTGATAATTGCTTTTGTTATTTTTATTGTGAGAAAAACTCGCAAAAAATGACGATTAAAGTAAAAAAATAACGATTTTCTTTAGTGTGATATAGGTTGTTAAACCTTGTGAAAGCGAATTACTTATGCTACACTTTATGTAACTTAAAATGAACGGAGGGGCTTCCTTTGATCTTAATCAGATTACGTCTCAATACTTTGTGCCAATAATTGAATAGCGCTCAAAGGCTCTGTCTGTGTACAGAGTGAACGGGATTGGTCTGCCTATTTTAAAGGAACCCTTTATTAAGCTTATATGTGAAAAAGAGGGAGGGACGAATACGCCCTCTTTTTGTTTTGCCTTTATAAATAGAATGGGATTGTATAGGTGAACGCTTATTGTGTATACGTATACGATCTTGGGACTTTTTGACTATAAAATAGGATGAAAGCATAGCTTTCTTCTATTTCTTTGGTGAACCCTTATCCGTTTACGAAAACACAGGCAGCGACCTGTGTTTTTTATTTTACGTAATCGAAATGGAGGAATAAATATATGGAAGAAGTATTACAAAGAGCAGTTTTAGTTGGAGTAAATGTAGGTAATGAAGATGATTTTGCATATTCGATGGAAGAGTTAACAAATCTTGCGGAAGCTTGTGATGTAGAGGTAATTGGGCAAGTAACGCAAAATTTACAACGAGTAAATCCATCGCATTATATCGGAAAAGGAAAGATTGAAGAAGTAGCAGCGTATGTACAAGAAATAGATGCGAATATGGTCATCTTTAATGATGAATTATCTCCTTCACAAATTCGAAATTTAGAAGAGGATTTAGATTGTAAGGTGATTGATCGTACCATTTTAATTTTAGATATTTTTGCGCAACGTGCGAAAACGAAAGAAGCACAGCTGCAAGTAGAAGTAGCACACCTTCAGTACATGATGCCTCGTTTAATTGGTCTTCGTGAATCGTTAGGGAGACAGAGCGGCGGCGTTGGTACGAAAAATAAAGGTGTCGGTGAGAAGAAGCTAGAGTTAGACCGTCGTAAAATTGAAGAACAAATTTCAGTTTTGAATAAAGATTTAGAAGCGCTCGTTGCCCAGCGTCAAACGCAGCGAAAGCAACGTAAGAAAAATGAAATACCTGTTGTAGCATTAGTAGGTTATACGAATGCAGGAAAGTCAACGACGATGAATGCAATGCTTGAAATTTATAATGGTACAGAAGAAAAACAAGTATTTGAAAAAGATATGTTATTTGCGACGTTAGAAACATCTGTACGAAATATTGATTTGCCAGATAATAAATCATTTTTATTAACAGATACAGTTGGATTTGTAAGTAAATTACCACATCATCTTGTGAAGGCGTTCCGTTCAACGTTAGAAGAAGTAGCGGAAGCAGATTTACTTATTCACGTCGTAGATTACGCAAATCCAAATTATGAACAATTAATTGATATTACAAATGAAACGTTAAAGAAAATTGGAGTAGAAAATATTCCAACGATCTATACTTATAACAAATCAGATATGGTGGATGTTGAAATTCCGAAAGTACAAGAAGACCGCGTGTATTTATCTGCGAAGAAACATGTTGGAATTGAAGAGCTTGTAGAAATGATTCGTTCCCATATTTATAAAGAATATACGAAATGTGAAATGTTAATTCCGTATGATCACGGACAGGTAGTTTCGTATTTCAATAATCATGCGCACGTTTTATCAACGAGTTATGAAAATGAAGGTACGAAACTAGAAGTGGAATGTAAGACGAGCGATTATGAGAAGTATAAGCGTTTTGCAATTTAATGTAAGAGGCAACCCAGTTTGTGATTGGGTTGCCTTTTTCTATAATGTTTTACTGCTGAAAGTTACAAGGATGCAAGTCAATGATGGGAGTTAAGTTATATTTCTGGAAAAAGAAATGAAAGCAGTATAGAATAGAAATGTTTCAAAAGTCAGAATTTATTACACCTACTGTAATAAATATATATTTTGTACAGAAAGGAGCGATTCACATATGCAGGCAGTTTCACAAAAAAACACAGTAGAAACACCGACAATATATCGAATATTATTTGCGATTAGTTTCGGACATTTTTTAAATGATTCGATGCAAGCAGTTGTGCCGGCGTTGTTTCCTATTTTGGAAAAAACGATGAATTTATCCTATATGCAAGTAGGGTGGATTGCGTTTGCGTTAAATATGACGTCATCGATTATGCAACCGGTGTTTGGTATGTATTCAGATAAGAAGCCGTCACCATTTTTATTACCACTCGGTATGTTTTCAAGTATGCTTGGAATGATTGGACTCGCGTTTGCACCAAACTTTATTATTGTTATTATTTCTGTTTTATTTATTGGCTTAGGTTCCGCAGTCTTTCATCCAGAAGGCGCTCGTGTTGCGTATATGGCGGCAGGTGCAAAACGAGGGTTAGCGCAAGCGATTTATCAAGTTGGGGGAAACACGGGGAATTCTTTAGCTCCTATTTTTACAGCGCTAATTTTCGTTCCACTCGGTCAAATTGGTTCATTAGGTTTTACAGCATTTGCAGCAGTAGGAATTGCATTATTAATTTTCGTATCGAATTGGTACAAAAATGAATTAGCAACCGGCGCTGTAAGAAGGAAGAAGAGAGCTGCGCTTGAGGCGGAAAATGCAATTGTAAGTACACACATTAAATTTGTTATTATACTTCTTGTTTTTCTTACTTTTGTGCGCTCTTGGTACGGTGCCGGTATCGGGAATTTCTATCAATTTTACTTAATTGAGCATTATGGTTTATCTATAAAAAATGCCCAGTATTTCGTATTCGCATTTATGATTGCTGGTGTGTTAGGCACTTTCTTCGGGGGACCGTTAGCAGATCGATTTGGTAAGAAAAACATCATCGTATTTTCAATGTTAGGTTCAGCGCCACTTGCGCTGTTATTACCACATGTCTCACTTGTGTGGGTCGTACCTTTATTTTTATGTATCGGTTTTATTAGTTCAAGTAGTTTTAGTGTAATTGTTGTATACGCGCAAGAGCTTGTTCCGGGAAAAGTAGGGATGGTATCAGGTCTAATTGTAGGTCTTGCGTTCGGCCTTGGTGCTCTAGGTGCTGTAGTACTAGGAAAGTTAGCTGATATATATAGCCTTCAGTTCATTATGATATTATGTAGTTGTTTACCGTTAATTGGACTTACTTCATGGTTATTACCAAGTGATAAGAAAACGATAGAATAGGGGATGCACTATGAAATTATGTGAAAACGTAACAGAATTAATAGGAGATACACCTGTCGTCCGATTATCTAAATTTATTCCGGAAGACGCAGCGGACGTGTATGTGAAACTAGAAATGTTTAATCCATCACGTAGTGTGAAAGACCGTGCTGCTTATAATTTACTTCACGTTGCAGAAGAAAATGGTCTCATTAAACCAGGGGATACAATTATTGAACCGACAAGCGGGAATACAGGAATTGGTTTAGCGATGAACGCAGCAGCTAAAGGGTATAAAGCGATTTTAATTATGCCAGACAATATGTCAAAAGAGCGTATTAATTTATTGAAAGCATACGGGGCAGAAGTAGTTTTAACACCAGCAGAACAAAGAATGCCAGGAGCAATTGCGAAGGCGTTAGAACTGCAAAAACAAATACCGAATAGTTTTATCCCGCAACAATTTGAAAATCCAGCTAATCCGAATATTCACCGTTATACGACTGCACTTGAAATTTACGAACAAATGGAGGGAGAGCTTGATGCTTTTGTTGCAACGGCAGGAACAGGCGGAACGATTACAGGGACTGGTGAAACGTTAAAAGAGAAATTGCCAAACTTATATATTGCAGTAGTGGAACCGAAAGGATCTCCCGTTTTATCCGGTGGTGTACCAGGTCCTCATAAACTAGTAGGAACAAGCCCAGGATTTATTCCGAAAAACTTAAATACAGAAGTGTATAACGAAATTATTCAAATTGCAGACGAAGAGGCTTTAACGACAATGAGAAACTTAGCTAGACAAGAAGGATTATTAGTTGGGCCATCTTCTGGAGCATCTGTTTACGCTGCAATCATGATAGCGAAACGTCTAGGCGTTGGTAAAAAAGTTTTATGTATTGCGCCTGATACAGGTGAACGTTATTTGAGCATGGGGTTATTTGAATAAAAAGGATAGAAACACCTTAATAGTGAATAGCTGCTATTAAGGTGTTTGTTTTATGGAATGAAGAGGGGGAGAAGAACAATGAAACTATTAAAACCAATCCATGAATATAGTGAGCGTATTACGGCGTATAGACAAGCGTTTTTACACTCAGGGGAACAACCACATGGAAGTAGTTCTTTACAAAACTTTGATTCTCTTGATGAATGGTTTGAAAAAGTGAGTAAACAAGAACTAGGAGAAAATTTACTAGCTAATCGAGTGCCATCTAGTCAGTTTTTAAGTTTTGAAAAAGGGGAACTTATAGGTTTTGTGAATATTAGACATAGATTAAATCCAGAATTATTACGGGAAAGCGGTCATATTGGATATAGTGTCCATCCGAATAAACGTCGCCACGGTTACGCTACGAAACAACTACAACTTGCATTAGCTGAAGCGCAAAAATTAGGATTGCAAAAAGTATTAATAACTTGCGATAAATCCAATATCGGTTCTGCTAAAACGATTCAAAAGGTTGGAGGTGTGTTAGAAAATGAAGTAGTTTCTTCTCGTACTGGTGAAGTTATTCAGCGCTATTGGATAGAAATATGATTAAGTAGGAATTTGAAAAGGTAATGCAAGCTGTAATATCGAAATAGATAAATGAAATATAGGGGATTACTGCAATTTTAGGGGGAAATGAAATGGGATTAAAAGAGAGAGCGATAGAGATGTCAGAGATTTATAGGCAAAATCCGAAAGTAGAAGCTATTATTTTAGCGGGTTCAGTAGCTAGAAAGCTTGAAGATGAACATTCAGATATAGAATTACATATTTTATGGTCAACACCGCCGGAAGATGAGGATCGTAGGGCCCCTATTTATCATATTGATGGGAAAATATTATCGTATCATCCGTATGAGGAAGAAGAATGGTCGGAAACGTATTTAACGAAAGAGGGAATTAAATTAGAGATTAGTAACTTTTTAACAGAGACAGTAGAGAAAGTAATTTCGGATGTGGTGGATCAATATGATATAAATTATGAAAAACAATGTATTGTATCATCCATTCAAGATGGTGTTAGTTTGTATGGAGAAGGGAAAGTGAATGAATTAAAAGAAAAAGTAGCGGCATATCCAGATGAACTAGCAAAACTGATGATTTCAGAAAATCTATGGTTAAGTAATCGTTGGCACAATCGAAAGGCGCTTTTAAAACGGAAAGATTGGCTTATGCTTTATGACGTTATTTGCGAAGTACAAAGGAACGTATTCGGTGTTTTATTTGGTTTGAATAAAATGTACGTACATCATCCAGCGTTTAAATGGATGCCTAATAATGTGGAACGAATGACTATTAAACCTGAAAAATTATATGAACGTATGGCGGACACATTAATAGGGAATCCAGAAAAAAGTGTGCAGGAGTTAGAGTTGCTAATAGAAGAAGTGTTGCAACAAGTTCATACATACGCGCCAGGAGTAAATGTGGATGAGCAAGAAAAATCTATTTTTTATTTTGTGAAATAGAAAATAGTAATAAGGGGGAAGTTATGGGTTTTTTTAATAGGTTTTTTAAAAAAGTTGAAAAAGTAAATGAGCAAGAAGCTACTCTTCATGAATTAAGTGAAGAATTGTATGTTGAATCACCGGTAGAGGAAGCGACTAGTTACTGGGTATCAATGGCACAAAATATAATTGTTAATGCTGTAAAAGCGGCTGACAATGATGTGGAACGTGCCTTCGTGTTATTGAATTTGAAGAAAGGTGAGGCTTCATTTGATATTTTTTATCAAATAAATGGGCAATTGTATTTCTGGGATCAGCTAGAAAATGAGACGATAAGAAATAGAATTCAGAACGAGTTGTTACCGCAAGCTCCAGAAGTTTCAAATGCAGTAAATGAGCAATTTCGTGGAGCTGATCACCCTATAATTTCGTTCGCACAATTGCAGTTTGAATGGGAAACGAAAGCCTGGTTCTCACATATAATTTTGGAAGATAGCCTTGCTGCTCAATTGCCCAAAACTCAAATTCTAAATGAATGGTTTCGTGTAATTAAAGAAGAAACGAAAAATAGACCACTGGATAGTGATGCGAAATTTTCTTGGTATCCATCAAACTCTTAAAAAATGAATACAGAGAGACAGGTTATGTTTCTAGATGATTTGTATTATTGAATAAGTATCAATAATACGTAATTCTTTTTCTATTGCCTGTTAGAATTCGTTATGTACTAAGCTACTTGTTTTCTAAACTAAAACTTATATTTCGTATTTTTAAATAGATTGTAATACATAAAAATTCGAAATATAAGTTGACACTATTTTTAATGTGTGATAAAAATGATAGTAATCAATTCGGAAAATAATATTTGGGCAATGAAAGGGTATAGTAGTGAATATCTCCCTATTTCAGAGAGCTGATGGTTGGTGTGAATCAGTATATAGATTATTCATGAAGTTCGTCCTGGAGCATCTTTCATAAATCTCATATTTTGAGGAAATGAAAGACGGTAGTTTATACCGTTATCAAATAAAGTGGTGAAGATTTTTTCACAACTAGGGTGGTACCGCGATATTTATCGTCCCTACGTATTTACGTAGGGACGTTTTTTATTTAGGTCCTAACTTTGGTGTGGCTTCATAACTAGGGTGGTACCGCGATATTTTATCGTCCCTACGTTTTTGCGTAGGGGCGTTTTTATTTAGGTGGTTTCTTAGTGTTCTTCACAACTAGGGTGGTACCGCGATATTTTTGTCGTCCCTACGTATTTACGTAGGGGCGTTTTTTTATTATTAGGGAGGAAGTGAACGTATTAGAAAAGAGTATTGATAGAACAATATAAATACCGAATTGTAACAAAGAAAAAGAGATAGAGAGGAGATTAACAAATGAATTCACAGCAATGGACATCGAAATTAGGTTTCGTATTAGCTGCAGCAGGTTCGGCAATTGGTCTTGGGGCGATTTGGAAATTCCCATATATGGCCGGCATTGGAGGAGGCGGAGCGTTCTTCCTAATTTTCATCGGTTTCACATTATTAATTGGTTTACCGCTATTATTAGCTGAATTTGTTATTGGAAGAAGTACACAAAAAGAGGCTGTTGATGCATATAGAGAGATTGCTCCTAAAACGTTATGGCCTTGGTTAGGTAAATTAGGAATTGTAACATGTTTCATATTACTTTCTTTCTACAGTGTTGTAGGAGGCTGGATTTTATTATATTTATGGAATGCGATTACAGGTAGACTATGGGAAGGAAATGGAGCATACGAAGCTACGTTTGGTGAAATCATTTCCAATCCATATTTAGCAGTTGGATCACAGCTATTATTCATCCTTATTACTATTTTTATCGTAAGTAAAGGTGTACAAAATGGTGTTGAAAAAGTAAATAAATATTTCATGCCAGCACTATTCGTTTTATTCTTTGTATTAATCGTTCGTGCACTTACGTTAGATGGTGCTGGAGAAGGAGTTCGTTTCTTCTTACAACCTGATTTCTCACATGTAACATCAGAAGTTATTTTATACGCAATGGGGCAATCGTTCTTCTCATTATCTGTTGGGGTAGCCGTTATGGTAACGTATAGCTCATACTTACCGAAAGAAGAAAGCTTACCACGTTCAGCATTTTCTATCGTAGCCTTAACTCTTGTTATTACATTACTTGCAGGACTTGCAATTTTCCCAGTTGTGTTCGCATTTGGAATGGAACCATCTCAAGGACCGGGACTATTATTTATCGTATTGCCAGCTATTTTCAGTAAAATGGCATTCGGAAAATTATTCTTCATCGTTTTCTTATTATTATTCTTCTTCGCTACGATTACATCAGCAATTTCGATGTTAGAAATTAGTGTCGCATCGTTAACATCAAAAGGTAAAGGGAAACGTGAAAAAATGGCCTTAATCGTAGGGTTATTAATCTTCGTTGTTGGGGTACCATCAGCATTATCATTCGGTATATTAAGTGATCTGAAGATTTTCGGGAAGACAGTCTTTGATTTAGCGGACTATGCAGTAAGTAACGTATTAATGCCACTTGGTGTATTATTAGTTTCTATCTTTGTTCCTTTAAAAATGAAGAAAGATGTATTAATGAAAGAGCTAGGTGTAAGTAAAAATAAAGGTTATAAACTATTCGTATTATGGTTATTCTTACTTCGTTATATCGCACCAATTGCGATTATTATCGTATTCTTAAATGTACTTGGCATTATATAAAAAGAAAGGTAGCGTATCATACAAAGATACGCTACCTTTTTATTTTGCTCTTTTTTGCAATTCATTTACTGTTACGAACTGATAGCCCTTCTTAGATAAAATTTCGTGCTTTAAGAAGGGTGTGGATGCAAGGAGAAGGAATTTATCATATAATAAAATGCAAAAGGTATATTAGGAGGTGTTTATATGGCGATTATAATTCAATTGCCAGACACTGCAACGTCTCATGCAAAGCCAAGTATGGAAATGGCGATACTTTGCGTGAGGTAGACAAGTAATATACAATCGCCTATATGAGCTCGTATCATTTTTTATATTTGGCTTTGCACCTTATTGAAATGAACCATAAAAAATAAGGGGCGAGCAGAAATGAAATACGTAAAAGCTAATGCTGTTTTACCGGAGAGTTTAATTACTGAAATTCAAAAGTATATACAAGGTGAAACAATTTACATTCCGAAACAAGAAACGAAACATTATAAATGGGGTACACGATCTGGCGGAAGAAAACAATTAGATGAAAGAAATAAAGCAATTAAAGAAGCGTTTAAAAGTGGGATTGCTATTCATCAACTTGCAGAAGAATATTTTCTTTCTGGGGAAACGATTAAAAAGATTGTGTATTCTAAATAAGAGGAAAAGAGTCTGATTCATATATTACTTTGAATCAGACTCTTTTTGTTTTATATGTATTGGATATATGAAGTGTGAACGGGCATGATAATAGAAAAAATGTGCCGTTTTTTTATTAAATGCTATACAGAACATTTGAAGAGTAGAAAGGTGAACATATATGAATCATATTGGACAAATAACGATAGAGCTTTTAATTGGTTTTTTTGTTCTATTAATTGCTACAAAAATATTAGGGAAAACACAAATATCTCAGCTAACGCCCTTTGATTTTATTTCTGCAATCGTCCTAGGTGAGCTCGTTGGAAATTCAATATATGATCCTAAAATTAAAGTATGGTCTATTTTATATTCAGTATTTGTTTGGGTAATTTTAATTTATACTATTGAAGTGATAACACAAAAAGTAAGAGGGACAAGAAGGTTTTTTGAAGGATATCCTTCAATTATTATTCGTAATGGAAAGATTGATCGTGAACAATTAAGCGTAAATCATTTGGATATAAACCAATTACAACAAATGCTTAGGCAACAAAAAGATATATTTTCAATCCGAGAAGTTGAATATATGATATTGGAACCTAACGGAAACATAAGCGTTTTGAAAAAAAGTAAATACGAATCTCCTACTGTAAATGATTTAAGTTTAAAACATAAGCCTGTATACTTACCAATTTCATTAATTAGTGATGGAAAAGTAGTTAAGGATAATTTGAGGGAAGCGGGATTTGATGAAGGGTGGCTTTATAAACAAATAAAGCAAAAAGGAATTACTAAATTTGAAGACGTATTATATGCGGAATGGAAAACAGATGATGGCTTCTTTTGTCAGGAAATGCAGCGGTAGAGAATAAGTGATATATGTAATGTTTGTTTCTAAGTTATCTTTTACATATCAAAAAACGTAATCATTGTATACAATAAAACTAGATCAACAATTTGTATGGAGTGATAAAGATGGAAGCGTTTATTAGAAGTGATCAATATAATTTTATAAAATCACAAGCTTATATTTTAGCAAACGGGCATGCAACGGCAAATGATAGAGGTGTAATTCAAGCGTTAAAATCGCTTGCGATTGAAAAGATAATACATGTATTTGAGAATTTAACGGATGAACAGAAAGAGTTAATTGATACGGTATTAACAGTTCAAAATAGAGAAGATGCAGAATCATTTTTAATGAAAATAAATCCGTATGTAATTCCGTTTCAAGAAGTTACAGCACAAACATTAAAAAAGTTATTTCCTAAGGCGAAAAAGTTAAAACTTCCTGATATGGAAGAAATAGATATGAAAGAAATATCTTATTTAAGCTGGATTGATAAGGGATCAAGCAGGAAATTTATTATAGCGAAAAATGATAAAAATAAATTTGTTGGTCTGCAAGGAACGTTCCAAAGTTTAAATAAAAAAAGCATTTGTTCGTTATGTCATGGACATGAAGAAGTAGGAATGTTTTTAGTTGAAATTAAAGGCGATGTACCAGGAACTTTCGTTAAAAAGGGAAACTACATTTGCAAAGATGGTGTAGCTTGCAATCAGAATATGAAATCGCTAGATAAATTGAACGATTTTATTGAACGCTTGAAGAAATAACGAGAAAACCTCTAGTATTTAAACTGGAGGTTTTTATTTTTTGAAGAAGTAAAATAAGCTTTCTTTGTAAATGTAGATTTATAATGAAATTTGATAAAAATATCTATTATGATACAGTTGCTTATATGCAAGGAGGTAAAACATGGATTACCTTTTATCGAAAGAAAAAGTGAAGCGATGGCCTAAAGATATGATAGCGGTGGGGCGTTGTCATACAGTTGGCCTGAAATCGGATGGCACGGTAGTAGCGGTGGGCCGGAATAAAGAAGGGGAATGTAATGTAAGTGGCTGGCGAGATATTGAAGCAGTCGCAGTGGGCAATGTTCATATGGCAACGAACACGGGTAATGCTCATACAATCGGTCTTACATGTGACAGTACTGCGGTAGCAGTGGGGTGGAATAAGCATGAACAATGTGATGTAAACGATTGGCATAATATTGTAGCGGTTGCGGCAGGGTGGCGTCGTACTATTGGCCTGAAATCGGATGGCACGGTAGTAGCGGTGGGCCGAAATAAAGAAGGAGAATGCAATGTAAGCAGTTGGCAAGGTATTGTGGCAGTCACAGCGGGTGACTGGCATACAGTCGGTCTTAAATTGGACGGCACATTGACGACTGTGGGGAATAATCGATATGGTCAATGCAATGTAAGTAGCTGGCGAGGTATTGTAGCGGTCAAGGCTGGGTATCTTCATACTGTTGGTCTTAAACGAGACGGTACGGTGACAGCAGTGGGGAATGATAAACATAACCAGTGTGATGTAAGTGGCTGGCGAGATATTGTAGCAATAGCGGCTGGTACGAATCATACAATCGGACTTAAATCAAACGGTACCGTGGTGGCAGTGGGTTGGAATGAGTATGGTCAATGTAACGTAAGTGATTGGAGAGATATTGTAGCGATAGCGGCTGGTTGTGCACATACAGTCGGACTAAAATCAGACGGCACGGTGATCGCGGTAGGTAATAATGAATTTGGCCAATGCGATGTAGGTAGCTGGCGCGACATTCGGTTGCCTGGCAAATAGTCAATTTACAATAAATGATTAGTAATATTATTCTATTTTAGGAGTAATTATGGAATAGGATATGTAGAAAATAATTAAACTTAAATCTACTGAATAAGAATCTCTTTTGAAAAGGGATTCTTATTATTTTTCATAAAATGAGGGCCTAAATGGAATTTTTGAACAAACTATATTTCAAAATTACAGTAGAAGATATAAATAAAGTATAGAGGAGATAAAGGAATGCTTAAAAGGTTTTTGCTTTCTTTACCGGATGTTTTACTTATATGTATCGTTCTTTACATAACGTACACAAATTCTTTTAGCTTTGGACAAATGTTAGTAATTTCAATTGCAATCGGAATCATTGGTGGTCTTGTTATAAGGATTGGTAAGGATGTATTTATGTATATAAGGTGGACACTGAAACAGAGGAAATCTTGAATACGTTGTATTGCTATTAGGAGGAGATGAAATGACTAAGAAAAAGAGTAGAGTGAAAAATGAAGTAGCGCTTTGGGCATTAACAGCGGTTGTTCTCATCATTGTATGGTACTTTTATCAAAAATAAAAACGCATCGTATTAAAAAAGCACGATGCGTTTTTATTATTTTTTTTGCCAATTTTCTTTAATAAAGTCTTCACGACCAGATTCCTTTTGCTCAGTAGCATATTTCTCTGGATTCTTTTTATAGAAATGTTGGTGGTATTCCTCTGCTGCGTAAAAAGGTGCAGCAGGACGAATTTCAGTCACGATTGGATCTTTAAACATACCGCTTTCTGTAAGAGCTTGTTTTGATTTTTCAGCAAGCCCTTTTTGTGTTTCGTTATGATAAAAAATAGCGGTACGATAAGATGGACCACGGTCAAAAAATTGTCCGCCATCATCAGTTGGATCGATTTGTGGCCAATATAAGTCTAGTAATTTCTGATAAGGAAAAATAGAAGGATCGAATGTAATTTGAACAACTTCTAAATGTCCAGATGTTCCAGCTTTTACTTGTTCATATGTTGGGTTTTCTACATGACCTCCTGCATAGCCAGAAAGTACTTTATGAATACCAGGAAGTTCATCAAATGGTTTTACCATGCACCAAAAGCAACCGCCTGCGAAGGTTGCGAGTTCGTATGTTTTTTCGGACATTGCTGTAATCCTCCTAAATGTATATGTTTTATATAGTATTATATAAATTGTTTTATTGCGCAATAAAAAAGATTTGAAAATATATGTTTTTTATAAACAAGATCCTCCGCTCACATCAATTAATTGTCCAGTTACCCAGCGGCTGTCTGGAGAAGCAAGGAATGCAGCAGTATCGGCAATGTCTTCTACTTCACCTAAGCGATTGAAAGCGGAAATAGTAGTAGCGTACTGCTTCATCATCGGGTCGCTCAAGAGTTCTGCATTCATATCTGTTTTAATAAATCCTGGAAGTATTGCATTCACCGTTATTCCTCGTGCTCCAAGCTGTTTTGCTAGCGTAAAAGTCATTGTATTAATAGCGCCTTTCGTCATACTATATGCAACAAAATCAGGTAAAGAAATGCGGGTGGCAGCGGATGAAATATTAATAATTCGGCTATTGTCACGTAAACGTGGCAGTGCTTGTTGAATGATAAAGAATGGTGCTTTTGCATTTACTGAAAACATTCTATCAAAAAATTGTTCAGTCGTTTCTTCAATAAAAGCACCAGGACCAATGCCAGCATTGTTTATTAAAATATCAAATTGTGTTTCACCAGTGCGCTTTTGTAATTCAGTATCTAAAGCGTTATAAAGGTTTTCTACACCGTGTAAGGATTCTAAATTTGCGCCGATAGAAAAAGCTTGGCCACCATCTGATCGAATTTCATGAACAGTTTCTTCAGCGTCATCTTTTCGATTACCGTAATGAACAGCAACCAATGCACCGTCATTTGCTAAACGTTTAGCGATCGCTCGTCCAATTCCTCGGCTTGCTCCTGTAACTAACGCTACTTTCCCTTTTAACATAGTTTCCTCATCTCCTCATAAACTTTATAAGTTTTTCTTTATGTGGTAATGCAAACATACTTAAGTAATATATGAGTGTATATAAGTAATGCATTCCAATTTTGATTTGAGAAAAAATAAATAGAATGAATTTTGATTTTTTTGAGAAAACATGTTGACAACGAAAAGAACAACGTCCTATAATACGTGTAACAAATAAAAGTTAATTGAGAATTTTCTAACTTTATATGTTGTATATGCAAAGAAGAGGAAAGTAGATGATTATGATCGTTTCAGAGAGCTACTCCAAGGCTGTGAGGGTAGTAACAATCGAATCATTGAAGATCACCTCGGAGCATCGCTTGCGAAAGGGAAACTGAGTAGAGGGCGGCGGCATCGTCTCCGGTAAAAGGACGGAGGTCTGATTGGACCTACAAAGCTTATATTTCGTGAGAAGTATAAGGAAGCTGAGTGGTAACGCGAAACTCTCGCCTCAGCAATCAAAGCTACTAAATTGTAGTAGTTGATTGCTGAGGCGAGAGTTTTTATTTTTAAAAATAGAAGAAGAGAATGCGTAGAAGAGGAGAGTAAATGATAAAGATTGTTTCAGAGAGCTGCCCCGAGGCTGTGAGGGTGGTAACAATTCACTCATTGAAAATCACCTTGGAGCACTACTTTTGAAAACTAGTAAAAAGTAGCGGGGTTGTTCCCGATAGAAAAACAAAAGTCTAATTGGACTTGCAGAGCTTATATTTCGTGAGAAGTATAAGGAAGCTGAGTGGTACCACGATTCCCTCGTCTCAGCAATGGATTGCTACAAGTATGTAAGTAATCGATTGTTGAGACGAGTATATTTTTAAGGTTTATATACTGAATATTCTGTTAAAATTACTCATCTCAGCAATCGATGTAGAAATAGATTGCAAAAATAGAGAAAAAAGAGGAGCGATGTGAGATGGGAAACCAGTACATTTACATGAATGGGGAATTTGTAGAAAAAGAAAAGGCAGTTGTTTCAGTGTATGATCACGGTTTTTTATACGGAGACGGTGTATTTGAAGGAATTCGTAGTTACGGAGGAAATGTATTTTGTTTAAAAGAACATGTGAAACGATTGTATGAATCAGCGAAATCTATTTTACTAACAATTCCAATGACGGTAGAAGAAATGGAAGAAGCAGTTTTACATACACTCCAAAAAAATGAATACGCTGATGCTTATATTCGCTTAATTGTCTCAAGAGGAAAAGGTGACTTAGGACTCGATCCGAGAAGTTGTGTGAAGCCGAGCGTAATTATCATTGCAGAACAATTAAAGTTATTCCCACAAGAATTTTATGATAATGGGCTAAGCGTTGTATCTGTTGCATCAAGACGTAATACGCCAGACGCGTTAGATCCACGTATTAAGTCAATGAATTATTTAAATAACGTACTTGTAAAAATTGAGGCGGCACAAGCAGGAGTGTTAGAGGCTCTTATGTTAAATCAACAAGGATATGTTTGTGAAGGTTCTGGCGATAATGTTTTCGTTGTGAAAGATGGAAAAGTATTAACCCCGCCATCCTATTTAGGGGCATTAGAAGGTATTACGAGAAATAGTGTTATCGAGCTATGTGAACGACTGAGTATTCCGTGTGAGGAAAGACCATTCACTCGCCATGACGTATATGTAGCGGATGAAGTATTTTTAACAGGAACAGCAGCGGAGTTAATTCCAGTTGTAAAAGTTGATTCGAGAGAAATTGGAGATGGGAAACCAGGAAGTGTAACGAAACAATTGACCGAAGAATTTAAAAAATTAACGAGAGAAAGAGGAGTACGTGTTCCCGGGCTGACGGAAAGCTTAGCATAAATAAGGAGAGGAGTTAATTGAAATGAAGCAGCAGTATACAGCGTATGAGAAGTTACAGTGTGAAGAAATGACAGGCGCTGGGCACGTGATTCAAGGTTTGAAGAAATTGGGTGTAACGACCGTTTTCGGCTATCCAGGCGGAGCGATTTTACCAGTATACGATGCGTTATACGAAAGTGGTTTGAAACATGTTTTAACTCGTCATGAACAAGCTGCCATTCATGCGGCTGAAGGATATGCGAGAGCTTCTGGGAAGGTCGGGGTAGTCTTTGCTACCTCTGGCCCAGGGGCGACAAATTTAGTTACGGGCTTAGCAGACGCTTATATGGATTCGATTCCTTTAGTTGTCATTACCGGCCAAGTTGCAACGCCTTTAATTGGTAAAGATGGATTTCAAGAAGCGGATGTTGTCGGAATTACAGTACCTGTTACGAAGCATAATTACCAAGTTCGTGATGTAAATCATGTATCACGAATTGTGCAAGAAGCTTTTTACATCGCCAAAAGCGGACGACCGGGACCAGTATTAATCGATATTCCAAAAGATGTTCAAAATGCAAAAGTCACCAGTTTCTTTAATGAAGAAGTTGATATTCCGGGGTACAAACCAGAACTTGTACCAGACAGCATGAAACTTAGAGAGGTGGCTAAAGCAATTTCAAAATCAAAGCGTCCACTTCTTTATATTGGAGGAGGTGTCATTCATTCAGGTGGATCCGATGAACTCTTCGAATTCGCAAGGGAGAACCGTATTCCAGTCGTTTCAACTTTAATGGGACTTGGTGCATATCCACCGGGAGATCCATTGTTTCTAGGGATGCTTGGTATGCATGGGACATACGCTGCTAATATGGCGGTAACAGAATGTGATTTACTACTTGCATTAGGTGTTCGCTTCGATGATCGTGTAACAGGGAAATTAGAACTTTTTTCTCCGCACTCGAAAAAAGTACATATTGATATTGATCCTTCTGAGTTTCATAAAAATGTAACTGTAGAGCATCCGATTGTTGGTGATGTGAAAAAAGCGTTACACATGTTGTTACATATGTCTATTTATACACAAACAGATGAATGGCTTCAGAAAGTAAAGGCATGGAAAGAAGAATATCCACTTTCTTATAAGCAAAAAGAATCTGAGTTAAAACCACAGCATGTGATCAACTTAGTAAGTGAATTAACGAATGGTGAAGCGATTGTCACAACAGAAGTAGGACAGCATCAAATGTGGGCTGCTCACTTCTATAAAGCAAGAAAACCTCGGACGTTCCTTACCTCTGGAGGATTAGGAACAATGGGGTTTGGGTTCCCAGCGGCAATTGGTGCTCAGCTTGCAAAAGAAGAAGAACTCGTCGTTTGTATTGCAGGTGATGCTTCTTTTCAAATGAACATTCAAGAACTACAAACAATTGCTGAAAATAACATCCCTGTAAAAGTATTTATTATAAATAACAGATTTTTAGGGATGGTAAGGCAATGGCAAGAAATGTTTTATGAAAATCGTTTATCAGAGTCAAAAATTGGCTCACCAGATTTTGTGAAAGTGGCAGAAGCTTATGGAGTGAAGGGATTAAGGGCGACAAATTCAACAGAGGCGAAACAAGTGGTGTTAGAAGCATTTGCTCACGAAGGTCCTGTCGTAGTTGATTTTTGTGTAGAAGAAGGTGAAAACGTATTTCCGATGGTTCCGCCAAACAAAGGGAATAACGAAATGATTATGAAGAGGTGGGAAGAATGAGTCATACTTTTTCACTCGTTATTCATAACGAGCCAAGTGTCTTATTACGTATAAGTGGAATTTTTGCTCGGCGTGGCTATTATATTTCTTCTTTACATTTAAACGAAAGAGATACGAGTGGCGTTTCTGAAATGAAACTCACAGCAGTTTGTACTGAAAATGAAGCGACATTACTTGTTAGTCAGTTGAAAAAATTAATTGATGTACTGCAAGTAAATAAATTATAAGGGGTGTATGGAGTATGAAAACGTATTATGAGAAAGATGCAAATGTAGAGTTATTACAAGGGAAAACAGTTGCGGTAATTGGTTATGGATCTCAAGGGCATGCGCAGGCACAAAATTTACGTGATTCAGGTGTGGAAGTTGTAGTTGGTGTTAGACCTGGTAAATCGTATGAAGTAGCAAAAGCAGATGGATTTGAAGTAATGTCTGTTTCAGAAGTGGTTCGAACCGCACAAGTTGTACAAATGTTATTGCCAGATGAACAGCAAGCACATGTATATAAATCAGAAGTAGAAGAGAATCTCCGTGAAGGACAAATGTTACTTTTCTCACATGGATTTAACATTCACTTCGGCCAAATTAATCCGCCAAGTTACGTAGATGTAGCAATGGTTGCGCCAAAAAGTCCAGGTCATCTCGTTCGCCGTGTATATCAAGAAGGAAATGGTGTTCCGGCATTAGTCGCAGTGCATCAAGATGCGACGGGAACAGCGCTACATGTAGCATTAGCGTATGCAAAAGGTGTAGGTTGTACACGTGCGGGTGTAATTGAAACGACATTCCAAGAAGAAACCGAAACGGATTTATTCGGTGAGCAAGCTGTACTTTGCGGCGGGGTAACTGCACTTGTGAAGGCCGGGTTCGAAACGTTAACGGAAGGTGGATATCGTCCTGAAATTGCATACTTTGAATGTTTGCATGAATTAAAGCTAATTGTTGACTTAATGTACGAAGGTGGATTAACGAATATGCGCCATTCTATTTCAGATACGGCAGAATTTGGAGATTATGTAACAGGATCGAGAATTGTTACAGATGAAACGAAGAAGGAAATGAAGCGTGTTCTGACAGAAATTCAGCAAGGTGAATTTGCGAAGAAATGGATTTTAGAAAATCAAGCAGGGCGTCCGACGTATAACGCAATGAAAAAAGCAGAACAAAATCATCAATTAGAAAAAGTGGGAGCAGAGCTTCGTGAAATGATGAGTTGGATTCATGCACCGAAAGAATTAGTAAAGAAATAGAGTAAGAGAGTATAAATGAAAAATATGTAAGAGGGGATTTGACAAGATGAGAAGTGACATGATTAAAAAAGGTTTTGATAAAGCGCCGCACCGTAGTTTATTAAAAGCAACTGGTTTGAAAGATGAAGATTTTGATAAACCTTTCATAGCGATTTGTAATTCTTTTATTGAAATTATTCCAGGACATAAACACTTGAACGAGTTTGGGAAACTTGTAAAAGAGGCAGTTCGTGCGGCAGGTATGGTACCATTCGAATTCAATACAATTGGAGTTGACGATGGTATTGCGATGGGACATATCGGTATGCGTTATTCTCTTCCGAGTCGTGAAATAATTGCAGATTCAGTAGAAACGGTTGTAAATGCACACTGGTTTGACGGCATGATTTGTATTCCAAACTGTGACAAAATTACACCAGGTATGATGATGGCTGCACTACGTATTAATATTCCGACTGTGTTTGTTTCAGGCGGCCCAATGGCAGCAGGAAAAACATCTAAAGGAGAAGTTGTTGATCTGAGTTCCGTTTTTGAAGGAGTAGGAGCTTATCAATCTGGGAAAATTTCAGAAGAAGAATTAAAAGATATTGAAGATCATGGCTGTCCATCTTGTGGCTCTTGTTCGGGTATGTTTACCGCGAACTCTATGAATTGTTTATGTGAAGTGTTAGGTTTAGCTCTTCCTGGTAACGGAAGTATTTTAGCAATTGATCCAAGACGTGAAGAGTTAATTAAACAAGCAGCAGAGAAATTGAAAATTTTAATTGAAAGAGATATTAAACCAAGAGACATTGTAACGGAAGAAGCAATTGATGATGCGTTTGCGCTTGATATGGCGATGGGCGGTTCAACAAATACAGTGTTGCATACATTGGCGCTCGCGCAAGAGGCTGGATTAGATTACGATATGAACCGTATTGATGCCGTTTCAAGACGTGTACCACATTTATGTAAAGTAAGCCCTGCTTCCAATTGGCATATGGAAGATATTGATCGTGCGGGCGGGATTAGTGCAATTTTGAAAGAGATGAGCCGGAAAGAAGGAGTACTTCATCTTGATCGAATAACTGCTACTGGGCAAACATTAAGAGAAAATATTGCTGAGGCAGAGATTAAAGATAAGGAAGTTATTCACTCTCTTGAAAACCCTCATAGTGAGGAAGGAGGATTGCGTATATTAAAAGGCAACCTTGCGAAAGATGGAGCGGTTATTAAAAGCGGTGCAACAGAGGTAAAGCGTTTTGAAGGACCTTGCGTTATTTTTAATTCACAAGATGAGGCACTTGCTGGCATTATGCTTGGGAAAGTGAAAAAAGGAGATGTAGTTGTCATTCGTTATGAAGGACCAAGAGGTGGCCCTGGTATGCCAGAAATGTTAGCACCAACATCAGCAATTGCTGGAATGGGATTAGGTGCTGAGGTTGCATTATTAACGGATGGACGTTTCTCTGGAGCTTCACGTGGAATTTCAGTAGGACATATTTCACCAGAAGCAGCAGCTGGTGGAACGATCGCACTTCTTGAACAAGGGGATATTGTATGTATTGATGTTGAAGAACGCTTGCTAGAAGTAAGAGTGAGTAATGAAGAATTAGATAAGCGTAAAAAAGAATGGAAACGACCAGAACCGAAAGTGAAAACTGGCTGGCTTGGACGTTATGCACAAATGGTAACATCGGCGAATACAGGGGCTGTTCTGAAAATCCCACATTTTGATTGAGCCAATTTAAAAAAGATAAGGATGATATATAATGGTGCAAAAGGTAAAGGAGAGAGTGAAAATTGAAGATATCTTAATGGCTCATAATTGCATGAAAGATATCGTTATTAAAACACCGTTACAACGTGATACAGTTTTATCTGAGAAATATGATTGTGACGTTTATGTAAAACGAGAAGATTTACAATTAATTCGCTCTTTCAAAATTCGTGGTGCATACAATTTGATTCAAAGTTTACCGAAAGAAAAGTTACAAAACGGTGTTGTTTGTGCAAGTGCTGGTAATCATGCGCAAGGAGTTGCTTATACATGTAATTTATTGAAGATTCCGTCGAAAATATTTATGCCCACAACAACACCGAAACAAAAAGTATCACAAGTACAATTTTTCGGTGGTGATTTCGCAGAGATTGTATTAGTTGGTGATACATTCGATAGCTCTTTCCAAGAAGCACAGTGTTATTGTGAAGAAAATAGAATGACATTTGTTCATCCGTTTGATGATCCGTATGTAGTTGCTGGTCAAGGGACAGTGGCAGTTGAAATTATGCATGATATGGAGAAACCGGTTGATTATATCTTTACGGCAATCGGCGGTGGTGGATTAGCATCAGGTGTTGGTACATATGTAAAAGGTGTTAGTCCTACTACAAAGGTTATTGGTGTAGAACCGATGGGAGCTGCCTCTATGAAAGAGGCTTTTCTTCAAAATGATAATGTCGCATTAGAGAAAATAGATAGTTTTGTTGATGGGGCAGCGGTTAAAAAGGTAGGAAAGTTAACTTTTGAAACTTGTAAAGATGTAATTGATGACATCGTTTTAGTACCAGAGGGGAAAGTTTGTACGACGATTTTAGAACTGTATAAGAAAAATGCGATTGTAGCTGAACCGGCTGGTGCACTCTCTATTGCAGCACTTGATTTATACAGGGATGAAATAAAAGGTAAAACAGTTGTATGTACGCTAAGTGGTGGAAATAATGACATTGATAGAATGCAAGAAATGAAAGAACGATCTCTCATTTACGAAGGGTTAAAGCATTATTTCATCATTGAATTCCCACAGCGTTCAGGCGCGTTAAGAGAATTTCTTGATAAAGGATTGGGGCCAGAAGATGATATTACTCGTTTTGAGTATATTAAGAAACATAATAAGGAAAATGGTCCAGCATTAGTCGGAGTAGAGTTAAAACATAAAGAAGATTATGAGCAATTAATTACTCGCTTTAAAGAAAATAATATTCAATTTATGGAGCTTAATAAAAACCCTGTTTTGTTTGATTTGCTTATTTAATAGAAGGGAAGAATAAGCATCTAAATAAAAAAGATAGATACAAGCGAGGAAATATAGTGCTTGTTCTATCTTTTTTATAGTTAAACTAGATACTCATTAAATTCAAGAAGAATAAAGCTAGTTAACCAAAAAAATATCGCAATGCGAATAATTACATACATAGTAAATTCAAAGGTAGTAAGTTTTCGTTCGCGTTTTATTTTTTTTAGAAATCTAACAGAAAAAACTGAACATAAAAGTAGAACGGCTATAGACATTTTATAAATATTTTCTAACAAACTTACATTTTCTAATAAGTTTTTCAGCATGTTTATCACCTATTCTGTAAAGTAGATTACAGAGAAATAGATCTTGAGCTGTCTAGTTTCGTTTATTTTTTATTTTCCCTGTATCATCAATTTCTACATCAGTTGAAATTGTTTGTAAATATTGAAGAGCTTTTTTCTTTTCTCCCTCATTTACAGGGGAAACTTGGTTGTTGCGAATGATATAAGGATTGAATGACATTTGGACATCCTTTCCTTTAAAAGTTAAAGTTAATACGCCAGTTTCGGCGCTTTTTCCATTCACATAACTTGGGAATAAAAAGTTACCTAATGAGTAAGCGATAGGAACTTTATTATAATACTCAAACCCTTGTAACCAATGTGGATGGCTTCCGACAATTGCGTTAGCTCCTGCTTCAACCATTTTAGGTACATATTGCTTTTGGTATTCTACCGGACGATTTGATTTTTCAACGCCCCAATGCATATAGACGATTAAATAGTCTGCATCTTTCTTTTGTTCTTTAATTGTTTTTGTTACAAGATTTAAATCATAGCCATTCGCAACGCCAGGTTTATTCTCACCAGCTACCCAATTAGAATCAGGCATAAATCGAACGAAGGAAAGAAATTTAAACTTTTTCCCTTTTACGGTCATTTCTCGTGCTGTATATGCATCTTTCGCATTTTTTCCGGCTCCAATGTAAGGGAACTTTAATTTTTCTACGTGAGAAATCGTATCTAATAATCCATCTTGCCCATAATCAAGTGTGTGGTTATTCCCGATATTTACGATGTCATATCCAGTGTTTTTAATAGCTTGTAGTGTAGATGGATCACTTTTAATCCAAAACAGTTGCCCAGGTGCTTTCTTTTCTTTCGTTGTAAATGCCGACTCTAAATTCACAAAAGAAATATCAGCTTTTTTTATTTCTTCTTTTACATGTTGGAATGGGTAATCAGCCCCATTCTTTTCGATTATAGGACGTAATTGCCAATCAAACATTGTATCACCAGAGAAGGTGAGTGTGATTTCTTGGTCTTCTATTTTCTTTTCGCTTTTTGAAGCGGTTTTACTAGATTTGTTTTGCAAATCGGGTTTGTCTTTTGCTTTTGAAATAAAAGAGTAATTGATTAATAAAACAATCGGTGTAATGAAAAAGGCTATTAACAAAAATCGTTTTAGTAAAGTTTTCATATATACCTTCCCTTTTAATATTATCCCGCAATTAAATTAACACTGAATCTATTAAAGGTAATTAAAGTTACAAAAAAATAGCGGGTTATGTAGTGGAAAACATTTGTTAATATTCTCAATATTAAGTTAACATATAGATAACCTGTAAATCAATGTATAAACCAAAATATAGAAATAAAGAATTCGAAGGGTGAAGAATGAGAAATGGTTATATTAGGAGCAGTTGTAAATGGGATTTGTATTATATTTGGTACTTTACTTGGTAAATTATTTAGTAGGATTCCAGAAAGTATGAAAGGGACGATAATGCACGCAATCGGTTTAGCGGTTACTGTGCTTGGGCTTCAAATGGCATTAAAAAGTGAAAACTTTCTTGTTGTCATACTGAGTTTAGTGATTGGTACGGTAATTGGAGAATGGTTACAATTAGAAGAAAAGTTAAAAAATTTAGGGGATTGGCTAGAAAATAAAGTTGGATCGAAGGGTAAAGGAAGCATATCAGAAGGTTTTGTAACAGCTACTTTAATTTTTGCAATTGGTGCGATGGGGATACTTGGTGCACTTGACAGTGGGATTCGCGGAAATCATAATATTTTATTTACCAAGGCAATTATCGATGGATTTATTTCTATTATATTAACGACAACTCTAGGAATTGGCGTAGTATTTTCGGCGATTCCAGTTGTTTTATATGAAGGTGGTATTGCAGTTTTTGCAACACAAATTAATAGTTTTGTCCCAAAAGAATTAATGAACCAATTTATAGTGGAGATGACGGCTACGGGCGGCATTATGATATCTGCTATCGGATTAAACTTACTCGGATTTATTAAAATTAAAGTGGCAAATTTACTTCCAGGTATATTAGTAGTGGGTGTAATTGTTTCAATTATTTATGGTTACGGTTTGTTAGTAAATTAGTAGAGGGTGGAAACACATATGGAGGAATTTCAATTTACAAAACGTGTGCATAAAATATTGGAGATTGCAGCAGAAGAGAGTGAGTATAACATAATTCACCCGGTCCATCTGTTTATAGGTATGTGTAAAGAAGGTACAGGAGTTTGCGCTGAGTTATATATGTATTTGTTTCATAAAGTCGGTCCAGATTTTTCAGAAAAACTTTCGTTACGAAAACGATTCGATTTACATAATCAAGAGTATAAAAAAATAGGGCAATATAAACTATCTTATAAGGCGATAGAAATTTTACAAATAGCGAAGAAACGTATGGAACGCTTTCAGCAAGTAGTAATCAATGAAGGACATATTATGTATGCGTTATTTCGTGTAGATACAGATATTGGCGAATTTATACATACACAAATGCAAGAAGATATATTACGTATTACAGCTGCACCGAGAGACTTAGCGGTTGATTTAAATAGTTTTAAACCTACTTATAACACATTATTTTGTCATGTAAGAAGAGCTAGTCCTTCTGATTTTGATAAGTTATCACGATTTGTGGCGGCTGAATTTTGTGAACGGTGGTTACAGTCGGTTGATTACGGATTTCGGACATATAATGAAAAGTTACCTATCTATATTGCACAGCAGGAGGAAGTAATAGTTGGTTTCGCCTGTTACGATGTAGTGAGAGGAAAGAAAGGATTGTTTGGTCCAATGGGCATAGCGAAACAAAATCGTGTGAAAGGTGTAGGAAAAGAATTATTGTATCATTGTTTATATAATATGAAGCAAGATGGATATGAATATGCGATTATTGGACAAGCAGGTCCCATTGAGTTTTACGAGAGAAATTGTAATGCTCGTTTAATACCGATAGATAATAAGTAACCAACTTCATATAGAGGAGTTGGTTTTATTATGAAAATGATGTAGAGATGTAGTGGTTTTTACTAGAAAATAGCGGGTTTTGTAGTAAATCTTGCATAAAAAGCAAATTACTAAACTTTTTACAAGAAAGGGTGTAGAATGGGTATCTAAAGAAAGAAGGTGTGAAAATGGCCAGCTGGAAACGAAATTTAATGATTTGTTGGCTAGGTTGTTTTACCACTGCAGCCGGTATGAGTTTAGTAATTCCTTTCTTATCTTTTTATATTGAGGAATTAGGAGTAACTGGCACTTCAAGTATTGCACAGTGGTCGGGACTTGCATTTGGTGTAACATTTTTAATGGGTGCGATCGTATCGCCAATATGGGGAAAGCTTGGTGATATACATGGACGGAAACTGATGCTTATTCGTGCTAGCCTCGGTATGGCGATTATTATGACGCTTATGGGGTTTGTAACGGATGTATATCAATTAGTCGCACTAAGATTTTTAATGGGAGCAGTATCTGGTTTCCTTTCAACCGCAATGACATTTATTGCAGCAGAAACTCCGAAAGAACATTCAGGTTGGGCAATTTCTACAATTTCAACTGGTGGCGTGAGCGGTTCTTTACTTGGTCCATTACTTGGTGGATATTTGTCTGAGTTAATTGGAATGCGTCATGTCTTTCTTGTTACAGGAGCTTTTTTATTCCTTTCCTTTCTCATCGTTTTTTTCTTCTTGCATGAAGAAAATCACTCTGCTCAAGCAAAAAAAACACAGCCGAAAAAAGTATGGACGATGGTCCCAGCGAAGCATTTAATTATTAGTTTATTTGTAACAACATTTATTATTCAACTTGCTAATATGTCAGTTCAACCAATTGTTACATTGTACGTGAAAAATTTAGTAGGTCCTCATACTGCACATATTGAAACAATTGCGGGAGCAGTTATGTCAGCAACAGGATTAGCCGTTATTTTGGCAGCACCAAGACTAGGAAGATTATCAGATCATATCGGTCCTCAAAAAACGTTAGTTGTAGCGTTATTTGCTGCAGGAATTATTTTTATCCCGCAAGCATTTGTAACCTCAGCTTGGCAACTATTAATTCTTCGATTTTTATTAGGTATCGCACAAGCAGGATTATTACCTTCCGTACAAACTCTACTAAAACAACATACACCAACCCATGTTACGGGACGGATATTTGGATATAATCAATCATTTCAGTTTTTAGGAAATATGATTGGTCCAGTGCTCGGGGGACAAATTGCAGCACATGCAGGCTTCCAATATGTTTTCCTCTCTACATCATCACTATTATTTATTGCGTGTATCTGGGTTTATTTTCATAATAAGAACGAAGAGGTATCAGAGAAACGACATTTGGAAGTTAGTTAACTAAGTGAATGAAAAAGAAAAAGGATGAAGCAGCATGTGCTTCATCCTTTTCTTTAAAATCGAAGACAAAGATAACTTAATGTACCAAGCTCGTAACTACGGTGAATGACTTCACCGCTATTTTCACCACTTCCCATAGCGATAAATAAAGGAACAAAATGTTCTGCTCTTGGTACTGCTAATTGTGCATGAGGAGCATTTTTCTCCCAATTAAACAATGCATCTTTATCGTTATGCTGCATATGTTTAATAATCCAATCATCAAATTCAATTGCCCATTTTTCAGGTGTAGTTTGATTCCATTTCAAAGCTCGTAAGTTATGGACGGTAACACCACTCCCGATTACTAAAATATCTTCTTGTCCGAGTCCTTTAAGTGCTTCTCCAATTTTAAATTGTTCTTTTGCAGAAAGGAATGGATTGACTGATATTTGCACGACAGGAATATTTGCTTCTGGATACATGCGGTGCAGGAGTGTCCATGAACCATGATCTAAACCTCTCGTCATATTATGATGGACTGAAATACCTTTGTTCTTAAATTTTGTTTCTAACATAGATGCAATGCTAGAAGAGCCTTTCGCACGATATTTGATTTCGTATAACTCAGGGGGAAAACCTCCAAAATCATAAATTGTTTCATACTCGTTATCTGATGAGGAAATCGTTAATACTTCACTTTCCCAGTGAGCAGTGAAAATAACAATTGCTTTCGGTTTATATGTTTCTCCAAGTGTTTTTAAAAATCGTGTATAGTCTGTATCTTGAATAGCGAGCATAGGCGAACCATGTGCTAAAAATAATGATGGCATCATAATAGTAGAAACCTCCTAAAAATTATATAGTTACTTTATGTAAGTAACTATATAATTTTATTTTAGGTTCGTCAAGAGATCAGTTTGAAAGCAAGTCTGAAAAATACATCATTTGTCATAATGAAAGCAATTACATATAATATAAAATAAGAAAAGTGAATGGATATTCATTTCTCTTAAAGGTATACATAATAGAGTTGGGAGCTGACGAAATGAATGTACAGGAAAGTTTCGTTACGGCATTGGATGGATCGGAAATTCATTTGCGTAAGTGGTTACCAGAAGGAGATCCGAGAGGAATTATTCAAATTGCACATGGCATGACAGAGCATGCAGGGGTGTATACAGAATTTGTGGATGCTTTATTGGAAGCAGGGTATGGTGTTTATGCGCATGATCATAAAGGACATGGGAAAACAGTAAAAAAAGAAGAAGATTATGGTCATTTTGAACCAAATATAGGGTGGAATCAAGTTGTATCGGATGTTATCTTTGTTTCAGAAAGGATAAAAGAAGAGCAGTCAAGTCCTTTGTTTTTACTTGGACATAGTATGGGTTCTTTTTTATCAAGACGTGCTGTACAACTTAGAGGCGAATTATATGATGGATTTCTGATTTCAGGAACAGGTGGAAATCCAGGGCTTTTAGGAGTTATTGGTCATAAAGTAGCAACAATCGAAATGAAGTTGCGCGGGGCAAAAACGAAAAGTCCAATGTTAAACTTTTTATCTTTCGGAAACTTCAATTCGAACTTTAAGCCAAATCGTACAAAATTTGATTGGTTATCTTCAGATAATAATCAAGTTGATAAATATATTGCGGATCCGTTATGTGGTTTCATTTGTACGACGAGTTTTTACCGAGAATTATTTTCTGGTGTATTAGAAGTAAATAAACTAGAAGAATACAAGAAGACGCCAAAGAATCTTCCAATACATATATTCTCTGGTGATCGTGATCCTGTTGGCGATATGGGGAAAGGTGTAAAAGAAGTATATGAAAACTATAAAAAATGTGGTGTGAAAGACGTGACACTACGTTTATATGAAAATGGTAGACATGAAATGTTTCATGAAGTAAATAAGGATGAAGTATTTAAAGATTTAATTTCGTGGTTAGATGCGCATAATAAATGAGAAAGATAATCCCAAACTGTTTGTAGTTTGGGATTATTTATTTTACAGAAATACGGGCAATAAATTCTTAAATTTACTTTACTTAATAAAAAATAAATCTTATTCTAGAGTCGTTAAAAAAATAAAGAAATATTGTACTACAAAAAACCTCACTTTTCTGAAGTGAGGTTTTTTGTAGTAACGAAGTAATAGTGAATAAAACTAATTTTAAAAATAATTTAAAATCAAACTATTTATAAAGAAACAGATGCCTGTTCATAATAGTAGTATAATAGTGAATGAGGTGTTAATAGAATGGAAGATAGAACATTAGGTTTATTACTAGATGTTGTTGGTGAATTATTTTCAGATGAAATTTCAATTGCTGTTTCGAATACGAAAGAATATATTTACTATCGGCCAAGTAAACGAATTGATTTAAAGATTAGCGCTGGGGATCCTATAAAGGAAGGAACGATTGCTCATAAAGCGATGGTGATGAATCAAAAAACATCTGAGTTTATGAATCGGGATGTTTTTGGTATTCCTTATCATGGAATGGCTGTACCATTTTCAAACAATGGAAAGCTTGAAGGGTGCGTAACGGCAATTTATCCAGCTTTAACGGATGGAAAGTCAGTCGTTACTTTAAAAACAACAGATGGCTGGATTCCAGTTCCTTTTTCAAAGGTTATGTATTTAGAGGCTAAAGATAAAAAGACGTATGTGAATTCAGAAGAGTTATCAGGAACACATAAATACTCTCTGCAAGAATTCGAATACTTGCTTCCTAAAGATTCATTTATTAGATGTCACCGTTCGTTTATTGTAAATGTTAATCATATTAAAGCGATTTATCCTGATACCCATTCTACTTTTGTACTTTCGATGGATAATGGTGAGAGAGTACCAGTTAGTCAATCATACGCTAGTTATTTCCGTAAGCTTCTAGGATTCTAAATTTTTCTGCTTTAGAATCTAGATTTGCTGTTCTGTCTGAATTTTCGTTATTGTATACTAAAATCCCTATTTTGATAGTGTAAATGTGTAAAATAATTATGAATATTCAATGAGAGAGGGATTACATATGGAGAATAATTTAGATAGAATCAGAGATCAACGTCTAAAAGATCGGGTAGTTACACCTGAAGAAGCAGCTTCCTGGATTCAAAGTGGAATGACTTTAGGCTTAAGTGGGTTTACACGAGCAGGTGATGTAAAAGCAGTCCCATTTGCGCTTGTAAACCGAGTTAAGAATGATGAATCTTTTAAAGTAAATGTTTATACTGGGGCTTCTTTAGGCTCGGATGTAGACAAATTATTTGCTGAGGCAGGAATTTTAGGGAAAAGATTACCTTTCCAAGCTGACGCGACGATGCGAAAAGGAATTAATAACGGAGACTTTTTATTTGTGGATCAACACTTATCTCATACAGCAGAGTTACTCCGCGCTGACGTTCTGGATATAGATTTCGCTATTTTGGAAGCGGTTGCGATTACAGAGGACGGAATGATTATTCCAACCACTTCAATTGGAAATTCCTTAGCGTTTTCCTTAAATGCTAAGTCTATTATTATTGAAATGAATATGGCTCAATCCACGCAATTAGAGGGACTACATGATCTATATGAACCAGGTAAACAAGGGGAGAGGCTTCCAATTCCGCTTGTGAAAACAGATGACCGAATTGGAACAATCGGTATTCCAATTGATCCTGAAAAAGTAAAGGGAATTGTGTTTACGAATCAATTGGATTCGCCATCGACAATTGTTCCTCCGGATGAAGAAACGGTCATTATGGCACAGCATTTAATAGAATTCCTTCGAGAAGAAGTTAAAATAGGGCGATTAACAAATCGTTTAGCGCCGTTACAATCAGGAATTGGTTCAGTTGCTAACGCAGTATTGCATGGAATGTTAGATTCAGAATTTGAAGGTTTAGAAGTGTATTCTGAAGTTTTACAAGATGCAGTTTTTGATCTTATGGATGCTGGAAAAGTCAATTTTGCTTCTTGTTGTTCTATCACGCTTTCTGAAGAGAAAATGCAACAAGTATTTTCTAACTTTGAAAAATATCGTGACAAATTAATGATGCGTCCGCAAGAGATTTCCAATCATCCTGAAATCATTCGTCGCCTTGGATTAATCTCAATTAATACTGCATTAGAATTAGATATATACGGAAATGTTAACTCTACTCACGTTTTAGGTACAAAAATGATGAATGGAATTGGTGGGTCTGGTGATTTTGCAAGAAATGCACGCCTAGCTATCTTTGTTACTAAATCGATTGCGAAAGGTGGTAACATTTCAAGTATTGTTCCTTTCGTTTCTCATGTAGACCATACTGAACATGATGTAGATGTTATTGTTACTGAACAGGGGTATGCCGACTTAAGGGGACTTGCGCCAAGAGAAAGAGTGGAACTTATTATTGAGAATTGCGCACATCCAATGTATCGTGATCAACTACGTGCTTATTACGAAGAAGCAAAAACAAGAGGTGGACAAACTCCTCATATTTTAGAAAAAGCTTTTTCTTGGCATACGAATTATGCTAAAAATGGAACAATGCTTGAAGCGGTAGTAGAAACTGTATAGGTTTGTATCGTACGAAATAGTAAAACGAATGAGTGAGTTTGAAGATTAAATTTTAGAAAAAGAGAACACCAACTTTTAGGGATGGTGTTCTTTTTCTTTAAAAAAATTGTACTGGTTATAATAAAGATTTATAAAAATAACCTCTAATTTATGAAAAAAAGGTTTTTTGAAGTGCTTTTCGAATCAATTTAGTAGTTTACATATCGAAGGTGAGGAGAAAGAATCATGAAGATAAGAGAAGCGTTATTAAGTGAAGCAAATGAATTAAGTGAATTCGCACTACAATCAAAAGCAACGTGGGATTATAGTGAAGAATTCATACTTGCTTGTAAGGAAGATTTAACAATTACAGAAGAATACATAAAAAATAATTTTGTATATGTTTTAGAAAACGATAATGCGAAGATTGGTTTTTTCTCATTTTTACGTAATGATAAAGCTCTCGATTTCTTGTACATTCATCCTGATTACAAAGGAAAAGGTTACGGGAAAATACTTTGGGAGTATGTAATAGAAAAAGCCAATGAACTAGGATTAAAAAGTTTTACGATTGATAGTGATCCGAATGCAAAAGGATATTACTTGAAAATGGGAGCACAGTTAATAGGAGAGACACCATCAACTGTCTTTAAGGATCGTTTACTGCCTCTTTTGAAATATGATGTGTAAAACTATTAATAGTAGGGGAAGATTAGAATGGATGATGTAAAGGAAAAAAGAATATATGAAGCACTAATAAAATCGTGGTCGATTGAAACGAGTTCAAAGTGGACAATTGAAAATCCAGCAAAGGGACAGTGTGGTGTAACGGCTTTAGTCGTTCAAGATATATGCGGAGGTGAAATCAAAAAGACAAAAATAGGGGAGGTGTGGCATTTTTATAACTTTATAGATGGGCAGAGGTTTGATTTTACAGAGGCTCAATTCAATGAAAACCCGAATTATTTGGATGTGGAATCAAATCGGGAAGAAGCATTTGCAGATACAAATGAAAAACAATATAGCATTTTGAAGGGAAAAATAACGAAAGAATTAAAATTATCTTTTGACTCTTAATCTTTAATAAGTTACTATAATGGTGGTAACTCATTAAAGGGAACTTCATAGAGTTGAAAGGGGAAATACTTTTGAAAACAACTTATGTAAACGCTACAATTGTAACGATGAATGAACAAAACGAAGTGATAGAAAATGGATATATCATTGTAGAAAATGATCAAATTATAGATGTAAAGAGCGGAGAATTCGCTAATGATTTTGAAGTAGATGAAGTAATTGACATGAAAGGAAAGTGGGTTTTACCAGGGCTTGTAAATACACATACACATGTTGTAATGAGTCTTTTAAGAGGTATTGGAGATGATATGTTATTACAGCCATGGCTTGAGACGAGAATTTGGCCACTGGAAAGTCAATTTACTCCCCAAATTGCGGTCGCTAGTACGGAATTAGGATTACTTGAGATGGTGAAAAGTGGTACAACATCATTCTCTGACATGTTTAATCCAATTGGAGTAGATCAAGACGCAATTATGGAAACGGTATCAAGGAGCGGGATGCGAGCTGCTGTTTCAAGGACTTTATTTAGCTTCGGAACGAAAGACGATGAAAAGAAAGCGATTGAAGAAGCTGAGAAATATGTGAAGCGTTACTATAACGAAAGTGGCATGTTAACTACGATGGTTGCACCACATAGTCCATATACATGTAGTACAGAATTGTTAGAAGAGTGCGCACGGATTGCAGTAGAGAATCAAACGATGGTTCATATCCACCTTTCTGAAACAGAGCGTGAAGTACGTGATATTGAAGCACAATATGGAAAACGTCCAGTAGAATATGCAGCGAGCTGCGGATTGTTTAAACGCCCAACAGTTATTGCACACGGTGTAGTATTAAATGACGATGAGCGTGCATTTTTAGCAGAGCATGATGTTCGAGTAGCTCATAATCCAAATAGTAATTTAAAACTAGGTTCTGGTATAGCGAATGTAAAAGCGATGCTAGAAGCAGGAATAAAAGTAGGAATTGCAACAGATAGTGTTGCATCTAACAATAATTTAGACATGTTTGAAGAAATGCGCATAGCGACTTTACTACAAAAAGGTATTCACCAAGATGCAACAGCTTTACCAGTTGAAACAGCTCTTACACTTGCGACTAAAGGGGCTGCTGAAGTAATCGGGATGAAACAAACAGGATCACTTGAGGTTGGAAAATGTGCTGATTTTATTACGATTGATCCATCTAATAAGCCGCATTTACAACCAGCAGATGAAGTGTTATCACATCTTGTGTATGCTGCTAGTGGAAAAGATATAAGCGATGTAATTATTAACGGAAAACGTGTCGTTTGGAATGGCGAATGTAAAACGTTAGATGAAGAGCGTATTATATTTGAAGCAAGTCGTTATAAACGAGGTTTGCAAAGATAGATAATTATGTGGCAGTTGAAAAAGCTATCCTTTTAAAGGATAGCTTTTTTCTTGAACGAATAAATATTCAAAAGAATGTCGCATCTTTCTGGTAGTATTTCTGCTATAATATATTACGCTTTATAATATTTTATATTGAAGGAGAACAACTCATGAAGCGAAAAAAGAGCCATTTAATGGTAATGGCACTTGTTACATCTTTATTGTTAACAGCTTGTAATAATAAAGGGAATAAAAGTGATACAGAGGTTAAAAAACAAGTGTTAAATGTAACAGTATCAGAAGAAATTCCTTCTCTGGACACTGCTAAAACAATGGATGGTACATCATCACACGTTATGCAGAATATATTTGAAGGGTTATATGTATTAAATGATCAAGATCAGCCTATTCCAGCAGTCGCAAGATCGTTTAAAAGAAGTGAAGATGGTAAGAAATATACATTTGACTTGCGTAAAGATGCAAAATGGTCAAATGGGGATAATGTAACAGCAAATGATTTTATATTTGCATGGAAACGTGCAATTAATCCTGAAACAGCATCTCAATATGCATACATGCTCTTTTATGTGAAAAATGCGAAAGAGATTAATAAGGGAACAATGCCTCTTGATGCACTTGGGGTTAAAGCAATAAATAATTATACGTTAGAAGTTGAACTCGAACAGCCGGTTCCGTATTTTTTACAGCTGTTAGCACTACCTATATACTTACCACAGCATGAATCATTTTTGAAAGAACAAGAAAACAATTATGCATTGGAACCTAGTAATCTCATATATAACGGTCCATTTGTATTAGAAAAATGGAAGCATGAACAAGAGTTTCAATTAAAGAAGAATGCTACATATTGGGATCAAAAGAAAGTGAAATTAGACGAAATAAACTTTCATATCGTAAAGGATACAATGACAGCTGTAAATTTATATGAAGCCGGAGATTTGGATCGAGTACCTATTAATTCGCAAATTGTAGACAAGTATAGAGGGAATAAGGAATTACATATGTCGAGTGATCCTGGAATTGCCATGCTTCGTTTTAATGAAAAAAATACCGCGTTAGCAAATAAAAAAGTGCGTCAATCTATTTCATTAGCGTTAAATAAAGATGATTTTGTTGCTCACTTTATTAATAACGGAGCAAAACCTGCAAGCGGGCTTGTACCAGTTGGTCATGTAAATGAAGTGACCGGTAAAGATTTTAGAAAAGAAAACGGAGATCTTTCTTCATATGATTTGCAAAATGCGCAAAAGATTTGGAAAGAAGCGAAAAAAGAGCTTGAAGTAGAGCAAGTAAACCTCGAGTTTTTAACGTTTGAACAAGATAATGCAAAACGGATGGCAGAATATATAAAAGGTGATTTAGAAAAGAATTTGCAAGGAATCGCGATACAAATTAAACAACAGCCATTTAAGCAAAAATTACAGTTAGAACAAACAGGTGATTACGATATAACTATGGCAAATTGGGGACCTGACTATAAAGACCCAATTAGTTATTTAGAGTTATTTACGACAGGGAATCCGAATAATAAAATGAATTATTCTAATGTTCATTACGATGAATTAATAAAGAAAGCGAAAACGGATTTTGTACTAGATACGGAAAACCGATGGGAAGCGTTGCGAGAAGCCGAGCAGGTATTATTAGAAGATGCTGCGGTAGCGCCGCTTTATCATATTGGCTCAGCGTATGTACAAAAGGATTATGTAAAAGGAATTGAAAAGCATCAATTTGGTGGTATTTATACTTATAAGAATGCTTATATTGCTAATGAATAAATACAAAAAACCTTACTTTTTAAAAGTAAGGTTTTTTACACATGAATTCTATTAAACCGATTTTAATAAAGCGTAAAAATTCGTATCATATGGGACATCATCTTGATACATATAATTTTTTAGAACGCCTTCTTTTTCAAAGCCTAATTTTAATAGTACTTTATTGGAAGCTTCATTTTCAAGAAATACAATTGCTCCAATCCGCTTTAAATGAATCGTATGGAAACCGTATGATATAACCTCAGAAACAGCTTCAGTCGCATATCCTTTTCCCCAGTGTTCAGGCAAAAAGGCATAACTTATATTGGCTCGTTTATGCTCAGAAGACCAATCGTGAAAACCAATGGTACCGATGAGTTCTTTCGTGTCTTTTAATTTGATTCCCCATTTTATACCGCTTCTTGCATTGTAACTCAACTTAAAATTATGAATGATTTGTTTCACTTGATCAACATCTTGTAACGGTTTTTGGCCATAATAGCGCAGTACATTAGTATTAGAAAAGCATTGTAGTATACGCGGTGCATCTTCTTCGGTAAGTTCTCTTAAAATGAGTCGGTCTGTTTTCAATATAGGAAACATGCTTTCACTCCATTTCTTTTGAAACTAGAATGTGTTGTTATTATATAATCTAGTCTGAAAATAAAGATTATTCAAGAGGGGAGTATGGTTTTAATTTATGATAAAATTGATTGTGGAATATATTTCAAAAAGAGGTTTGTATATGGAGAAAAATTCAATTTTAATTGTAGATGATGATCAAGATATTGTTCAATTTATAAAAGTGAATCTAATGCAAGAAGGTTTTAAAGTTTTTAGTGCTCATAACGGAGAAGAGGCTTTAGAAATAATAAATAATAACAGTATTCAACTTGCTATTTTGGATATTATGATGCCACAAATGGATGGGATAGAATTGTGTAGAAGGATTAGAGAGAAACATAGTTTACCAATTATGTTTTTAAGCGCGAAATCATCGGATGTCGATAAGGTAATTGGATTTAGTACTGGGGCAGATGATTATATTGTGAAGCCGTTCAGTACAATTGAATTTATCGCAAGAGTGAAAGCTCAATTAAGAAGGTATACATATTTCAACCAAAATGCTGTCCAAGTAATGGAAAAGAAAATAAATATTAGAGGTTTAGAAATAGATGAAGTGTCGAGAACTGTAATGTTATATGGAGAAACAATGAATCTTACGAAAACTGAATATGATATTTTACACTTAATGGCAGCCGCAAGGAATCGTGTGTTTACAATTGAAGAAATATATGAGAGCGTTTGGAACGAAAGAGCCTATGAAAGTAATAATACAGTAATGGTTCATATTGCAAGATTGAGAAATAAAATTGAAGAGAATCCAAAAGAACCGAAGTTTATACAAAATGTTTGGGGAGTCGGATATAAAATTGAAGATTAGATCTTTACAGGGTATTAGGGCGAAATTTTTTTTAGCTTTCATATGTAGCATCTTGTTAGCGACTGTAAGTATAATAGTGCTTCAAATTTTAGTTGGAAATATATATAGTCATGTTAATGCGTTAGAGGAAAAATATTCATTTTTATACTTTATAGTTTTTTTGATTTTTACTACGACATACTTTGCATGTATGACAAAAACAATGATGAAAAGATTGTCTGAAATTAATAAGAACGTGAAGGAAATAAGTAATGGTAATTTTGAAGTACATATACCTATTTCAAAAAATGACGAGATTGGTGAATTAGCGACGAATGTAAATAGAATGGCCAAAAGTTTAAAAGAGTCTATCGAGAATGAAAAAAAATCACAGGAAATGAAAAATGAAATGATTAGTAATATTTCTCATGATTTACGAACGCCAGTAACATCTTTAATCGGTTATGCGGACCTGTTAGGAAATAAACTCCATTCGAATGGAGAAGAATGTGAACAGTATGTAAGTATATTAAAGCGAAAAAGTTATGAATTAAAACATCAAGTAGATGATTTATTAGAATACTGTCAAATAAATTATAGAGAGATTGAATTACATAAAGATGAAGTAGATATGAAAGCATTAATTGAACAAATCATGATTGGCTTTGTACCACAATTAGATGATGCTAATATGAGCTTTTATATTAAAAGTGATGAAGTGCTGTATGTAGAAGTTGATGTGGCACTTATAGTGAGACTATTTGAAAATATAATAGGTAATAGTATTATGTATGGAAAAGATGGAAAGGAAATTGTAATTGGAATTTCCAATAAAACAATGAATGTTGAAGTAGAAATTAAAAATTTTGGACAATGTATTCCGGAAGAGGACCTTCCTTACGTTTTTGAGAAATTTTATCGTAGTGAAAAATCACGTAGTTCTTATACTGGTGGGAAAGGAATGGGGCTTGCAATTTCAAAAAGTATAGCCGAGCTCCATCAAGGGGATCTAACTGTACGTAGTAACGATAAAGAAACAGTTTTCACTGTGAAATTACCGCAGTATAAAAAAGTAAGAAAGTCGTAAGTATTTCTTTTATATGTCGTAATTTTTACTTTGTATCATTGAGAAAAAGGATATGAGAGTAGGGATGCGACATGTGGAAGAAATTTTTATTAGTGATTATAGTTTCTTTTTTAATTATAAGTTGGATCTTAGTTTATGTAGCTAATGGTGTTACATCAGTTTTTGTTTGGTGGAGTATTCAGGCTTTTAGTTTTATTTCAGTTTTCCTCTTGGTAGGATTAGTAATAATATTTTTTTGGAAAGGCATTTTTAGAAAGCGGATAGATAGAACGCTATTTTTAATCATTCTGTTTTCTATCATTGGAGCTTGGCCTGTCGGTTGGTTTGCTAATATAGGTAGAATTGCTTACCCAGCAGATATACAATCTATGAGTCCTAAAGCAGTAGTTCGTGTTCCTTTGAATGAACGAGCATTAATAGGCTGGGGCGGTGATCAGTTAGAAACGAACTATCATGTTATAAAGCCAAATGAAAGGTGGGCATATGATATCCTCATTCCACCTGCTGAAGTGAAAAGTAGTAAGTTAGAGGATTACGGAATATATGGAGCGAAAGTAATGGCACCAGCTTCTGGGACGGTTGTATCAATCAATAATGATGAAAAAGATTTAATTCCCGGATTGGATGATTTTCAGTCAATGGCAGGGAATTACATATATTTACGGATAGATGAAACAGAGACATTTTTGATTCTTGCCCACTTAAAGAAAGGGTCCATTAAAGTTAGAGAAGGACAACGTGTAAATGAAGGAGAATTTCTTGCTCAAGTCGGTAACTCAGGAAGTTCAAGTGAGCCACATTTACATATCCATCATCAAAGGCAAAATCCGTCCAAGGTAAGTATGTTTTTTGCGGAAGGATTGCCACTTTACTTTCGAACTGAAAATGGTGTCATGATGCCGGAAAGAGGGACATACATAAGTGGTAACTAGAAGAAAATCATTTCATCCAAAAAGGGTATTCCAAATTAAAATTGGAATACCCTTTTTCATTATCCTACAAATGTTTGATACAGTAAGAAGATATTTAAAATGATAACGAGTGCTGCAATTATCCAAGCGATAAATGTTGTTATACGGTGGTTAACGAGTGCACCCATAATCTTTTTGTTACTTGTAAACATAATAAGTGGTACTAGCGCAAATGCAATACCGAATGATAAGACGACTTGGCTCATGACTAGAGCGTAAGTTGGATTTACACCTAAAGCGATAATAACTAATGGTGGAATCATTGTAATAAATCGGCGTAAGTATAACGGAATATGCATGCGAATGAAACCTTGCATAATAATATCACCCGACATTGTACCGACAGAAGAGCTAGATAGTCCTGCTGATAAAAGTCCAATTCCAAATAATGCAGCTGATACAGGACCTACTAAATTGGTAAATTGAGTGTAAGCAACATCTAAATCTTCAACGTGCAAGCCGTTTTTAAAGAATAGTGCAGCTGCTACAATTAACATACTTGCATTAATTGCTCCAGCAATAACCATTGCAATAATAATATCGATAAATTCGAAACGAAAAATCTTTTTCTTTTGTTCGTCATTTGTGCCGACCACGCGGCGTTGTGTTAAGGCAGAATGCAAGTATATTGCATGCGGCATAACTGTTGCACCTAAAATCCCTGCTGCAAGTAATATACTGTCTACACCTTGGAATTTTGGAATAAATAGTCCTGAAAGAAGGGGACTTAATTCTGGTTTTGCATAAAAAACTTGAATCCCAAAAGCGATTACTACAATGAAAATCATTCCTGTAATAATAGCTTCTAGTGGACGAAATCCTCTACGTTGAAACTCAAGAATAATAAATGATCCGGCTGCAGTAATTAAAGCGGCAGGTAGCATCGGGATTCCAAATAGTAAGTAAAGCCCCAAAGCAGCTCCAATAAATTCCGCTAAATCTGTAGCCATAATAACTAGTTCACCTTGTATCCATAAGCCGATAGACACAGGCTTTGGAAAGTTTTCACGAGCTATTTCGGGTAAATTGTTTCCTGTAGCAATTCCTAATTTAGCTGATAAAGTTTGGATTAATACAGCCATTAAGTTAGAAGCGAGTATAACCCATAATAGTAAATATCCATATTGTGAACCAGCTGCGATATTTGTAGCAAAGTTGCCAGGATCAATATAAGCAACGGACGCGATAAAAGCGGGTCCTAAAAATGGTAACAGTCTTTTCCAGCCTTTTGTTTCTCCACTTAAAGCTAAGTGAGCTGATTGTACAGTTGTACTTTCAGAAGGGAGATTTTCATCTTTTGTTATATCTTTATTCATAGTAGTTTTCCCCTTTAAAATGTTAACTTGATGAAATTATTGTATTTATTCTTACTCATTATTTCAATACATTTAAATATGTTATGTGATAATTTCATTTGAACACGAAAGTTTCCTTAATGCAAATTATATGCCTTTATACAATGGATGGTGTGATAACATAAAATAAATTGGGAGTTTATGGTGTGATGACGTGGGGAAATATAATAAATTAAAGGGTCAATTTTGAAATTTATGTGAACATAAAGCCGATAATCCAGCATATTAATTGATGGAATTGCATTTGTATGATATATAATATATTGGGATTACAACATAACCATAGTGTTTTGGTGTGTAATCTTGTTTTTTATTTTTGTTAACTGATAGAAAATAGTATAAAGAAAAGAAAATGGGATTCATTTTCTTATTATATATGTTTTGATATGAACGTTAACTTATACATGATTTAAAAAATTAGATAGGTGGTAGAAATACATTGGCAACTACAAAACCATACAGAGTATTACTATATTACATGTACACAACAATTGAAAACCCAGAAGAATTCGCGGCAGAGCATTTAGCATTTTGTAATTCACTTGAATTAAAAGGAAGAATTCTTGTAGCAAAAGAAGGTATTAACGGAACTTGTTCTGGAACTGTAGAACAAACAGAGAAATACATGGAAGCAATGAACAATGATCCACGTTTCGATGGCATCGTATTTAAAATAGATGAAGCTGATGGTCATGCATTCAAGAAAATGCACGTGCGTCCTCGTCCAGAGTTAGTTACACTTCGTCTAGAAGATGACATTAACCCACACGAAATAACTGGGAAGTATTTAGAGCCAAAAGATTTTTATGAAGCAATGAAACAAGAAGATACAGTTATCATTGATGCACGAAATGATTATGAATTTGATTTAGGCCACTTCAAAGGTGCGATTAAACCTGATATCGAATCCTTCCGTGAATTACCAGATTGGATTCGTGAAAACAAAGAAGTACTTGAAGGTAAAAAGATTTTAACTTATTGTACAGGCGGAATTCGTTGTGAGAAGTTTTCTGGTTGGTTAGTTCGTGAAGGCTATGAAGATGTAAGTCAGCTTCACGGCGGAATTGTAACGTACGGAAAAGACCCAGAAGTACAAGGTGAGCTTTGGGATGGACAATGTTACGTGTTCGATGAGCGTATCGCTGTACCAGTAAACCAAAAAGAACATGTTATCGTTGGTAAAGACCACTTTACAGGTGAACCTTGTGAGCGCTATGTAAACTGTTCAAATCCAGAATGTAATAAGAAAATTTTATGTTCTGAAGAAAACGAAGCGAAATATTTACGTGCATGTTCTCATGAATGTCGTGTAAGTCCACGTAACCGCTACGTAATACAACATGAATTAACGGAAGAGCAAGTAGCTGCTGCATTAGAGCAAATCGAAGCAGGGAAGTAAACTGAATTCTTATAGTAAAAGGGGTACTCCAAGTTTAATTTTGGAGCACCCTTTTTTTATTATACGGTTCTGTCATTTGTCGGTTTTTGTCGGTAAGTCGATATATCTTAAAAATCGCTGATATATTTCGAGTTGCGCCGATATAATCGGAAAATCGCTGATAAAAATTTCACTTACTGTAGCGCACCAAGAATTTGAAAATAACCTTCTTTAATTTTTATCTTCTTTCTCTTTAACGGCAGAAAGTACAGTTTGTTTTACCCAAGCTTTTCTTCGTTTATGCTGTAAACCCCATTGGTATAAACTTTGGGCTCCTAAAATAAGTGAAATGACAATGCCGCTAATCGCAATTAATAGAGCGAAAAATTCAAGAGGTGACGATATTTTGTTTGAATCGGTGTTTCTTAAAAGGTCAATCATAGTAAACCCTAACATTTGGCCCACTACAGAGTAGAGCGTTAAAATTAATAATAAGAGGCTATCTTTTTTAGAGGCGACATTTTCTTGATATTTAAACAAACTATCAAGATTTTGTTTCGCGTTCGAGTATAGAACCTCAATATTAAAAAGTTTTCTTAAGCGGAAGAAAATATCTTCACTTTGTGATTGGGATACTAATTCTAAAGAAAAATAATTAGCAGTGAACGAATTGATCGAATAAATTAATTTCTCTATTTCATTAGTATCTTGTTCAATGTTTAGCTCAGCATAGGCGTTTGCCATTTTTAATAAAACAATTTTATGGAATAGGTTTAATAATAAAGCGTAATAAAATTCCCCGTACATTTGACTAGCAAGTTTAGCGATTTCGCGTTCTCCTTCATTTGTTACACATGTAAAAATATGTTCTTCCATTATGAAATAACGATTTGGAGCCCATCTCTGGTAAGCGTGTTTTTTTAAATAGTCATGAATGTAAGGAAGGTTATTTGCACTCACATATGGCTTACCATCACTTGTTAATCCGGAAAGACTAGAAGTACGATAAACATCCACTTCATTAAGTTCCATACCTTCTTTTAGTGACAATAAAGTTTGGACGTACATTCTTTGGTCTTCGAAGAAAGGGAAGGTTTGAAAGTATGAACTTCTTAATCTCTTCTTTTCAAAGAAATCAGTTACGCCATGAAATAAATAACCAAAAATGAATTTTTCAACTTGGGAATACTTTTTTCCGTTACATTCAATACAAATAGTCTCATTTGTATCATTTTTAGTTTCAAGTACACGGAAGCGAGCAGCGAATTCGATTGCTTCAGATAAAGTCATGTTTGGAGCAGTGTTTACTTCTGTTCGAATTGTTAAGAAGCCAAGTTCATAAGGACAAAGTGTTACATCAATAGAGTGTATCTTGAATGGGATTGAAATAAGGTTTGTTGTTAAATATCCAGTTAAGTTAAGGTCCTTTGAATAACGTTGCAAGCCCTTTTGATGCTCTGAGTGAGGAAAGAGAATTTTATTTGTAAATGAAAGATAGTATGCTTCCATATTTTGATGTGAAACTTTAAACTCCCCATAATATGTATTTTCATCATAGAGATGATCAAGCCGAAAAGGACGGAAATCGTTTTTTTGTAAGAAAGGGAACATATTTTGTTCATATCCAGCTTTAAACGAAAACGGGAATATAAATTGAAATATAGCTGTTGCTACATCTTTTTCCTCAATTGCTTGTATTGCCTCCATCTACATTGTTTCCTTTCCATATATGCTATAGAAACAACATGCCCAAATTTATTTGAAAATAACCACTGTTTTATACTCGATTGAGAGTGAAAATTCAGCTTATTTAGCAGAGGACATGTATAATGTTATGTATACTAAAAGTTATAAAATTGTATTTTGAAAAGGGGGATGCTGTATGCGGATTTTAGTATTAGGCGCTGGTGGAGTCGGAGGATTTTTTGGTGGCAGATTAGTCGAAAAGGGAGAAGATGTTACATTTCTTGTTCGTAGTAAACGGAAAAAACAATTAGAGGAAAGAGGACTTGTAATCCGAAGTGTTAACGGGGATTTTTCCTTTCAACCGAAATTAATAACGAAGGAAGAGAGAACTTCTCCATTTGATGTCATTTTATTTTCAACAAAAGCGTATCACTTAAACGAGGCAATTCAAGATTTGAAGCCGTTTGTTGGCGAAGGTACTGTAATCATTCCATTGTTAAATGGTATCGCTCATTTATCACTATTACAAAAAGAATTCGGCGAAGAAAAAGTACTTGGCGGTTTATGCTTTATCGAGACGACGTTAAACGATCAAGGAGAAATTGTACAAACTAGCGCTGCCAACAGACTTGTGTTTGGAGAAATTAAGTCTCAAAATTCAGAGAGAGTAAAGCATATTTCTAAAGCATTTGCAGGTACGAAATCTAGTTTTGTTTTAAGTGAAAATATTACGCAAGATATGTGGCATAAATATTTATTTATTACTGTAATGTCCGGTGTGACAACGTTAATGCGTGCACCAATTGGACCAATTCGTGAAAGTGAAGGCGGCCGTGATTTTATCCGTAATGTATTTGAGGAATCTGTACAAATTATGAAAGTATTAGGAGCTCCAATAAAGGTTAATATTGCCCAGGAACATATGAAAACAATTGATAAAATTTCGTATGATATGAAGTCATCGATGCAACGTGATATGGAGAAGGGTTCGTTTATTGAAGGGAAGCACTTGCAAGGATATTTACTGGATGTAGCAGAGCAATTTTCTATAGCGGCACCATTATTAGGCACTATATATCAAAATTTAAAGGTGTATGAAGAGATGACCTTTAACAGATCTGTAATAGAATTAGATGTATGAAAAAATAAAAAAGATAGCAATATATAAGTGTATTGCTATCTTTTTTATTTTTTTGTATGACAAATTATTTATTTCTTTTCGTTCTATCTGTCAAATTTATTTCCTGTTCACGTTTACCATATAACTGATTAATTTCATTTGCTACTGCATCTAAATATGAATCGGAAAAAATAGGCTTCTTTTCTTTAGACATAGGGGTCTCCTTTGCGGATTTTTTAGTATTCATTATGGATATTTCTCAGTGGATTATGCACAATCATTTTAATTTTTTTCTTATTAAAAATTTTTGTTTACTTTTTGAAAATAAAGGAGTATTATAATCCACAGTTTCAATTTTCTAAATCGCTGAAACCGCATGGTACGGGGGACCCGTTTTTACGGATTAGTACATAATCCGATGGGGTGAATCCTTAAAAAAGGTAGGGCTACTCATAGGCCCGAATCCGACAGCTAACCTCGTAAGCGTTATATTGAGAAGGAAGGTGGAGCTTGTGCGACAAAAAAAATAATGTCTACAAGTCTATTTCGCTATGGCTTGTAGACATTTTTTGTTTTCTGAGTAAATAGTTTACTGGCTGCAACAAGCAGAAAAGTTCGTACAAAATTATTGGAGAGTGGACAGCATTGGTTTCATCTATTAAAAGATTTTTAATTGGAAGACCGTTAAAATCAACGGAGCTTGGAGAACAAAAGCTTAATAAAACGAAAGCTTTAGCTATTTTATCTTCTGACGCATTGTCATCAGTTGCTTACGGTCCAGAGCAAATTTTAATTGCTTTAGCAGGTGTTGGAGCGATCGCTTATTGGTATTCCATTCCGATCGCTGTTGGGGTATTAGTATTATTGACAGCCCTTATTTTATCTTATCGTCAAATTATTTTTGCTTATCCGCATGGCGGGGGAGCGTATGTTGTATCAAAAGAAAATTTAGGGATGAATCCAGGCTTAATTGCTGGAGGATCTTTATTAGTTGACTATATTTTAACTGTTGCGGTAAGTGTGTCCGCTGGTACAGATGCAATTACGTCTGCGTTTCCTAGCTTACATGCACACAACGTAATTATTGCGGTTATATTTGTTATATTAATTACGATATTAAATTTAAGGGGAGTAACGGAATCAGCTTCCGTTTTAGCATATCCTGTTTATTTATTCGTTTTAGCACTATTTATATTAATTGGTGTGGGCATATATAATATTTTAACTGGTCATGTTTCACCCACTTTACATGCGCCAATTGGTACACCAGTTGCAGGGATTAGTTTATTTTTATTACTAAGAGCATTTGCATCAGGTAGTTCTGCTTTAACAGGTGTTGAAGCAATTTCAAATGCAATTCCGAACTTTAAAGATCCTGCACCAAACAATGCTGCAAAAACATTGCTTGCAATGGGTGCATTACTTGCTGTGTTATTTTCAGGAATTGTATTTTTAGCTTATTATTACGGAGTGACTCCGAGTAAAGAAGTAACAGTTGTTTCTCAAATTGCTGAACAAACATTTGGACGTAATTTCATGTACTATTTCATACAAGGTACAACAGCATTAATATTAATTCTTGCTGCTAATACAGGTTATTCTGCATTTCCTTTATTAGCGGTTAACCTTGCAAAAGATAAATTCATACCGAGAATGTTTACGATTAGAGGAGACCGCCTAGGTTACTCAAACGGTATTATTATACTTGGAGTTGCTTCAATTATTTTAATTGTAGCTTTCCAAGGACAAACAGAACATTTAATTCCACTATATGCAGTAGGTGTATTTATTCCATTTACACTTTCTCAAACAGGGATGGTATTAAAATGGCTTCGCGAAAAGCCTGAAGGATGGGCTTTAAGATTAACGGTTAATTTAATTGGTGCAGTTATTAGTTTTATCGTAATGAGCATGTTCTTTTTAACTAAATTTGCACAAGTTTGGTCGATTCTTATTTTCTTACCAGTTATTATCTTCTTATTCCATCGAATTAAGAAGCATTATGATGCAGTGGGTGATCAATTAAGTTTAAAAACTTGCGAGCCTCTTATTCCAATTGAGGGGAATGTAATTGTCGTTCCTGTAGCAGGTATGACGCATGTAGTAGAAAATTCATTGAACTATGCGAAATCGCTTTCGGCAGATCAAGTTATCGCAGTATATGTTGCTTTTGACAGAGAAGAGGAAAAGAAATTTGAGGAGAAATGGAAGAAGTGGCAACCTGAAGTAAGGCTTGTTACATTACATTCTCATTATAGAAGTATTATTCAGCCGCTAACGAAGTTTATCGATACAGTGCAATATAAGGCAAGTGAATCGAATTACCGTGTTACGGTCGTTATACCACAGTTCATTCCGAAAAAAGGTTGGCATAACATTCTTCATAATCAATCCAGTTTACTTATACGTGCGTATTTACTTTATAAAAGAAATGTTGTTATTACGACAGTTCCATATCATTTGAAAAAATAAGAAAATTTTTTAAGGATAGCTTCGCGAAAATGAAGCTATCCTTTTTGTGTATATGCTATGCATAATTGCATACGGGGTTAAAAACTATACTAATATAACTTCATTAGTTATTTGAAAGTAGTGTTTTCTGTTGTGATATATAGATATTTCAATCGATAAAGTGAATCGGATTATATTTTGAAATAAGGACATGAAAGCTTGAAAATAAAGGGAATGAAAATACTTCTTTACGATATATAAACAGCTGTGTTTAAATGACCTTACAGTACAAAACTTATATGAAAACAAAATGAAATTTCATATTTACGTATGTTGTTTAGTTTAAAATGAATAATATTTTTATGTAATATATTCACTGTGTGAATGTGGGAATTTCGATGAAATAGAAAATTTATACAATATTATTCATACTAAACACATATGAAAAATAATAAAATGTTTTGTGACGATAAGTAAGTACTGTAGCAATACGAGAGAGGTGGTTCATACATAGATCACGTTGAGAACGTTCTCTATTTTAACCATCTCAAATTATGGGCAAGAAAATAGAATAATAAAATGCGATAGTAATAGTTGCTAATACATAGGAGGAGTTAAAGTGAAAAAGACTTTAATTACAGGGTTATTGGTTACAGCGGTATCTACGAGTTGCTTCATTCCTGTAAGCGCTTACGCTAAGGAGGGGCAAACGGAAGTGAAAACAGTATATGCGCAAAATGTAATTGCTCCAAATACATTATCCAATTCAATTAGAATGTTAGGATCACAATCACCGCTTATTCAAGCATACGGATTAATTATTTTGCAACAGCCAGACATTAAGGTAAATGCGATGAGTAGCTTAACGAATCATCAAAAGTTTGCAAAGGCGAATGTACGAGAGTGGATTGATGAATATAATCCGAAGCTAATTGACTTAAATCAAGAGATGATGAGATACAGCACTAGATTCAATAGTTATTATAGTAAGCTCTATGAACTAGCAGGAAATGTAAATGAAGATCAGCAAGCAAAAACAGATTTTATGAGTGCATATGGAAAATTACAATTGCAAGTACAGAGCATCCAAGAGAGTATGGAGCAAGATTTATTAGAGTTAAATCGATTTAAAACAGTATTAGACAAAGATAGTAACAACTTATCAATTAAAGCCGATGAAGCAATAAAAACACTGCAAGGATCAAGTGGAGATATTGTGAAATTAAGAGAAGATATTAAAAGAATTCAAGGGGAAATTCAAGCTGAACTAACTACTATTTTGAATAGACCTCAAGAAATCATTAAAGGTTCTATTAATATCGGTAAACAAGTATTTACAATCACAAATCAAACTGCACAAACGAAAACAATCGATTTTGTTTCTATCGGTACTTTAAGTAATGAAATTGTAAATGCTGCAGATAGTCAAACGAGGGAAGCAGCTCTTCGCATTCAACAAAAGCAAAAAGAGTTATTGCCACTTATTCAAAAGTTATCACAAACTGAAGCAGAAGCGACTCAAATTACATTCGTTGAAGATCAAGTAAATAGCTTTACAGAATTAATTGATCGTCAAATTACAACTTTAGAAACGTTATTAACGGATTGGAAAGTTTTAAATAATAATATGATCCAAATTCAAACAAATGTTGAAGAAGGCACGTATACAGACAGTAGTTTACTTCAAAAACATTTTAATCAAATTAAAAAAGTAAGTGATGAAATGAATAAGCAAACAAATCAATTTGAAGATTACGTTACAAACGTTGAAGTACATTAAATAGAAAAATAATTAGCGATATAGGGAGAGAAGAAAAAATGACAAAAAAACCATATAAAGTAATGGCTCTATCAGCACTGATGGCAGTATTTGCAGCAGGAAATATTATGCCGGCTCATACGTATGCAGCTGAAAGTACAGTGAAACAAGCTCCAGTTCATGCGGTAGCAAAAGCTTATAATGACTATGAAGAATATTCATTAGGACCAGAAGGCTTGAAAGATGCAATGGAAAGAACAGGTTCAAATGCTTTAGTAATGGATCTGTATGCTTTAACAATTATTAAACAAGGTAATGTTAACTTTGGAAATGTATCGACTGTTGATGCAGCTTTAAAAGGAAAAGTGATTCAGCACCAAGATACAGCTAGAGGAAATGCGAAGCAATGGTTAGATGTATTAAAGCCACAGCTTATTTCAACGAATCAAAACATCATTAACTACAATACGAAATTCCAAAACTATTATGATACTTTAGTTGCTGCGGTAGATGCAAAAGATAAAGCGACTCTTACGAAAGGCCTAACTAGGTTATCAAGTAGTATTAATGAAAATAAAGCGCAAGTGGATCAGTTAGTAGAAGACTTGAAAAAATTCCGAAATAAAATGACGTCGGATACGCAAAACTTCAAGGGTGATGCAAATCAAATTACATCTATATTAGCTAGTCAAGATGCAGGAATTCCGCTTCTACAAAATCAAATTACAACGTACAATGAGGCAATTAGTAAATATAATGCAATTATTATCGGTTCATCTGTTGCGACAGCTCTAGGACCAATTGCAATTATTGGTGGTGCAGTAGTTATTGCTACGGGCGCAGGAACACCGCTAGGAGTCGCATTAATTGCAGGTGGTGCAGCAGCTGTAGGCGGTGGTACAGCTGGTATCGTATTAGCGAAGAAAGAACTTGACAATGCACAAGCTGAAATTCAAAAAATAACTGGACAAATTACAACTGCTCAATTAGAAGTAGCTGGGTTAACGAACATTAAAACACAAACTGAGTATTTAACAAATACGATTGATACTGCAATTACAGCGTTGCAAAACATTTCAAACCAATGGTATACAATGGGATCGAAATACAATTCTTTACTTCAAAATGTGGATTCAATTAGTCCAAACGATCTTGTTTTCATTAAAGAAGATTTAAACATTGCGAAAGATAGCTGGAAAAACATTAAAGACTATGCAGAAAAGATTTATGCTGAAGATATTAAAGTAGTAGACACGAAAAAAGCATAATTGAATACGAATCGTTAGAGCGTTAAGTGTTGATGAATGATTTGAAGCTCCTGTTCAGTTGTGAGCAGGAGCTTTTGATATCCTTATAAAGAGAATAGGTGAAAAATATGCAGAAACGATTTTATAAAAAATGTCTTTTAGCGGTAATGATTGCTGGGGTGGCAACGAGTAACGCATTTCCTTTACATCCTTTTGCAGCAGAACAAAATGTAAAGGTGCTACAAGAAAATGTGAAAAACTATTCTCTTGGACCAGCAGGATTCCAAGATGTAATGGCACAAACGACATCAAGTATATTTGCAATGGATTCATATGCAAAATTAATTCAAAATCAACAAGAGACGGATTTAAGTAAAATAAGTTCGATTAATAGTGAATTTAAAGGGAATATGATTCAGCATCAAAGAGATGCAAAAATTAATGCAGCATATTGGTTAAATAATATGAAGCCTCAAATTATGAAAACAGATCAAAATATTATAAATTACAATAATACTTTTCAATCGTATTATAATGACATGTTAATAGCGATTGATCAAAAGGATAGTGGAAAATTAAAAGCGGATTTAGAAAAGTTGTATGCGGATATTGTAAAGAATCAAAATGAGGTAGATGGATTATTAGGAAATTTGAAAGCTTTTCGCGATAGAATGGCGAAAGATACAAATAGTTTCAAAGAGGATACAAATCAGTTAACAGCGATATTGGCAAGTACGAATGCTGGTATTCCAGCTCTAGAGCAACAAATAAATACATATAACGATTCGATTAAAAAGAGTAATGATATGGTCATTGCTGGTGGCGTACTTTGCGTAGCTTTAATAACATGTCTTGCTGGCGGGCCGATGATTGCGGTTGCGAAAAAAGATATCGCAAATGCAGAAAGAGAAATCGCCAATTTAAAAGATAGAATTTCAGGAGCACAAGCAGAAGTCGTAATTTTGACTGATGTAAAAAATAAAACAACAAACATGACAGAAACAATTGATGCAGCAATTACAGCACTACAAAACATATCAAATCAATGGTATACAGTAGGTGCAAAGTATAATAATTTATTACAAAACGTAAAAGGAATTAGTCCGGAAGAGTTTACGTTTATAAAAGAAGATTTACATACAGCGAAAGATAGCTGGAAAGATGTAAAGGATTATACAGAAAAATTACATGAAGGTGTGGCAAAGTAAACAGTGGACTAGTTCTGCTGTTTATTTTTCATCCTGTTTTTTGTGAGAGTTGAGCTTGCAATTATATATAAGTTTGTCATGTGTTTTATCAATGTGGCTATTGGGTAATAGTTAATCAAATTGATACGAATAACCTAAATAAATTTCTGATCAAGTCTTTTATATGTAATGTTTTAATGAAAAAAGCTATACTGTAAGCAAAACTAAAAATTGGAGAGGAAATACTACAACATGGAAAATTATCTATTATTTATCCTTACAGCAATGTTAATCATAATCATGCCTGGTCCTGGTTTTGCACTAGTTACAAAAAATACTATCTCGCATGGTAAAAATGGCGGGATAAAGACTGTTTTAGGAACGATATCTGGAATGATGATTCATACAATAATGGCTACGTTAGGACTTTCTGCTATCTTAATGAAATTTGCTATGTTATTTACATTTATAAAATATGCTGGGGCTGTTTATTTAATTTATTTAGCTGTAAAGTCAATTAAAAGTGCCTTACATAAAAAAGAAGATATGTCAGGTTCAGCAGAAATGGACTCTAAGGATATTGGGGCAATTAAAAGCTTTAGACAAGGATTTACTACGGCAATTTTAAATCCAAAAACCGCTGTATTTTTCCTTAGTTTTTTACCCCAATTTATTGTGAGTAATCAAAATCATTTCCTCCAATTTCTTTTATTAGGAGTCACATTTACGACTTTGACAGCAATATGGTATTTACTTTACATCTCACTCATACGTCAATTAAGAACTTTTTTAAGAAAAGAAAGAGTGAACCGTACAATAGAGGGTATTACAGGCGCCGTATTATTAGTATTTGGAGTTAGATTGTTTTTCCAAAAATAAATATGTAGATAAAACGAGAAATAAAAAAGTTGATTATTTCTCGTTTTATTCTTTAAAATCTGCAACAGAATCAGGATTTCCCCTCAAAGTATAAATTCCAAGAGGAACCGTTTTTTTATTTACTTATATACGTACAGCTGTACCACTGACAGCAACCATTAACATTCCATCACGAACAACTTCGTAATCTACGTCAATACCAACGATAGCGTTCGCACCTTTTTCTTTTGCAAGTTCTTTCATTTCGCCCATTGCAATATCACGAGCGTCTTTTAGTTTACTTTCGTAAGCACCAACACGGCCACCGACAACATCACGAACGGAAGCGAATACATCGCGGACAATATTTGCACCCATAATAGCTTCACCATTTACAATATCAATATACTCAATAATCTCTTTACCTTGAATTCCAGAAGTTGTTGTTACAATCATGACTGACACTCTCCTAATATTTTATAATTTTTGATTAGCTTTCTTATGTCATAGAAAAAGTAGTTCTGGTGCCAAAAATGCTTGATAGAAACATAGAATATTTTTGGCATCAGAAACAAGTCTAGTTTCTTACAGAATGAAAGCAAGGCAATTGTTTAACATATGTATCGCTATAACATATGCAATGGATCTTTTAGAAATAAGATAAGCCGCAGTAAGTATCAACGATCCAGGTAAATAAATAGCAATATCTGAAAGTTGGTTCGTATGAAGAAGTGTAAAAATCATAATCGAAATGATAGATGCAATAGCAGTACCAATATGGTAAGAAAAACGATTTATTAATATGTGGCGAAACACAATTTCTTCAAGTATTGGACCCAGAATACCAAATACAAGCAATGTAAATACAAGCGGTACCTCTGCACCCGTTTCAAGGAGCTGCTCTTGGTTCTCTGGTTGACCAGTTGCTAGAAAATACATAACACACTGTTCCACAATTAACGTAAATAAAACTACCATAGGAATACTTACTATTTTCAAAATTGTCTTCTCTTTAAAATAAGTAAAACTTTCAATAATTTCTTTCCTAAAGCAAATGATTCCTACAATAGCAGGTACAGTAAAACCGATGGCACTAAGAACAAATTCTGATTCAACTAAATTGACATTAGCTAAAAGTGATATGCCAAATAGTATGTACAAGCCAATTTGAAATGGTACAAACAGTGTAAAGATTATTAGCATAATGATTTCTTTTTTATTCATTTTTATAAAGTTCACTGTATTGCCCCCATAATTAAATTACCTATAATTTTTGATTTTTCTTTCTGCATAACGCTCTCCTTCTAAATATATTTATATAAGATTCTAAACCGGACGGTTCGGTCTGAATCGAAATCTAATGATACTACAAGTTTCTAGTTTTTTAAACCCTTTTTATAAAGTATTAACAAAATCAAAATGGAAAAAAGCAAATATATTTATATTTCAGTTGCTTTGTTACAATTTAATTCCAGTAATCATTAATGGTTAATCTTTTATAGAATGAAGTGAAAGTGGGAGTAGTTCAAACACTTTAGCTAAACATATTAATAAAAATTATATATAATAATCATATGTCTATACATTAAAATTAACTATATATTTTTACACCTCTACGATTTTAGATAAAATTAGTTGTATAATATGACTGAACTAAACAATTGGTCATGTCGTTTTGACAGAAGATTCACTTAATTTATGTAGGTAATACAATTTGATTAACTTCTTTTCAAACCGTATTCTTTGAGGTTTCCATAAGATAGGGATTGATAAGATATTTCTGTTCCAAACTTATTTATACTTACAAAAAAATTAAGAAAATAGAGGGTAAACATTACCTAGAATATTAGGATCGTTTTCATTAGGAGGATTACAAAGCATGACTAAAGTTGATAAGGTTAAAGAAAAAATTATTGAAACATCTTTATATTTATTTAATACTAATGGGATAACTCGCACATCCATCCAGGATATAATGACAGCTACTGAACTACCTAAAGGATCTATTTATCGTAGATTCAAAAGTAAAGAAGAAATTGTCCTTGCTGCCTACGACAAAAGTGGTGAGATTATGTGGAGTCATTTTCATAAAGCAATGGAAAATAAAAAGACAGCAATTGATAAAATCCTTGCAATTTTCCTTGTATATCAAGATGCAGCTAATAATCCTCCTATTGCTGGAGGCTGTCCATTACTTAATAGTGCCATTGAAAGTACTGGAGTATTTCCAGAATTACAAAAAGCAGCAGCAAAAGGTTATGATGATACAGTAATGTTAATGGCTTCTCTCATAAAAGAAGGAATAGAGAAACAAGAATTTAAAGAAGATATAGAGGTTATATCACTCGCTTCCTTTCTTGCCTCTTCAATGGAGGGGGCTATTATGGCAAGTCGAGTATCTAACGATAATATACACCATCATTATTTTATTGAACAAATAAAACATCATCTTTTCACTTATTCTAAATAAGTGAGAACTTGCATTATTTCCATCCAATTTTTATAAAATTAAATTGAGTAAATACCCCTTATAAATAGTAACTTCTGTTTATAAGGGGTATTTGAATAGTTTTTAGATGATGTTTCATGTTTCTTATTGAACGGCTTTGTTATCGTTACTACAGAAAAAATGTGAATTAAATGTTAATTGATTTACATGTTTCAAGCGTATCTATATTGAGTTTGTAAATCTACACAATAAGTTTTCATTATATATTAAGTGTAGTAGAAGTTCAGATAGATAAAATTCGGTAGTCGAATTTTTTTGCATAAAGCTGTATAATGCTTGTAACGAAAGGGAAATACAGGAAGGGATTTGTAATGAGTTACTATGGAAAAAGATAAACAACAATTAAGCGTTGAAGTTGCAAGATTATATTATCAATCAGATTATAGTCAGCAAGAAATTGCTAACAAATTAAATATTTCAAGACCAACAATTTCTAGATTGTTAAAGTACGCGAAAGAAAAAGGGTTTGTTCAAATTAGCATCGCTGATCCATTTGCGGATTTAGATAACGTCGGGAATTTACTGAAAGAAAAGTATAACTTATTAGAGGCACATGTTGTATTTTCTCCAGTTCCGGAATATGCAACGATTACAGAGTATATTAGCAAATATGCAGCTGAGTATATGGAAAAGACGGTTAAAAACGGTGATATTGTTGGTGTAAGCTGGGGAATGACGATGTATGAAATCGCTAGAAAAATCGTACCGCAACATGTAAAAGGGGTAGAGGTTGTTCAGTTAAAAGGTGGTATTAGTCATTCGAGTGTAAATACATATGCGAATGAAACAATCGCTTTATTTGCAGATGCTTTTCAAACGACGCCAAGAAATCTCCCCCTTCCAGTTATATTTGATAATGCAGTGACAAAAGAATTAGTAGAGCAGGATCGACATATTCATCACATTATCGAAATGGGGAAACAAGCGAATATTGCAATTTTCACTGTAGGAACAGTGCGAGACGAAGCGCTATTATTCCGATTAGGTTATTTCGATAAGGATGAAACGAGTTTACTCAAAAAACAATCGGTCGGTGACATTTGTTCACGATTCTTTGATGGGGACGGAAATATTAGTAGTGAAGAAATTAATAAGCGGACCATTGGAATTGAGTTAGAAGAACTGAAATTAAAGAAACGCTCTATTTTAGTTGCAGGTGGTAATAGAAAAATCAAAGCAATTGATGGTGCGTTACGTGGCGGGTATGCAAATGTATTAATTATCGATCAGCATACAGCAAAAGAATTGTTACATTATCAAAAAGATTAGAAATAAAAGGCGTTCTCAAGATGTTAATTTTGAGAACGCCTTTTATTTTGTTATGTATGAATGATAGGAGTTTTTTTTGAACACAAATTGCCTTTTAAAAAATAATTATGGATATGGAGATACATACTACCATTGTTAACATAAAAATTTTGATTATATATTTGAAATGTTCTTTGTTAGAATGCGCTTTATTTACTACAAGAAAATTCCTTTTAAAAAAGAATGAACAAAATTTCAAAAGTGTATTTACATTTGTTCAACTAAGAGTTAGAATGAAGTTGTTAAAAGATATGAGGAGTGAAGATAATGAACATTGCAAAGTTAATTGACCATACAATTTTAAAAGCTAATACTACTAAAGAAGATGTTATGAAAGTAATCGAAGAAGCAAAGGAATATAAATTCGCTTCTGTTTGTATTAACCCAACATGGGTAAAATTAGCGGCTGATGAACTAGCTGGACATGATGTAGACGTTTGTACTGTAATCGGTTTCCCATTAGGAGCAAGCACGACTGAAACAAAAGCATTTGAAACAAAAGATGCTATTGCAAAAGGTGCAACTGAAGTTGATATGGTAATCAACGTAGGCGCTTTAAAAGATGGTGACAACGAACTTGTTGAAAAAGACATTTATGAAGTAGTACAAGCAGCAAAAGGAAAAGCTCTTGTAAAAGTAATCATTGAAACTTGCCTATTAACAGATGAAGAGAAAGTACGCGCTTGTGAATTATCAGTAAAAGCTGGTGCTGACTTCGTAAAAACTTCAACTGGATTCTCAACTGGCGGAGCAACTGCTGAAGATATCGCATTAATGCGTAAAACAGTAGGACCAAACGTTGGTGTAAAAGCATCTGGCGGTGTTCGTACACGTGAAGATGCAGACAAAATGGTAGCTGCTGGAGCTTCTCGCGTTGGAGCAAGTGCTAGTGTTGCAATCGTATTAAATGATGCAAAAGGTGCTACAGATAACTACTAATCATTAATGAAGTGAAGAGCAATAGATACACAAAGTAAAGTGTATCTATTGCTTTAATAATTGAAAAAAATGTAAGCGGATACGAATGGGAGGAGACGGCTTATGAAATACTTAATTGGTATTTTTGGCCTCGTATTGATTTTAGGTATCGCTTGGCTTGCTAGTAATAATAGAAAGAAAGTCAAATATCGCCCAATCATAACGATGGTTATATTACAATTTATTTTGGGGTTTTTATTATTAAATACAAGTGTAGGGAATATATTAATTAGCGGAATAGCAGATGGTTTTGGAGAGTTATTAAAATATGCCGCTGATGGTGTGAATTTCGTATTTGGTGGATTAGTAAATCAAAAAGAGTTTTCGTTCTTTTTAAGTGTATTAATGCCAATCATATTTATATCAGCTTTAATAGGTATTTTGCAACACATTAAAGTATTACCTATTATTGTGAAATCTATCGGTCTAGCATTAAGTAAAGTAAATGGAATGGGGAAACTAGAATCATATAATGCAGTTGCTTCTGCGATTTTAGGACAATCTGAAGTGTTTATTTCAGTTAAGAAACAATTAGGGTTATTGCCAGAGAAAAGAATGTATACATTATGTGCATCTGCAATGTCTACCGTTTCAATGTCTATCGTCGGATCATATATGGTGTTATTAAAACCGCAATATGTTGTAACCGCTTTAGTGCTTAACTTATTCGGTGGCTTCATCATTGCTTCTATCATTAACCCGTATGAAGTTACTGAGGAAGAAGATATGTTAGAAGTACAAGAAGAAGAGAAAAAGACTTTCTTTGAAGTATTAGGGGAATACATTATTGATGGATTTAAAGTTGCGATTACAGTAGCAGCTATGTTAGTCGGTTTCGTTGCTCTTATCGCATTCATTAATGCAGTATTTAAAGGTGTAATCGGTATTTCATTCCAAGAAATTCTTGGTTATGCATTTGCACCATTTGCATTTATTATGGGTGTACCTTGGCATGAAGCAGTTAATGCCGGAAATATTATGGCAACAAAATTAGTATCGAATGAATTTGTCGCTATGACAGATTTAGCACAAGGAAACTTTAATTTCTCAGATAGAACGACAGCGATTATATCTGTATTCTTAGTTTCATTTGCAAACTTCTCTTCAATTGGGATTATTGCAGGGGCGGTTAAGAGCTTAAATGAAAAGCAAGGGAATGTAGTCGCAAGATTTGGTTTGAAATTACTATTCGGTGCAACATTAGTAAGTTTCTTATCAGCAACAATCGTTGGCTTATTATTTTAATAGATTCGTATCATATAAAAAGGAATGGTGATTGTAATGAGAATGGTAGATATTATTGCAAAAAAACGTGACGGCAAAGAATTAACGACTGAAGAAATCAAATTCTTTATTAATGGATATACAGACGGAAGTATTCCTGATTATCAAGTGAGTGCGCTTGCAATGGCAATCTTCTTTAAAGATATGACAGATCGCGAACGTGCAGATTTAACGATGGCGATGGTTGAGTCTGGTGAAACGATCGACTTATCAGCAATTGAAGGAATTAAAGTAGATAAACATTCAACTGGCGGTGTTGGTGATACGACAACATTAGTATTAGGACCATTAGTAGCTGCTTTAGATGTACCAGTAGCAAAAATGTCTGGTCGTGGTTTAGGACATACAGGCGGAACAATTGATAAATTAGAAGCGGTAGAAGGATTCCACGTTGAAATTACGAAAGAGCAGTTCATTGATATTGTAAACCGTGACAAAGTAGCTGTTATTGGACAAACAGGAAACTTAACACCTGCAGATAAAAAGATTTATGCATTACGCGATGTAACAGGAACGGTTAACTCAATTCCTCTCATTGCAAGTTCAATTATGAGTAAAAAAATTGCAGCAGGTGCTGACGCAATCGTACTTGATGTAAAAACAGGTGCTGGTGCATTTATGAAAACAGAAGAAGATGCAAAAGAATTAGCACATGCAATGGTACGTATCGGAAATAATGTAGGACGTCAAACTATGGCTGTTATTTCGGACATGTCACAACCGCTTGGTTTTGCGATTGGTAACGCTCTAGAAGTAAAAGAAGCGATTGATACGTTAAAAGGTGAAGGTCCAGAAGATTTAACAGAATTAGTACTTGTATTAGGTAGCCAAATGGTCGTACTTGCGAAAAAAGCAAATACGTTAGAAGAAGCTCGTGAAATGCTAATTGAAGTGATGAAAAACGGAAAAGCAACTGAGAAATTTAAAGAGTTCTTAAGCAATCAAGGCGGAGATAGCTCAATTGTAGACAATCCAGAAAAAATGCCACAAGCTAAGTATGTAATTGATGTACCTGCAAAAACTTCAGGTGTTATTTCTAACATTGTTGCAGATGAGATTGGTATTGCAGCTATGTTACTTGGTGCAGGTCGTGCAACGAAGGAAGATGAAATCGATTTAGCAGTAGGATTAATGTTACGTAAAAAAGTTGGCGATGCAGTAAAAGAAGGCGAGCCATTCGTAACAATCTACGCAAATCGTGAAAATGTAGAAGATGTAAAAGCAAAAATTTATGAGAACATCTCTATCGCTGAAACAGCAGTGGCTCCTAAATTAGTTCATACAGTTATTACTGACTAATCATCATTTCGTTTACTTTGAGGGGGAAATAATATGGGTAAGAAAAAATATATTGAAGAAGCAAACAAGATGTTATCGAAAGCGTATATTCCGTATTCTAAATTTCCTGTTGGCGCAGCGTTAGTTACGAAAGAAGGGAAAATCTATACTGGTTGTAATATAGAAAATGCTTCTTACGGTTTATGTAACTGTGCAGAAAGAACAGCAATATTTAAAGCAGTATCAGAAGGTGAGCGCGATTTTAGTTACTTAGTTATTACAGGAGAAACTGATGGACCGATTTCACCATGTGGTGCGTGTAGACAAGTAATTGCTGAATTCTGTGATCCGAAAATGCCTGTATTATTAACGAATGTAAAAGGTGATGAAAAAGAAGTGACTGTTGAGCAGTTACTGCCAGGTGCTTTCTCAATAGAAGATTTAAAATAAATTGAAAAGCCATTCTACAATTATTATTTGTGGAATGGCTTTTTTATTTTCAAAAATTGAATGTAATATTTTGTTCATACTCCGTTCATAAACTTTGCTTAAAATAATTGCAGCGAATATAGAAAGTTTACAACAGGAGGAATAGAATGAAGAAATTATATAATGCGGCAGTTATTTACTTAATTATTGGTTTATTATCAGGTGTATTTGCAAGAGAGTATTCGAAAGCACAAGGAATTAAAGGATCCACAATGTTGCAATTAGTGCATACACATGTATTAGTGCTCGGTTTTGTATTCTTTTTAATTGCTTTAGCTTTATGTAAAGTGTTTCATGTACAAGAAACAAAGAGCTTTTGTGCATGGTTTGTTGTTTATAATGTAGGAGTAATCTTTACTATTGTTACAATGCTATGGAGAGGTCTTCTACAAGTAAATGGAACTGACTTTTACGGTTTAAGCCATATGGCTGGATTAGGTCATGTTATTATAAGTATCGGGCTCGTTTGGTTTATGATTTTGCTCAAAAAGTCTTTTAAATAGATAGGAGTGGGAAGAGTATGATAGCACTTTTATCAAGTATTTTAGCGGTTTGTATGGCTGTTGGTGTCATGTTTCTGCGCTTTAAAGCAGCGAAAAAACCGGTAACGAAAAAGAAAATTATATTGCCGCCAATTTTTATGAGTACTGGAGCAATGATGTACTTTTTACCGGAATTCCGATTAACGTCGTTAGAAATAATAGAAGCAATTATTGCAGGGCTTATTTTCTCTGTATTTCTTATAAAAACAACGAAGTTTGAAATAAGAGACGAACAAATATATATGAAACCGTCAAAAGCATTTATATTTATTTTAGTCGGATTATTAGCTGTACGAGTAGCGTTGAAATCATATTTAAGTCAATCGATTGATTTAGCGGAGTTAAGTGGAATGTTTTTCTTACTTGCATTTGCGATGATTGTGTCGTGGAGAATTGCGATGTATCGCTCGTTTACTAAATTAAAAAAGACAATAAAAAGAGCTGGAATTTCTATATAGGAAATCCAGCTCTTTTTATGTTTTATTAGAATTCTTTAGCTCGGAACTCATTTGCTTAATTTTAAACGTATTTGAGCATCTTGTAATGCAGCAGGTGTAACGTTAAGACCATTTTGATCAACAATTTTTGTGTTTAATAAAATGGAATCTAAGCTTCCACGAAATGTTTGTGTATAGTTTTGGCGCAACATTTGTTGTTCTTGTTTTTCATCAACTGTTAATCCATTCGCTTTTTCTTTTTTTGACAATTCGTTAATACGGAATAAAATGTTTTGCATTTTGTTCACCTCTTATTTAAATTTAAATTAGCAACTTACTAATTTATAGTTATTGTAACTTGTTTAGTTTCCTGTGTCAATACTATCTAAAATTTAGTTAAAAATTGACGAAAAATTATAACAATAATAGAATGAAGTGTATTGAATAATTAGTTTCACAATTATACATAAAACGCTAGGGGGATTATCATGAAATCAACATTTTTTGCTCAAAATAGAGAACGATTAGCAAACACATTACCAGAGGGGTCTATTACGATTTTATTTGCGGGACAAGCACCGCATATGTCAGCTGATGCACATTATAAATTTGTATCGAATCGTAATTTTTACTACTTAACGGGAATCGATGAACCAAATGTTATTTTTATGCTGAAAAAGGTTGGAAGTAGTGTTGAAGAAACACTTTTCATTGAAAAGGCAGATCCAGTAATGGAAAAATGGGTCGGTAAAACAGTTTCTAACGAAGAAGCAGAGAAAATTTCAGGTATAAAGAAAGTTATATATTTAGATAGCTTTGAAAAGACAATGTCAAATATACTTTTTACAGAAAATGCGAAGCATCTATATTTAGATATAGAACGTCGTGATTGGAATGGTACGGAGACAAAAACATTAGCATTTGCTAAACATGTAAGAGAAAAATACCCACACGTAACAATTGGTAATGTATATCCGAACATTTGTGAATTACGAGTATTTAAAACAGAGGAAGAAATTGAAATTATTAAAGAAGCGATTGCTATAACGAAAGACGGTATTTACAACGTACTTAAGCATGCAAAAGCAGGCATGATGGAGTATGAATTAGAAGCACAATTTGATTTTACACTGAAGTCATCTGGCATTAAGTACCATGCGTTCAATACAATTTTGGCGAGTGGGAAAAATGCTACAGTTCTTCATTATGAAGATAATGATGCACAAATTCAAAATGGTGACTTAGTATTACTAGATTTAGGTGCTCAAAAAGACTACTATAACGCTGATATTAGTTATACATTCCCGGCAAATGGAACATTCTCTAGTCGCCAAAAACAAATTTATAATATTGTATTAAAAGCATTAAAAGAAACAACAGAGATTATTAAGCCAGGATTAAAGTTCGCTGCATTAAATGAGCATACAAAAAAGGTACTGGCAGAAGAGTGTAAAGCAATTGGTTTAATTCAAGAAGATGAAGAGTTATCAAAATACTATTATCATGGTGTCAGCCATTTCCTTGGTTTAGATACACATGATGTAGGAACATATAAAGATAGAGTGTTAGAAGAAGGTATGGTTATAACAATTGAACCTGGTCTTTATATTGAAGGAGAATCAATTGGAATTCGTATTGAAGATGACATTCTTGTAACGAAAGACGGGTATGAAAACTTGTCAAAAGATATCATTAGGGAAGTTGAAGAAATTGAAGAATTTATGAGTGTAAATAATGAACATGTAAAAGGAAACCAAGCTGTAGTAAAATAATAAAAGAGTCATCACTAATTTATTTGAACTTTATCTCGAATCGTGGACAATTAAAAAATCCATGATTCGGGATAGGGTTCTTTTCTTCGAAATACTAATCTTTAATTATTAATCCTAATAAAGTAGCAAACTGAACAGCTTGATATGTCGATACTTTACATCCTCTTAAATCGTTCACTGAAACTGTAAGTGTATCAAAGGTAGAAGAACTAATATCTATCCCCTTCAGTGATGTCTGATCAAAATTAGCTTCATCAAGACTACATAATTGGAATTCAACTTTTTTAAGTTTACAGTCAAAAAAATCTGCATTATTTAATGAAGTTTCATTGAAGATGATTTTTTCTAGTTTAGAATTTCCAAATGCCGCTAAATTCAAAATTGAATTCTCAAATTTAACATTTCCTAAGCTAGATCCTGTGAAATTTACTCCGATTAATTTACTGTTTTTAAATTCGACTCTGTGAACAGAAGAATTGCTTAAATTAACATTTGATAAATCACAGTTTTCAAAACAAACATCTGTAATATCAATATTGCTAAAGTCTGTATTAGTAAACTTACAGTTTTTTATCACCGCATCATATAACCGCACTCTATCTACAGATTCATTTTCGAAAGTGGAGTCTATAATTTCACACACTTCCAATGTTGGATCTTCTTCATAAAAAATATCTTGAAAATTCTTTGAAGATAACTCTGGTGAAATTTTTGGTCTATCAATTTTCATCGTATATCAATCCTCTTCTATTTGATATATTTGTGTAATTTGAGTCCATTGTCTGTGAGGAACATTAGTTCTTATTATACAGAAATCTAAGTTCTTTTGTGAAGAGCATTTTAGCTACATTTTTCTTATTTAATAATAGCAGTGTTATTGTTTCTTAAGAAATAACGTCAAAACAAATACGAGAACGGCTAATATAGTCGCGACAAGGAAAGTATTTTGTATTACTAAAATATTCGTCTCTTGTAATGTCTCCGCTTTTAGTAATTTTCCAATTAGCTTACGTAAGATCTAATTACATCTCCTTATTTTCTTGAAAATCAACTTCTATAATGATTTTGAAAAAGAATAAGGAGGGATTGTCCATGAAGCGAGTTGTATTAGCAGCCGTTACTGTCTCTGTAATATTTTTAATTGCTGCCTGTTCTGTGACGACAAATACAACAAATGATCATAAAAATATGAATGATAACAAAACACTACAGACTGAAACAGCTACAACACCATTGAAGGTTGAAAAAGGGCCAGAAGTTACTTTAATAGCGAAAGAAGAAAAGCAAAAATTAAGTAACGGTGTTATTGTTCCAGTCTGGACATTTAATGGCTCATCTCCTGGTCCAGAAATTCGGGTGAAAAAAGGTGAAAAGGTGAAAGTGACATTAAAAAATGAATTATCTGCACCAGTATCTATTCATTGGCATGGATATCCTGTCCCAAATAACATGGATGGAATTCCGGGCGTGACACAAGATGCAGTTGAACCAGGAAAAAGTTTCACTTACGAATTTGAAGCGAACGTACCAGGAACGTACTGGTATCACTCGCATCAAGATTCTGTAAATCAATTAGATAGAGGTTTGTATGGAGCGCTCATTGTAGAGGATACAAAGGAAAAATATGATAAAGATTACACATTACTGTTGGATGAATGGGTTACAGATAAAGAAGAAATTAAAAAGCAGTTAAAAGAAATGACAAAAGGGCAAATAGGTAATAAATCTAAAGGTGATGAAAATACGAAAAAGAATGATGATAAGAACGGCATGGATCATTCTGGTATGGACATGGGCAGTGATCAAAAAGACTCTGGCAATATGGCAGGAATGGACCATGGAAATATGAAGATGGAAGGTCATGATATGAGTATGTATGATTTATTCACAATCAATGGAAAAAGCGGTGATTTAGTAGTGCCATTGAAAGTGAATAAGGGAGATAAAGTTCGTCTTCGACTTGTTAATGCTGGTTATCTATCACATGATATACATGTTCACGGTCATGATATAAAAGTAATTGCGACAGATGGTCAACCAATAAACAATCCAAAAGTTATAAAGGATAAAGTAATTTCAATCGCACCGGGTGAACGTTATGATATTGAATTTACTGCTAATAATCCTGGGAAGTGGTATGTTGAGGACCATTCAAAAAATAAAGGTGCAAAAGGAATGAAAGCTGTTATTGAGTATGATGGCAGCAAAGAGATGAAAGATAAAGCAGATGAAAAGGGAAAATTAGCGAAATTAGATATGACGAAATATGGTGCTAAAAAATTAGGTAGTTTCACGTTAAATCAAGAGTATACTGCCACATATAATATGGACTTAAATACGCAAATGAATGAAAATGAAATGGTATATACAATTAACGGAAAGGTATTTCCGGATATTGACCCAATTCAAGTGAAAAAGGGTGATTTAGTAAAAGTGAAATTGGTAAATCGTTCTAAAATGGATGATCACCCAATGCATTTACATGGTCACTTCTTCCAGGTGTTGAGTAAAGATGGAAAACCGATAGAAGGTTCTCCAATTGCAAAAGATACAATGAACTTAAAACCAGGAGAAGAATATGAAGTAGCCTTTGTAGCAGACAATCCCGGTGAGTGGATGTTCCACTGTCACGACCTACATCATGCTTCAGCAGGGATGGTAACGGAAGTGAACTATACAGATTATAAATCTGATTATGTTCCAAACCAAAATATTCCTAATAAGCCAGAATAATAGGAAGCAGTTATCCTATGGATAGCTGCTTATTCATTTTTGTTGCAAGTACTAATGTATATGTTGATTATGCCCAGGTGAAGGTGAAGGTGAAGGTGAAGGTGAAGGTGAAGGTGCAGGAGTATGATCTGGGAATGTCGCGAATACGGCAACGATAATTACTACACTAATTGAAAGGAATAACAAAAAACGACGTTGGATAAAAGTAGAAAAGTTCTCCGATAACAATTGAATCACACAGGACATAGTAATCGTTATAGTAAGTAAAAGGCTAATGAACAATATACTATGAGCTTGTTGAGCGTTTAACATTTCTGTAATCATTGCTCCCATCATACTTGCCATTAATCCAGAGAACATTCCTTCTAAAGCAGTATATAGGTGAAAACGTAGACCCACTAAAAAACCGATAAAACCACTAATTAAAATAGCAAGTAAAGTAGAATATAGTAATTCCCCCTTAAAGAGAATGCCTAAATAAAAACCAATACTTAAACCGATACTCATACTAAAAGACATAATAAATACCATATACTCCATTAGGGTACCCTTACGTTTAGAAATATTGGATACAATAAGAATTGAGGTACAGCAAAGTGTTAAGGTAGTTAACGTATAAGCAAACATTATGATACCTCCTTGTCCTATCGTTCATTTCATCATATGTGTACATATGATAATTTATATCTGCATATTATCTGCACAATTTCATAGATGTAAGCAAAGGAACGCTTGATTTTTTAGGGCGTCTTTTTTAATTGTAAGCATGTGAAAGAAATTGTTATATTATGAGTTTCTATTGTGAAGCCATAAAGAATAAGCGTATAATATTATAGGTCTCCCATTTGCGAGACAAACCGCGAATGATAAATAAGATTGTTGTTTTATCATCGCTTCTAAACATATAGACAATGAAAGTAACACTGGAATACAGATAGGGAGTTATAAAATGAAATTAATTATTGCCGAGAAACCAGATCAAGGGTTGGCTCTTGTTTCACAGTTTAAATATCGCCGGAAAGATGGATATTTAGAGGTAGAAGCGAATGAGTTATTTCCAAATGGAGCGTACTGTACATGGGCAATTGGTCATTTGACGCAGTTATGTAATCCAGAGCATTATCACGCAGAGTGGAAAAAATGGTCACTTAATACATTACCGATAATTCCAGAGCGTTTTCAATTTGAAGTAACAAAGTCAAAGTATAAGCAATTTAACGCTGTGAAACAGCTGTTACATAATCCACAGGTAACAGAAATTATTCACGCAGGCGATGCTGGGCGTGAAGGGGAACTAATCGTACGAAATATTATTAATCTTTGTAACGTGCAAAAGCCTATGAAGCGTCTATGGATTTCGTCTTTAACGAAGCAAGCTATTTATCAAGGGTTTAAAAATTTACTTGATGAATCAGATACAATTAATACGTATTACGAAGCATACACAAGATCTTGTGCTGACTGGGTTGTTGGCATGAATGCATCACGTGTGTTTAGTATTTTGTTAAAGAAAAAAGGAATGAATGATGTATTTTCTGCTGGTCGTGTCCAAACACCAACGTTAGCATTGATTGTAAAGCGTGAGAAAGAAATTGAAAACTTTAAGTCAGAGCCTTTCTGGGAAGTGTTTGCAACCTTTAATATAGAAGGAAAGAAATATGACGGGAAATGGGAGAAGGATAATGAATCCCGCTTAAAAGACCCTGATATGGCGAATAAAATTGCGGCATTTTGCCAAGGGAAACCGGCTGTTGTGAAGGAAATGAAAACGGAGCGTAAAGAGTTTCAGCCGCCGCTTTTATTCAACTTATCATCACTGCAAGCAACGGCAAATAAAGCCTTTAAGTTTTCACCGAAAAAGACGCTTGATATAACGCAAGCACTCTATCAAAAAGGGATTGTTTCTTATCCACGTTCAGATTCTAACTATGTTACACAAGGAGAAGCAGCGACGTTCCCTGATATTTTACAGAAGTTAAGTCAATTTGATGAATATAAAGGCTTATTACCGGCACCAATTGAATCCATTATGAACAATAAGCGTTATGTGAATGAAAAGAAAGTAACAGATCACTACGCAATTATTCCGACAGAGCAAGTTACAAACCCAAGCAGACTATCCGGTGATGAAAAGAAAATTTACGATATGATTGTAAGAAGGCTCATTGCAGCTCATTATGAAGTTGCAATCTTTGACTATACAACAATCATTACGCTTGTAGATGAACGCGCTGAATTCATTTCAAAAGGAAAACAGCAAATTCAAGAAGGTTGGCGTAAAGTTATTTTCCAAGACGATAAAGATGACGAAACCATTCTTCCAATTGTAGCTGAAGGTGAAGAAGGAAAAGTTGTAAAGGTGAAAGTGAAAGAAGGAAAAACACAGCCACCGAAGCGTTATACAGAAGGACAACTTATTACGTTAATGAAAACAGCTGGTAAGTATTTAGAGAATGAAGAGCTAGAGAAGGTATTGAAGAAAACAGAAGGTTTAGGTACGGAAGCGACTCGCGCGGGTATTATTACGATGTTGAAAGACCGTAAATATATAGATGTAAAGAAAAACCAAGTGTATGCGACTGATAAAGGAAAAGTATTAATTACCGCAATTGGTGACAAAATACTAGCTTCACCGGAAATGACTGCGAAATGGGAACAACGTCTTGCGGAAATTGGTGAAGGTACAGCATCACCAGCAACTTTTATGGAACAAACGAAAAAGCTATCAGCTAAAATTATTGAAGATGCAGTGGAAATGTCTGAGAAGTGGGATTTCACTGGACTACATGTTGAATCGATTGAACGAAAAGGATCGAAATTTACAACGGGTAAAAAGGTTGGTAGCTGTAAAAAATGTGATGGCGATGTAATTGATAAGTCAACGTTTTACGGTTGTTCTAACTATAATACAACGCAATGTGATTTCACCATTTCAAAGAAGATATTAAGTAAAACAATTTCGCAAAAGAATATGACAAAGCTCTTAAAAGGTGAAAAGACCGATTTAATTAAAGGCTTTAAAAAGGGCGAGAAAACGTTTGATGCGAAATTAGAGTGGAAAGATAATAAGATTAATTTTGTATTTGAGAATTAATTTGTTAAAAGAGCATGACATAAAATTGTCATGCTCTTTTGTTTTTCTTTGAAATGAAATTTAACGATAAAAAAAATGCTTTAAATAATAAAATTTTATTGTAAAACGATAAATTTTATATTAAAATCAAAATCATAATAAATGAGTGAAGTACTTTTGTTAAAAGGTAACAATCTTATTTTTTTAATTAGAGGAGGTATAATTATGAACAGTAACAATTTAATTGTTAAACATATGGATAACCCCCATGAGTTGGAGAAGATGTATAGAAAAGATCCGAAAGCTTTTAAAAAAGCATTCTCACAAGCATGGGACCAAAACCCTGATTCCCAGGTTCTAGCTGCTTGGTATGAAAGGTTGCATTTCAAGGAGAAAGTAAATAAAGAAAAAACATCTTTGTTTCAAAAAGGTTTCTTATTCATGGGCCTTTTAGCTATTCTGGCCGGCATAAGCACCAGGATCATTTTCCACTTTGTTGAGCAGGAAGCAATTGCTCCAATAAACTTGGCTTTTGGTGTAATTCCCTTTATTGCTGCTTATTTTGTTTACAATAATAAGCCGAAAAAAAGTATTATTTATTCCCTTATAGCGTTATTCCTAGTTTCCGGGGTGTATCTTAATACGTTGCCAATAAATTATAAAGACAGTACCATACTTGCTTATTTACATCTTCCTATATTTTTATGGGTCTTAGTAGGGCTTGCGTTTACAGGAAATGAATATTCAAAAGGCGGTACAAGATTAGCCTATATTAAATTTAATTTAGAATATTGTCTTCTCTACGGGAGCATGGCAGTGAGCGGAATGATACTAGCAATATTCACCATGCGTTTGTTTAGCTTTGTTGACTTAGATATAGGAGAATTCTATTTTAGTAATGTTGTTTTATTTGGAGCAGCGGCTCTCGCTATTGTGGCTGCATACTTAGTATCAATGAATCTTAAGCTTGCTAAAAATATTACACCATACATATCTAAAATCTTTAGTCCGCTTGTCCTGGTCACATTGTTTATTTATCTTATAACGATAATTTTGGTCGGGAAAAACCCGTTCTTGGATCGTAATTTCCTAATGGCATTCAACGGAATACTGCTTGGTGTATTGGCTGTTACTATATTTTCTATCGTTGAGAGTGACTCGGACGAGAAAAAGAACATTTCAGATTATATAAATTTTTCCTTAATTGTTCTGGCGCTTATTATTGACACTGTCGCATTGTCAGCCATAGTATTCAGACTTTCTTCTTACGGGATTACACCTAATAGACTAGCTGTTTTAGGTGTAAACATACTGATCTGGGCAAATCTAATTTGGATTATGTTTTCCTATATGCGTTTCTTGCAAAACAAATCAGGACCGACAGCTATCCAAGATGCCATTACGAAGTATTTGCCAATCTACGGACTTTGGGCAGCTTTCGTTATATTTACGTTTCCTATCATTTTTAATTAGAAAGGATCTGTTAATGTAACGAAAGGTTAATTCTCTATAACATATAAAATTTTTAGAGCCCATCGATTTATAATTGGTAGTATTATGTTTGTAGTTTCGGTAATTTCATTTGTAATGATAAATAAGAAATAAGTGTTGTATGTAATCTTTCCATAATAAAAAACGTCCCAAAATGGGACGTTTTTTATTATGCGTATTGCCGTTTTTTCTTAATAAGCAACAAAACTTGTGACACACAAGCTAGTACTGGTAACTCAATCAATGGTCCAATAACGAGTGCAAGTGCGATAAGAGGCTCATCTGGAAAAGCGGTCACAGCGATAGCGAGTGCAACAGGTGAGTTTCTTGCTAACGTTGTTAAGCTTAGACTTACTGTATCTTTGTAAGATAAATGCATCATGCGCCCGATAAATTGTCCTAGTAAAAAATTAATGATGAAGAACAATAGAACAGGGACGAGTAATAATAAAACAACATTCATATTTTGTAGTAAATATTTACCTTGTGATGCAAACATCGCTACTATTGCTAAACTTAAAAATACAATTTGAGCAGAGCTAAAAAACGGAATGAGTTTATTCTCGAGAGTTTCAGCTTTTTTTATTTTATTCATAATGAATTTTGTAGCGTGTGCAAGTATAAATGGTAAGACGATTACGATAACAATACTTTCTACTAAAACAGAAACCGCTACAGTTTTCATGACACCAGCAAATAAAAATAAATAAATGGGAAGGAGTAGAACTTGCAAAATTAAATTTACAGGTAAAATTGCAGTAGAAAGTGCTACATTACCTTTCGCTATTTCAGTAAAGATTAAGTACCAATCTGTACATGGAGTAACCATTAACATTATAAATCCAACCCAAAGTGCTGGATGATCGGAAAGAAATAGTGCCCCTAACCCCCAAGCGAGTAAAGGTGTCCATAAGAAGTTAATAGTAAGACTTGTTCCAGCAAATTTTAAATTGCGAAATCCTTTTTTTATTTCTTTTAATGGGATGCTGAGGAATAATCCATATAGCATGAAAAATAAGAAGGGGACAATAAATTTGTCTGAATACGTATGTATCATATTAAATTGTCCGAGTACGATGCCGCATGTAACAGCAAAAAGAATAATAAAAGTTTGAATCTTTTCTATAGTGCTCATGAATAAATCCTTTCTATATATGAATTTTCCTCTCTAAGTTTATTATACAAGTAATAAAGATGTATTTGGTGTTCAATTGTATTTTAGTTAATATTTTTAAATTGAGATTTTATTTTTTATTAAAAGTTACTTGACTAAAGTAAGTGACTATATTACAATTGCTTACATAAGGTAATTAAATAACAAAAAGTTTCGGCGGCTTAACTTAAGGTATCTATTGGAACTTTTTCTTAGAATAAGAATTTTTATGATGATGAATAATGAATATGAAAAGAAAGATTAGGTGAAGAAAATGGGACTATTTAGCTCATTATTTGGTAAAAAAGAAGAAAATACGAATGTAGAGGGGAATAAAAAAATGTCAAAAGTATTATTTGTAAAAGCAAACGATCGTCCAGCGGAGCAAGCAGTTAGTTCAAAAATGTATGAAACATTTGTAAGTACTTATAAAGAAGCAAATCCAAATACAGAAATTACGGAATTAGATTTATTTGCATTAGATCTTCCTTATTACGGAAATATCGCGATTTCAGGTGGATATAAACGTAGCCAAGGCATGGAGTTAACAGCTGAAGAAGAGAAGGCAGTTGCTATAGTAGATCAATATTTAAATCAGTTTTTAGAAGCTGATAAGGTTGTATTTGCATTCCCATTATGGAACTTTACAGTACCAGCACCATTAATCACATATATTTCATACTTATCTCAAGCTGGAAAAACGTTTAAATATACAGAAAATGGCCCAGAAGGTTTAGTTGGTGGTAAAAAAGTAGTTGTGTTAGGTGCTCGTGGTTCAGATTACTCTTCAGAGCAAATGGCTCCTATGGAAATGGCAGTTAATTACGTAACAACTGTACTTGGATTCTGGGGAATTACAAATCCAGAGACAGTTGTAATTGAAGGGCACAATCAATATCCAGATCGTTCACAACAAATTGTTGAAGAAGGTCTAGAAAACGTTAAAAAAGTAGCAGCGAAATTTTAATTTATGATAGTAAATGGAAAAACCAACATGGATGACCGTGTTGGTTTTTTAGTCTATTTTTCATGTTAAAAAATGTATATTTATAAAATAAAAGAAAAGTTCGAAAATAGTATTGCAAAATATTATATAGCAAACTATAATGAATTCAAGAATAGTTGATACTTAAATTAAATATTCAGAAAATTCAATTAGTTAAAATTGGAAAATGAGATAAGGAAACTTGAATGGGGGTTATATTATGGCGAATAAAGTACCGTTTTCGTTCATAGTAGTTATTGGATTAATGTTATTTGCACTATTTTTTGGAGCGGGAAATTTAATTTTTCCAGCGATGCTTGGTCAATCAGCTGGAGAGAATGTATGGATTGCTAACGCTGGATTTTTAGTAACTGGTGTTGGATTACCATTACTAGGTGTACTAGCATTTGGTTTTTCAGGTAAAGATGATTTGCAGTCGTTAGCTAGTCGTGCTCACCCAGTGTTTGGGATTGTGTTTACAACAGTTTTATACTTAGCGATTGGTCCGTTATTTGCAATACCAAGAACAGGAAATGTTTCTTATGAAATTGGTCTTAAGCCGTTTATGCCAGAAGGAGTAGGTTCTACACCTTTAATTCTTTTCACAATTATATTCTTTAGTATCACTTGTTTTTTTTCGCTAAATCCCGCGAAAATTGTCGATATTGTTGGAAAAATCTTAACGCCAATTAAGTTGACTTTCATCGGTATTTTAGTAATCGTTGCTTTTATACATCCGATTGGAGATATGCAAGCACCAGTGGAAGCTTATACATCACATGCATTCTTTAAAGGATTCCAAGAAGGATACTTAACGATGGATACGCTAGCATCATTTGTATTCGGGATTATCATTATCAATGCTATTAAAGAAAAAGGTGCGAAAACGAAAACACAAATTATGGTCGTTTGTGCAAAAGCGACAATTATTGCAGCATCTATTTTAGCAATTATCTATACAGCACTTTCTTATATGGGTGCTTCAAGTGTTGCAAAGCTTGGACATTTAGAGAACGGCGGAGAAGTATTAGCGAAAGTTTCTAACTACTATTTCGGATCATATGGCGGAGTATTATTAGGATTAATGATTACAGTAGCTTGTTTAACAACTAGTGTGGGACTTGTATCAGCATGTTCTTCATTCTTCCATAAGTTATTCCCAAATGTTCCTTACAAAGCAATTGCAATTACGCTATGTGTATTTAGTGCAATTGTTGCAAACGTAGGATTAACACAATTGATCGCAGTTTCTGTTCCAGTATTAACAGCAATTTATCCACTAGCAATCGTATTGATTTTCTTAACATTCTTCCATTCATTATTTAAAGGAAGAGCTGAAGTTTATCAAGTAAGCTTAATCGTAACATTTATCATCAGCTTATTTGATGGATTAAGTGCAGCTGGAGTTAACATTGAAGTAGTAAGCCAAGTGTTCACTAAATTCCTTCCGATGCAGGAAGTAGGATTAGGCTGGATCTTCCCAGCGATTATCGGTGGATTTATCGGATATGGCATTAGCATTTTAAAAGTGAAAAACCAAGTTCAACCAGCAACTAGAGCGGATAAGAAAATAGGTTAAATAAAAAAAGTTATAGACTTGTTTCTATAGCTTTTTTTGTTACTATTAATAATGAGAAAAAATAAAGTAGTAGGGGAAATAAAATGAAAAAAACAATTGATCATATCGGAATCGCAGTTCGAGATATAGATAGTACGATACGTTTTTATGAAAATGTGTTACTAGGAACTTTAATAGATCGTTACGTAAGTGAAGCTCCTGGTGTGGAAAGCGAAGTAGCCATTCTTGAAGTGGATGGAGATAGAATTGAATTACTTGCACCGACAAATAATACGACATCTCCAATTGCCCGTTTTATTAAACAAAAAGGTAAAGGTGTTCATCACGTTGCGTATCGAGTAGATGATTTAGATGTGGCTTTAGAGGAATTGAAAGAACAAGGAATTCGAACGTTAGAGCATACACTTCGGATTAATAAGCACGGTAGAAGATTAATATATCTTAACCCAGCGGATACAGAAGGAACGATTATCGAGTATTGTGATTATCCGGAAGAGAAATAGAAGAAGGATATTTTTAAAAAGGTGTTACGTTATTACGTAACACCTTTTTATTTATGCATTTCACATTTTCTTCACAAATGATTCACGATAACTTTTCTTCTTTGATAACTTACATAAATATATTTTATGATATAATAACAATCGACTTTAAAAATGTAAGTTGTATCTATAGTGATAGTTACTATTATATTAGAAGTTTAGAGGTGGAAGAGAAATAAGAGTTATACTTTATAGAAGTTTATATTTAATCAGGTTAATATTTCGCCCGAGAATCAAACTTCGGAAGTTAAAGTAATGAAAATAGAGCGATGAGGAAGAAAGAAGTGAAATGAGTGTGAAAGTAATGAGAAGATTAGGGACATGGTTATTACTTGCATGTGTGCTTATCATATTGATACCGAAAAGTGCATCTGCTCATGCGTACGTTGTGAAATCAAACCCTATGGAAAATGAAACGTTGAAGAGAGCACCATCTGTTGTGAAAATTGAATTCGATGAGGACATACAAGTTTCACGTTTTAATACATTGTACGTGAGAGATACATCAGGTAAAAGAGTCGATTTAAAAGATGCTCATATTGATAAAAAAAATAAAAAACTATTAGAAGCCGGATTAAAAGAAAATCTCAAAAATGGTCTCTACTCTATTCAGTGGAAAGCTATTTCAGCTGATGGACATCCAATTCAAGGAGTTATCCCGTTCCGGGTTGGATTAGCGGAAGCGGAAACAGACGATATACAAGTGGAAGAGATGGGCTACGTCCCACAAATCGATATGATTATGGAACGTGGAATTTTATATACAAGTTTCTCACTATTTATAGGAGTGCTATTCTTTAATCTTATTATGTATAAAGGTAATGCAACCTCGGTTCGATCAAGGAGTAAGAACATAATATGGATCTCTTTATTTGGGATATTGATTAGCTTGTTATTCAATCTACCACTGCAAGCGAAAATAAATGCTGATGTTTCATGGCTAGAAGCATTCAATCCTTTACTATTAAAAGAAACATTACAGCTTTCTGTTTTTGGTTATGTATGGATTACTCAAATGGTTCTCATTAGTACGCTTATAATTGTTACGTATTTTGCGGTGAAGCATGAGAAGTTTTCGTCGTTTAAAGTATGGAGTATTCCAATACTATTGTTTATAGGGCTACTTGTTATGAAGGCCTTTAATAGTCACGCATACGGTTTAAAGTTTAAAGACATTGCTGTCGTTATGGATTTTCTACATTTATTAGCAGCTTCATTATGGGTTGGTGGTTTATCATCTATTATTCTTCTTTTATGTAAAGAGGATAATAAGTGGCATATGTATTGGGATATGATTAAGCGTTTTTCACCGTGGGCAACAGGTGCTGTCATTGTGATTTTAATAACAGGCCTTTTTAATAGTACATTTTTTATTCCAACAATCCACTCGTTATTTGATACGAAGTATGGATTGGCTTTATTAGCAAAGATACTATTATTTATTTTCATGGGGATATTGGGAATTATTCATTATGTGAAAGGGAGAATAAGAGCGCAGCAAGGATTAGGAGCTACGGTGAAAGTAGAGTTTGTCATTGGAATTATCATTTTCGTAATCGTAGCTTTTATGACAAACGTACAAACACCACCGATGCCTCCTACTGGACCATTTACAGAGAGTAAGCAATTAGATAATGGATATGAACTTACGCTAAATGTAAGTCCGAATAAGGTAGGACAAAATAAATTCCATATTACACTAAAGGGCGAAAAGGGACAGCCTGTTACTGATATGGAACAAATGATATTGACGACTCAATCATTAGATATGAACATGGGAAAAGGTTCATTTAAAGTTTCAGTAGTTTCACCAGGAGAATATGAAGCAGAAGGTATGTATATTAATATGACAGGAAACTGGAATATACATGTTCATGGGTTAACAAAATCTCTTGATAGTTTCGATACAGATTTTAAATTTATTGTCGGTGGCAGATAAAAAGAAGCTATGTATGAAAAGGAGCTAATAGAAAATGAAACGTATAAAAAAATTAGGAACAACAATGATCGCAACAATTATTGCAATGGGAATGTTTTCGTTACCTGTTAGTGCGCACGTCACTGTAAAACCAGCAACTTCTGACGTTGGTTCTTGGGAGGCATATACGATAAAAGTACCAGTTGAAAAAAATGTAGCAACAACAAAAGTTACACTGAAAATACCGTCTGGAGTAGAGTTCCAGCAGTATGAACCAGTGCCAGGATGGAAAGTTGAGGAGCAAAAAGATACAGCTGGAAAAGTTAAAACTGTAGTATGGGAAGCAACAGGAGAAGGGATTTTACCCGGTCAGTTCCAGCGATTTACTTTCGTCGCTAAAAATCCGGATAAAGAGCAAAAAATAGCTTGGGACGCATATCAACAATATAAAGATGAAGAAATTGTTGAATGGACAGGCGATGAAAAAGCTGAAAAACCGCATTCACTTACTACAATTGCAAAAGGTACGTCATTAACAGGAGAACATGGTGAAGTGTCTAGTGTAGAAAAAAATGAAGGTACTAGTAATATGCAATTGATAGCAATTGTCTTATCTATTTTTGCCATAGTATCGTCGGTAAGTGCGTGTGTTTTTGTAGTACGTCGTAAAAAGTAAGACGTAAGAAAGAGCCTACAAACAGTAGGCTCTTTCTTACGTTTATTTCAATTCAACTTGCTGCCTTACAGCAAGTGTTTTCGGTTTTATATTTACAAAACAAATACTCACAACAATAAATAATAGTCCGATGAATAAGCTAATGGTAATAGCCTCATGTAAGAAAATTGAACTTACAATAATAGCTATTAGTGGAATGAGGAATGTATAAGCCCCAACTTTACTTGCTTCACCAGCTCCAACAAGTGTGAAGTATGCAAGCCACCCCATTGCAATAACAAAGAATGAAATAAAGAGAAGTACGCTAACAAATGGCATACTCCAAGCGATACTAGACCAGCTTTCAAACTCTGAACCAAATCCAATTAAGCAAAGACCACCAATAATAAGCTGAAGTGTTACCATCCAAATGGCATTAACACGGTGACCAGTCTTCTTAATGAATACTGTGCCCAGTGCCCAGCCAATAGCGCATCCTAACGCGAGAAGGATTCCAATAACAGAAATATGTCCTGTTAAACTGCTTGAGCTAATAACGCCTACACCAATAAATCCGAGAACAAGCCAGAAAATTTTCAAGCCGTACATTGATTCTTCAAGCCATATCCACGAGAAAATACCGAGTAAAACTGGTTGTAGAAATACAATGGCGGAAAATAACCCAGCAGGCATATATTGAAGGCCGACAGTTTGTAATCCGTAAAATATAATGATGTTAAGTAAGGAAGAAATAACGTATAAATGCCACGTTTCTTTTAAATGTAACTCTTTGTATTTCGGTAATGCGAACAGAAGTAAAATGAATCCTCCAATTAAAGTTCGAACGCCTGCAAATAAAACAGGTGGTGTATAATGCAGGGCAAACTTTGATAAAGGCCAATTGATTCCCCACATGAAAACGAGAAAGGTAAGGATGATGGCCGTCTTAGTTCGAGAAAGCTGTGTCACTGAAAGACCTCCTTGTTGTTATTCATTTCACTATGATATGATATCGACTGTAATAAATAAAATGAATCTTTTTTATGAGGAGTATAAGTGATTAGTTATGACCATTACACAACTGCAAGTATTAATAAAAACTGTTGATTTAGGTAGTTTTACGAAGGCTGCCAGGGTGTTAAATATGACGCAGCCAGCTGTTAGTCATGCGATTTCAAGTATTGAGTCAGAGTTAGGAGTTACGATTCTTATACGTGATAAACGAAAAGGGCTACTCGTTACGGATGTAGGAAATAGGATTCTTGTACATATTAGAGAGATTTTGAACGGTGTAGCGAAGATTGAACAAGAAGTTGCGATGGAGAAAGGACACGAAGTTGGGACGATTCGAATTGGGAGTTTTCCGAGCGCTTCTGCACATTTCTTACCCAAAATGATAAACCTTTTTAAGGAAAAGTATCCGAACTTAGAAGTAGTTCTTTGTGAAGGGACGATTAAAGAAGTTGAAGATTGGTTAGTATCGAGGGTTATTGATATAGGGATTGTTATTTTGCCTAATAAAGATATGGAGATTGTTCCATTAACGAAGGGGAAAATGGTTGCTATCTTAAGAGAGGATCATCCTCTCTGTAAGAAGGACGCTCTTACAATTTGTGATTTAGAGAATGAACCGATCATATTATGTAAGGGTGGATACGAACCACCCATTATTGATATGTTTAAACAAGCAAACGTACCACTTCGGGCTGAATATGTAATTTCGACAGTTACTACAGCTTTAAATATGATTCAAGAAGGATTGGGCATTGCAATATTAGCTGAATTATCTTTAACGAATTTACCAAAAAATGTGCAAACGAGAGAATTGGAACCACAAGTATGGAGAGAAATTGCTTTAGCTGTTCCTTCATTAAAGGATTCTTCAATCGCTGTGCAGCTATTTATTGAAGAATTTCAATCGCTATTTGCAGAATAAAAAGAGGTGTCTCATATATCATAATGGGACACTTTTTAATTTACTTATAAAAAATCTATGAAAAGGATTGACTTATTTTTTAGTTGTAACTATAATGATTACATCGAGGTGGTGATTACGATGAAAATTAGTAGCCGCTTTTCCATAGCTGTTCATATTTTATCTATTTTGAAAAACAATCCATCTTCACTTTGTACTTCAGACTATATGGCTGAGAGTGTTAATACAAATCCAGTAGTCATTCGTAAAATCATGTCGTACTTGAAACAAGCTGGCTTTGTTTACGTAAATCGTGGACCGGGTGGCGCGGGATTACTAAAGGATTTATATGAAATCACATTGTTAGATGTGTATCATGCAGTGAACGTAGTCGAAGAAGACAAGCTATTTCATATTCACGAGAAACCGAATCCAGATTGTCCAATTGGTGCGAATATTCAAGCGGTGTTAGAAATTATTTTAATTCAAGCACAATCCGCGATGGAAGAAGTTTTGAGAAATATTACAATGGGGCAGTTGTTTGAAACTTTGCAAGAAAAAATGAATGCTTAAATCATATTTATATTTTTTTGTCATTTATGTAACCGATTTGATTACAACAATAAAGGTAAGGTGTAAAAGTTATGACTGTAAAAATGAAAGTATACTCAGATTTTATATGTCCGTTTTGTTTTTTAGCAAAAGGTCCATTAGATGAGGTAGCGAAAGAGAAAGATGTAGAGATTGAATGGATGCCATTTGAATTACGTCCAAGTCCATATTCAAAAATAGATCCATGGAATGAACCAGAAAAATTAGGTTCATGGGATGCTTTCATTCTTCCGACAGCGAAGAAGTTAGGAATTGATATGCGCTTGCCACGTGTTTCACCGCATCCATATACACATTTAGCTTTCGAAGGATGTCAATTTGCGAAAGAACGTGGACTAGGTAATGAGTATCATCACCGCGTATTCACAGCATTTTTCCAAGAAGAGCAAAACATTGAAGATATTGATGTGTTAACAAAATTAGCGGTAGAAGTAGGACTTCCTGAGGCGGAATTTAAAGATGCTTTAGTAACTCGTAAATATAAAGAAAAGCATCAAGAAGCAATTCAACACGCATATGATGAAGCGAATATTATGGCTGTTCCAACTGTCATGATTGGAGATGAAGTCATTCAAGGGCTTGCTAGTAAAGAAACACTAGAAAGGGTCATTGATAAAGAAATTGAAAAGGATAAAACAAATTCATTTGAAGGTATGCAATGTAATACCGATGGATATTGCTAATTCGCTTGTTATGAAATAACAAAATAAATTATAAAACAAACATTTGGAGGAATTAAAATGTCAGCAACTACAACAAACTTAAAAGAAGCAATCGTGAACCGCCGTTCAATTCGTAAAGTAGCAAAAAACGATGCAATTACGAAAGAAAGAATTGAAGAAGTGTTAAAAACAGCTTTACACGCACCAACATCTTTCAATATGCAAAGTGGTCGTATGGTTGTATTAATGGATGGAGAGCATGAAAAGTTTTGGGATATCGTTAAAGAAACACTAAGAGCCCGCGTACCAGCAGAAAACTTTGAAGCGACTGTAGAAAGACTAAAAGGCTTCCATGCAGGTGTAGGAACAGTTCTATTCTTTGAAGATCAAGCAACTGTAGAAAAAATGCAAGAAAATGCGCCATTATATAAAGATCAGTTCCCATTCTGGTCTCATCAAGGAAATGCGATGTTACAACATACTGTGTGGATGCTATTATCTGCTGAAGGAATTGGAGCGTCATTACAACATTACAACCCAATCGTAGATGCTGAAGTGAAAGAAACTTGGAGCATTCCGGCAGAGTGGAGCTTAGTAGGTCAAATGCCATTTGGTGAACCAAACGAACAACCAGCAGAAAGAACGTTCTTACCTACTGAAGATGTAGTGAAATTTTATTAAGAAATACAATATGTAACGAGAAGGAAGCTGTGCTTAAAAACAGCTTCCTTTTTTGTAGTGGTGTTAATTTATGCGTATTTAGGGAAGAAATATAAGAAATAATACGGTGAGAAGGGAATTAGAAAAATGAATGATGAGAAAAAATATACAGTGGTAGGTACTGATGTTGAGGAAGTAAAGCGTTTAAATAAAAATTCAGGGTTAACGTATAATCAAGTGAAAGAAATGTTAGCAAAGCAAATGCAAAAAAAGAAGTAATTAGATTGAAATCTTTCATTTTTTCATTTAGCATTTTGATTGGAGAGAGTTAAGTAAAAGGTAACTCTCTTTTTTGTATAGCTAAGCATCTTATAGAGTGGAGGAAGCAACATGAAGAAATGGGTAAAGGTAACGCTGTCTATCACTGGAGGCATTGTCTTATTAGCGTGTGCTGGTGGATATTACGTGTATAAAAATTATTTTCCAAAGGAACCTGAGCGTATTGTATATGATAAAGAAAGAGTGCTACAACCGATACATAATCAGCTTAAAGGAATCAATATAGAAAATGTAAAGATAAAAGAAAAAGAAGTCGTAAATGCGACTGTAGATGAGCTTCAAAAAATGATTGATGATGGAAAGTTGTCATATGAAGAATTAACGAGTATTTATCTCTTTAGAATACAAGAACATGATCAAAATGGAATAACATTAAATTCTGTTACAGAGATAAATCCTAATGCGATGGAAGAAGCAAGAAAGTTAGATCAAGAGCGGGGTAGAAACAAAAATTCGAATTTATATGGTATTCCTGTCGTTGTAAAAGATAATGTACAGACGGAAAAAGTGATGCCGACTAGTGCAGGAACTTATGTATTAAAAGATTGGATTGCAGATCAAGACGCAACAATTGTGAAGCAGTTGAAAGAAGAAGGAGCATTTGTTTTAGGAAAAGCGAATATGTCTGAGTGGGCGAACTATTTATCTTTTACAATGCCAAGTGGGTATAGCGGGAAGAAAGGACAAAATTTAAACCCGTACGGTCCGATTACATTCGATACTTCAGGATCAAGTTCAGGATCTGCTACAGTAGTTGCAGCAGATTTTGCACCGCTTGCAATTGGAACAGAAACGACGGGATCGATTGTTGCACCCGCGGCGCAGCAATCAGTAGTTGGGTTACGTCCATCTTTAGGTATGGTAAGCAGAACAGGAATTATTCCGTTAGCTGAAACTCTTGATACAGCAGGACCTATGGCAAGAACGGTAAAAGATGCAGCAACATTATTTAATGCAATGATAGGTTATGACGAAAAAGATGTTATGACAGAAAAAATGAAAGATAAAGAAAGAATTGATTATACAAAGGATTTATCGATAGATGGATTAAAAGGGAAAAAGATAGGGCTTCTTTTTTCTGTAGACCAACAAGATTAAAATAGAAAAGCAGTAGCAGAAAAAATTAGAAAAGACCTTCAAGATGCAGGTGCGATATTAACTGATAATATCCAGTTAAGTGCTGAGGGTGTAGATAATTTGCAAACATTAGAATATGAGTTCAAGCATAATGTAAACGACTATCTTTCACAGCAAAAGAATGTACCGGTAAAATCGTTAGAAGAGATTATAGCGTTTAATAAAAAGGATAGTAAAAGACGAATAAAATACGGACAAACATTAATTGAAGGGTCTGAAAAATCTGTTATAACGAAAGAAGAGTTTGAAAACGTAGTGCAAACGAGTCAAGAAAATGCAAGAAAAGAGCTAGATAGGTATTTAGTAGAAAAAGGTTTGGATGCTCTAGTTATGATTAATAACGATGAAGTTCTTCTATCAGCTGTAGCTGGTTATCCGGAATTAGCGGTTCCTGCTGGATATGATAAAAATGGAGAACCAATCGGTGTAGTGTTTGTAGGGAAACAGTTTGGTGAAAAAGAGCTTTTCAATATTGGATATGCGTATGAACAGCAGTCTAAAAATAGAAAATTACCTAGTTTATAAAAGATTATATGAAAAATAACTGGAATCTAACAATATGAAAAGAAAAAAAGGATTCTTCTCAATTAGTAAGAAAGATTGTCTATAGGAGTTCATAAAATGTAATATATTCAATTTCCATCCATTGAAGGGGGAGGTTAATTCTTAATGAATGAAGTAAAGAGTTTTTTTCGAAGTAGAGGGTTTCAACGGTTTCTCGTTTTAATAATAGTAGCGCTTGTATTATACGCATTAAAAAGTATGATTAATTTAATATTAATTACGTTTATACTGACGTTTTTAATGGATCGATTTCAACGTTTTATTTCAAGAAAATTGAAAGTAAACCGGAAAATTGTTATTGCATGTTTATATATAATATTGGTTTCCTTTATAGGCACAACGTTATATAAATATTTACCTGTGCTGACGATACAAATTTCACAATTAATTTATCAGTTTAAACTATTTTTTCAAAATCCACCTGATAATGAAATCGTTAAATATGCACTTTCGACAATTAATGGGATGGAAGTATCAAAATATATAGAACAAGGTGTAGATGTCATCTATCAATCGATAGCAAATATAGGGAAGGTAAGTTTACAAATATTATTATCTCTAATTTTAAGCTTATTTTTCTTATTAGAAAAAGAGCGTATTATTACATTTACATCTAAGTTTAAAGATAGTAAGTTAAAAATCTTTTATGAGGAAATTGCATATTTTGGTGAAAGATTTGCAAGATCGTTCGGCAAAGTAATTGAGGCTCAGTTTTTAATTGCCGTTGTAAATTGTATTCTTACTGTCATTGCATTAATCGTTTTAGGATTTCCACAGCTACTTGTATTAGCTGTTATGATTTTCTTACTAGGGTTGATTCCTGTTGCAGGTGTGATTATTTCTTTGTTTCCACTTTGTATCATTGCTTACAACGTAGGCGGAGTTATGTACGTAGTATACATACTCGTATTCATAACAGTAATCCATGCTCTTGAAAGTTATTTTTTAAATCCGAAGTTTATGTCTGCAAAAACAAATTTACCAATATTCTACACATTTATGATTCTTATCTTCTCAGAGCATTTCCTCGGAATATGGGGGCTTATTATCGGGATACCAATCTTTATCTTTTTATTAGATGTACTTGATATAAATAATGAGGATGCGACTAAAAAATAAGAAATGATAGAAAATCACTAAAAAGTCATAGGAGATAATGAAAATAAAAAGCAATCCAAAATAAATTGGATTGCTTTTTATCTTAATTAAAGAACCGGAGCCATTGTTTCTTTCAATACTTGAACAGAGTGGTCGAATTTTAATTCTTCATCTTCACTTAATTCAACCTCTAAAATTTCACGAACACCGCCGCGATTTAAAACAGCAGGTACCCCGATATAAACATCTTTTTGACCGTATTGACCTTCTAAGTAAGCTGATACAGTTAATACACTATTTTCGTCGTTTAAAATTGCTTTTGTAACACGTAGAAGTGACATACCGATACCATAATAAGTTGCGCCTTTACGCTCAATAATATGGTAAGCTGCATCACGGACGTTTATGAAAATTTTGTCTAAATCTTCTTGATTATACGTGTTGTCTTTTTCAAGCAGTGTTTGTAGTTTTTGGATACCAACGGAAACATGGCTCCAAACTGGAAGTTCAGTATCGCCGTGTTCTCCGATAATATAAGCGTGAATGTTGTGTGGACCAATATCGAAGTACTCACCTAACATATAGCGGAAACGAGCAGAATCAAGCGTTGTACCAGAACCGATTACACGTTCTTTCGGTAAACCAGATTCTTTCCAAGTTACATAAGTTAAAATATCTACAGGGTTTGTTGCGATTAAGAAGATGCCATCAAATCCGCTATCCATAATACTGCGAACGATTTGTTTAAAGATTTTGGCGTTTTTCTCAACTAAATCTAAACGTGTTTCGCCTGGCTTTTGTGGTAATCCAGCTGTAATAACTACAAGGTCAGCATCTTTACAATCTTCGTAGCTGCCTTTCCATACTCTAGTTGGAGCTGGGGCGAATGGAACAGCATGACTTAAATCCATTGCTTCCCCTTCAGCTTTTGCTTCATTTACATCGACTAAAACAAATTCTTCAGCTACGGCTTGGTTAATCATGCAGTAAGCATAACTACATCCAACTGCTCCTGTTCCTACTAATACAACACGGTTAATACCTTTTTTCATTTCAAAATTCCTCGCAATTTCATTGGTTTTGTTATGTAAGATAATACGTCTTACTTCTATAGAGTCATATCTAGTTTATTACATTTTATAAAAGATATTCAAGTATTTGAAAATGTATCCGTGCAAATCTGCGAACAAAACATAGGAATTCAGTGAACCGAATATAATTCAGTAAAATCCTTTGTAAAAGGGGAAATGGTATGGGGAACCCATTAACAATGGAAGAAATGCTTCATATTATTCATGCAGGGCTTGTTAAAAAGAATAACCCAAAACGGATTACGATTGCAGGTGCAGGGATTTCTGGATTAGTTGCAGGTTCTTTATTAAAAGAGGCTGGGCACGAAGTAACGATTATAGAAGCAAATAACAGAATAGGTGGCAGAGTGTATACGATTCGGGAACCATTTAGTGTGGGTTTATATTTTAATGCGGGACCGATGAGAATCCCTGACACCCATAAGTTAACCTTAGCGTATATTCATAAATTTAAACTACCTTTAAACCTTTTTATAAATAAAACTTTTGCAGATATCATTTATACGAATAACATTCAAACGAGATTGAATGTGTTTGAAAATGATCCAAGTGTACTTGAATATCCGGTTTTGGATAAAGAAAGAGGAAAAACGGCAGAAGAGCTAATGATTGAGGTATTAGAACCAATACTAAATTATATTAAGAAGGATCCTGATAAAAACTGGCTTATCGTTGAAAAAAAGTATAAAACGTATTCGCTTGGTTCATTTTTAATGGAGTATTATTCAGATGGTGCAATAGATATGATTGGGGTACTTCTTGATATGGAAGCTTATATGGGAATGTCCTTAATTGAAGTATTACGTGAAATGATTTTCTTTACTTCAACAACGAAATATTATGAAATAACTGGTGGAATGGATAAGTTATCGAATGCATTCTTACCACAATTAAGGGAACATATTTTAATGCAGTATAAGGTTGATAAAATTATACAAGAAGATAATAAAGTAATGTTACAAGGAAATCATGAACAAACGTTAGAGCAATTTACAATAACAAGTGATTTTGCTATTATTACAATTCCATTTTCAGCGTTAAGGTTTGTAGAAGTTCAGCCATACTATTTATTCTCTTATTTTAAAAAAAGAGCAATTCGTGAATTAAATTATATTGCTGCAACTAAAATTGCAATAGAGTTTAAAAGTAGATTTTGGGAGAAAGCGGGACAGTGTGGAGGTAAATCTATTACTGATTTACCGATACGTTTTACATACTATCCGAGTTATGGCATTCATACTCCAGGACCAGCTATCGTTATAGCAAGTTATACGTGGGCAGATGAGGCGTTAACATGGGATAGTCTCCCGCAAAGAGATCGTATTCGTTACGCATTAAAAAATTTAGCGGAAATATACGGTGACATCGTCTATAGTGAGTTTGTCACTGGAACATCTTTTAGCTGGAGTAAAAATCCGTATTCTTGCGGTGCATTTACAGCTTTCGAACCAGGCCAAGAGCTCGAGTTATTTCCGTATATTACACCACCATCTGGAAAAGTACACTTTGCAGGAGAGCATACGACATTAACACATGGATGGATGCAAGGGGCAATTGAGTCTGGAGTTAGAGTTGCATATGAAGTAAATGAACAGTGAATCTCTTATATTTACAAATGGTCATTCTTTTAATAAAATGATAAATATAAATCGTAATTATTACGCTTTGAATACATTTGAAGTAAAGAAATGGATGGTCGGTTGAATGAATAAAGTGGAGATTCATATATTAGGTGGTTTTTTAGGTAGTGGAAAATCAACATTATTACAAAATTTATTGTTAGCAGAGAAAAAGAAGAATAGAAAAGTTGCAGTATTAATGAATGAAATTGGTGAATACTCGGTAGATACAGATATTATTGGAAAAGAGAATGTTTTAAGAGAACTTCTTAAAGGATGTATTTGTTGTACATTAAAAGAAGAGCTTGAAATACAATTACATTCGTTATACCAACAAGAAAGACCAGATGTAATTTATATAGAAACGACAGGTGTTGCGCATCCAATTGAAGTGTTAGACGCGTGTGTCTCGCCAATTTTAGCTCCTTTTCTGGAAGTGAAATCAATTGTAGTCGTTTTAGATGCAGTAAGGTGGTTAAACCGAAGTATATTAAGTGCAAATGTACAACAGCTATTGCATGAGCAACTTAAATTTGGTAGTCACATTCTTGTTAATAAAGCAGATTTACTAACAGATGAAGATAAGAACACAGTATTTGAAGAAGTAAAGGCAATAAATGATCATGCGAAAATGTATGAGACAAAGTATTGTAATATATCTTTAAAAGATATAGAAGAAGCAGAATTTCCAAATGATGAGGAACATGAGACACTACATGTCAAACAGCATTTACATATACAAACGATGACATATCAATTTACGAAACCGATTGATCAAGACAAATTATATGAATGGCTTTCGAATTTACCAGATAGTATTTATCGAGTGAAAGGTTTTGTGAAATTCCGTGGAGATAAATACCCTCACCTATTCCAATATTCGTTCGGAGTACCAACTTTATTAGAACAAGACTTCGGTTTCCCGACAAACTTAGTAGTAATAGGAGAAGGACTAGATAAGAAACAATTGGCTGAAGGGTTAGAGAAAGTAGAACTTAACTCTAATTAAGGTGAAAAGACTAACTTAAAAAATAAGTTAGTCTTTTTGTATGATCATTACTGAAATGAAACAGTATTTTCAATTGGATTGCAGAATATATATTGATTGTATGTCCGTTTCCATTACATAGGAAGGTGATTATATATTTGTGCCGAATGTAGAGGGTACTACAAGAGTTTTCCATTATCTATCGAATTAGTTAGTCATGATTACGGACAGGGGATTTTGGCGTGTTTGATTCTATCAGAAAGTAAAGTATGGGGAGGATCACAATGTCGATGAAAAAGCGTAAGTGGCTAAAGACAATGTTTACTGGTTGTGTTTTAGGTTCGTTATTAATAACGGCAGCTTGTTCAGGAAAGAAAACAAGTACAGAGGATGAAAAAACGATTAAGGTAGGAGTTCTTGCTTCTTTAACAGGACCGCTAGAATCGTATGGAAAACAAACAGTGAACGGATTTGAATTAGGGTTAGACTATGCAACTGGTGGAACTGGGAAAGTAGATGGGAAAAAGATTAAGTTTGTTGTAGAAGATACAGAAACGAAAGCTGATGTAGCAGTTAAAAAAGCTACGAAGTTATTAGAAGAAGAGAAAGTTGATTTTTTAGTTGGATCGTCTAGTTCAAGTGATACGTTAGCGGTTTTACCACTGGCCGGGGAATATGAAAAGATTATGGTTGTAGAACCGGCAGTTGCGGATAGTATTACCGGGAAGAACTGGAATAAATATATTTTTAGAACTGGAAGAAGTTCCTCACAAGATGCGATTGCAGGAGCAGCGGCAATTGCGAAAAAAGGTGTAAAGATTGCAACATTTGCCCCAGATAACGCTTTTGGTCGTGAAGGGATTGCTGCATTTAAAGCGGGTGCGAAAAAATTAGGTGCGAGCATTGTGAATGAGCAATACGCGGATACAAATTCAACAGATTTTACAGCGAATATTCAAAATATCATTAGTTCAAAACCAGATTATTTATTTATCGTTTGGGCAGGGGCAAATTCACCTTGGAAACAGTTGAAAGATATGAATGTGGAAGCGCAAGGTATTAAAATTTCTACAGGTGCGCCAGATATACCAGCATTAAAAACAATGGATGCATTAGTAGGTATGCAAGGTTTTTCTGTATATTATCACACACTTCCAAAAAATAAAGTGAATGATTGGCTAGTTGAAGAGCATAAAAAACGTTTTAATGGTGTAGTGCCAGATTTGTTTACAGCGGGAGGAATGTCAGCAGCAATTTCTATTGTAGAAGCCTTAAAGAAAACAAAAGGTGATACAGATGTAGATACATTGATTAAGAAAATGGAAGGAATGGAATTTGATACACCGAAAGGAAAGATGAAGTTTAGAGAGAAGGACCACCAAGCGATGCAGACGCTGTATTCTATCACATTGAAAAAGCAAGATGGTGTTGATTATCCGGTGCCAGTGTTAGAGCGAGAATTAACGATGAAAGAAACAGAACCACCAGTTCAAAATAAATAGACTGAATTTTCTGTTGTTTTTGTATAAAGAGGGTGGACCCTCTTTATACATATTTCCTTCATACTCACGGCTTTAAAGGGAGGGATTTCGTGACACATTTGCTAGAGACGAAAAATCTTAGTGTATCTTTTGGTGAACATCAAGTTATTAAAGATGTAAATTTAACTGTCCAAAAAGGAAAGCTCATTTCTATTATCGGGCCAAATGGTGCGGGGAAGACAACATTATTTAATTTACTAAGTGGACAGATTTCACCTACAACAGGTGAAGTGTATTTTAAAGGGCAAGATATTACAAAACTATCGATTTCAGATCGAACACGCTTAGGAATCGGTCGCTCTTTTCAGCTTACAAACATATTCCCAGAATTAACGGTACTTGAAAATGTCCGTTTAAGTGTTCAATCATTCGTACAAGATTACTATAGTTTTTTTCCGAGTTCGGCAAAATTAAAGCAACAAGTTGGAGAGGCGAGACGTTTCTTAAAAACAGTATTACTTCACGAGAAAGAGAACGTATTAGCGAAAGATTTGGCACATGGAGAGAAAAGAAAGCTAGAACTTGCGATGTTATTGGCTTTAAAAACGGATGTGTTATTACTTGATGAGCCGACGGCAGGTATTTCGGTTGAGGAGGTCCCTGCTATATTACAAGTGATTGAAAATATTAAGAAACATCCAGAGAGCACAATTGTACTTATCGAACACAAAATGGATATGATACTAGGTTTGTCAGATCATCTTATCGTTTTATTTCATGGAGAGTTATTGGCTGAAGGATTGCCAGAAGAAATTATGAAAGATGAGCGTGTACAAAGTGCTTATTTAGGGGGATTATATAGTGGCACTATTACAAGTGAATAATATAGAAACGTATTTAGATCAGTTTCATATTTTGCAAGGAGTATCTCTTGCTGTTGAGAAAGGGACAATTACTGTACTGTTTGGTAGAAACGGGGCAGGGAAAACAACGACATTACGTTCAGTTATGGGGTTTCACCGCATTGCAGATGGTGAAATTTATTATGATAGTGCAAAAGTAAGTGGATTACCAACACATTTAATTTCAAGGAAAGGAATAGGGTATGTACCAGAAAATCAAGGTATTTTTCATGATTTGACAGTAGAAGAAACATTCGCTCTTGCTAGGGGAAAAGGTGAGGAAGTAGAAGGGAAAATAGAGTGGATGCTGGAACTATTTCCGGATTTAAAGCAGTTTTGGAATAAGAAAAGTGGGCTCTTGAGCGGAGGGCAAAAGCAAATGTTGGCTATTTCAAGAGCGTTTATTAATAGTGATGGATTATTACTTATTGATGAGCCGAGCAAAGGGCTATCCCCGATAATGGTGGAGAAATTAATGGTAGCTATTTTGAAGATGAAAGAGAAAACAACAGTTTTACTTGTTGAGCAAAATTTTATGATGGCTAGTCAAATTGGTGATTATTTTTACATTATGGATAACGGACGAATTGTTCATAACGGTTTTATGAATGAATTAAAAAAGGATAAGGAAATGTGTCATAAATATTTAGGAATCTCTTAACATGAATCCGAGGTGAAAAGGATGGATGTGTTAATCAATTTATTTGTAAATGGGATTTCAACAGGGATGCTCATTTTTTTGTTAGCATCAGGTCTTTCACTTATTTTCGGTCTAATGAGCGTTTTAAACTTTGCACACGGTGGTTTATTTGCATGGGGAGCATTTACAGGTGTTTGGTTATTTAATATGACAGGAAGTTATATATTAGCTTTAGTTGGAGCAGTAGCCATGGGAATGTTCCTAGGATTTATTTTAGAAAGGTTTCTTATTAGACCGGTATATGGAAATCATGTTCGACAGCTGCTCGTTACGCTTGGAGGAATGCTCGTTCTTAGTGAGTGTATTAAAATATTTTGGGGGCCAAACCCTATTAGTGCAAAATTACCGTTATGGTTACAAGGAAGTTTTACATTCGGAGGTATTATATTAATTAAATATCGTCTATTTGTTATTTTGATTGGGATAATTATTTACATCGCACTACTACTATTACTCAAAAAGACGAAGATAGGTCTTATGATCCGTGCAGGTGTAATGGATAAAGAAATGGTTCAAGCGCTTGGTATTAATGTAAAAGCGATATTTTCTTTCGTCTTTTTATTAGGAGCAGGGATGGCAGCTTTGGGAGGATTCTTATTAGCACCGTATTCGGGCGTTATTTTCGCCGAGATGGGCATGCAGTATGCAATTTTAGCTTTTATAGTAGTAATTATCGGTGGATTAGGAAGCGTCCAAGGTTCAGCTATTGCTTCTTTAATTGTTGGATTAGCTGGTGCTTTTACAGCGTATTTTATACCAGATTTATCACTTGCAATTAATATGTTAATGTTACTATTTTTCTTAATAGTGAAGCCAACTGGACTTGTTGGTGAAAAGGGGTGAAATGGTGAACAACACATCGGACCGAATTAAAGTATACTTCGGAGTATGTATGCTCATTTGTTTAAGTGTATTTCCGTTCGTAAATGATTCACGGAGCCTGTTAATTTTGTTCACTCAAATCTTCATCTTTGCTATTTTTGCAATGAGTTTTGATGTATTGCTTGGGTATACAGGAATTGTATCGTTCGGTCATTGTATGTTCTTTGGGATAGGAGCATATGGGGTAGCGCTTTTATTTGATCGACAAGGCGTATCAATAACGAACTTTTTAATTGGAATAGTAGCTGCAATTATCGTTTCAGCAATCGTTAGTTATATAATTGGTTTGCTTTCTTTACGATTGAAAAGTCATTTTTATGCAATGTTAACACTTGCTATTTCACAGTTGTTTTTCGTCCTTGCTGAAAAATGGCGTGGGCTCACTCACGGAGGAGATGGTTTTACATTTGGTGTACCAGACGTATTCCGTGATCGTTTTACGTTTTATTATGTAACACTTATATGTTTACTTATCATTTTTGTTCTCTTACGTCTTTTCACCAAATCTTCTATTGGAAAAGTATTAAAAGCAATTTCACAAAATGAGCAACGTGTTGAAGCACTAGGATATAAAGTGCTTCATTATAAAATTATTGCTAGCATTGTTGCAGGAGTAGTAGCTGCGATTAGCGGTGGTTTATTTGTTATTACATTACGTTTTGTTAATACGACTGTATTTTCAATTGAAATGACATTAAATGCATTATTGATGACGATGGTTGGTGGGGTTGGAACGTTAATTGGAGCAATTGCAGGAGCTGGAATTATTGAATCACTAAAATATTATTTATCAGAACTAGCGACGGAATATCCGATTTTTGAAAGATGGACGATTATTCTAGGTTTATTGTATATTATCGTGCTACTCGTTTTTCCGAAAGGATTGGTTGGGACGGTTAAGGGACTGAAGAATATGAAACGGAATAAGAAGGAGAAAAGTGCAGAAGTGGAGCAAAATGTGTGAAAAATCAATTGTATAGAATATGAAAATCCCTCTTTTAGATTCATAAAGGAGGGATTTTTTATTAACCAAATAGTTCATCAGGGATTTGTTTGAAAGAGTTTTGATTTGTAAAAAAATGAACAGCTAATTTCTCAACTGGAACATCTTCAATTGGTACCAATTTATCATTTTTAATCGGCAAAAAGGCTATCCCTTTTCCGTCCTGAATAAACTCTTCCATAAGCGAATAAGAATCTAATTGTTGAAGTTGACGCTGAGATAAATTATTTTCTTTTAGAAATTGTATCGTCTTATTTCTAAAAGGACACTTTTTGTCATTACTAACGAAGAAGAGTTCCTTTGAATAGTCAATGATACATTTTTCTTGATCTTTTAGTAAGCCTATAGAAATTGAAGTAGTAAATACTTTTTTAAAACCTGCACCAGAATCATCCTCATAAGTGATGACCATATCAACTTTTTGGTGCTGCAGTAATTTTGGCAAATGACTACTATTTTCTACATATATTTGATAATTCATGAAATTTTCTTTAATACGCTTACTTAAATAATTAGTCAAAATCGATTGTGACGTCGCGATTATATAAGAAGACCCACTTGTTTTAATTTTATCTTTCGCTTCTTCTAATAGAGTTAATATTTGATTCGTGTAATCTAATAAAATGTCACCAGCAGGTAACAAGGAAACACCTTTGTTATCTCTATGTAGTAAAGGCGTTTCTAATTCTTGTTCTAATTTTTTGATTCGCTCAGTTACGTTCGGTTGAACATATCCTAACTCTTTAGCAGCTTTACTAATAGAACCCTCACTGGCCACAGTTTTGAATATAATAAGATCATTTATTTCCATATATCTCAGCCCCTTATGTACTATCATTATAAATGATACCAAACATAATTTATACCTATTTTACGTTAGCTATTTATCGATTTATCATAATGTATATAAGATTGAAAGCGAGTGATAAACATGATTGGAATGCAATATAAGGTCATTTTGCCAAAGGATTATGACATGGAAATTATTAAGAAAAGGGTAAAGGATAATGGTTATAAAACTGATGGTTTCCAAGCACTAAATTTTAAAGCTTATTTAATTACGGAAACGGAGAAAGACGGGAATTTTTATAACTGCTATGCACCTTTATATATTTGGAATGGTCATGAAGGGATGAATAAATTTATCTTTGAAGGGTATTACGATAACATTTTACAATCTTTTGGATGGCAACAAATAAATATAGGTGTTCCATTAGTGGTTAATCTAAGTGATGGATTTAAGAAAAGTAGATATGTTGTTGAATATGCAGGAAGTATTTCTCAAAGTAAAACACTGATTGGGACTCAATTAAAAACGATGAATGAAAATGTACAAAACAACGAAAAGTGTTTAGGGAATGTAATCGTTTATAATCCGGATAAATGGGGGTATAGTAGGTTTAATTTTTATGAAGAGAAGCCTGAAATTGCAGTGAATAAAGGTGTTACAGTATATGAGATTTTACACATTTCACGATGAAATTTTGTTGCATATAAAAAAATAAGAAAAGGAATGAAAATCTATGCCTTTTGTGAAGATTTATTATCCTGAAAACATATTAAATGAAGAAGAGTTGGAAAAAATGGGTGAATGTATCCATCTTTCATTAATTGAACATTTTAACATCCCTGAAAATGATTATTTTCAAATGTTCTTACCCTACCAACAAAACAAATTTTTATATAATCCATATTATTTGTTGGAAAGAGGAGAAAAGAGAACAGAGAATATGATTTAGGTTTCTATTACATGTGGACCGGGAAGAACGGTGCAACAGAAAAAAGATTTGTATCAATCGGTATCCTTAAAAATTACGGAATATTCCGGCGTTAAAACCTCGGATATTTTTATTACACTAAATGAGACAGCTGCTGAAAACTGTTCATTTGGTCAAGGAATAGCACAAATGGTGAAAATAAAGGGAGAAAAAAATGAAAAATGAACTTATTGAAGTACATATTAAAAAGAAAATGAGAGAAATGGCACCTGCATTTGCTCATTATAGTGAAAAGATATTATTTGAGGAAGTGTGGCGGGATGCCACTTTAACATTAAGAGAAAGAAGTTTGTGTACTGTGTCAGCACTAATCAGTCTCGGTAATACAGAACAATTACAATTTCATCTGAAGCTAGCTAAACAAAATGGGGTTATGGAGAATGAATTGGTTGCATTAATAACACATATGGCTTTTTACGTTGGTTGGCCAAAAGCTATGGCAGCTTTAAATATAGTAATGAATGAAAGGAAAAGTTAAGAATAATGATAAGTAAGAATTCATGTTTATATGAATTCTTACTTATCATTATTTATGCAATACTCTATCGATATATTTATTACATTTTTTCTTGCTTTTTTATCACTTGCGTAATAAAGTGATAGTAAGATGAACGCTAGGAAGTGACAAAACATGCGTGATAATACGATAGGATCATTAATATGGTTACGTTTAATACGATTTACGAACCAAAGTAATCAAATGTCAAATGAGTTTTTAAAACGTTTTGATTTAACGACAGCTCAATTTGATGTGCTTTTGCAAATACGTACGTATCAACCACTAACACAAATGGAGTTAGCTGAAAAGGTAACTGTTACACAAGGTGGCATTTCTCGAATGTTAACTCGTCTTGAGAAAGAAGGATATATTGTACGAAAACAAGATTGGAAAACGAAAACAATTAGTCTTACAGAGCAAGGAGAAGCAGCTTTAGAGAGAGCATTGCCAGAGCAACTTGCATTTCAATCTTCGTTTTTTGATGATGTCTTAAATGAAGAAGAGCAGAAAATATTATATGAGCTGATGACGAAAGTTCATAAGCATAGTGAAAAAAAAGAATTACCGCAAGAGTAATTTTTTTTACACTATCAATTGACTAATCAAGTGAAGGTGTAGGTAATACGGAGATATACCTGACTTACCAACGTTTTTAGAAAAAAACTAATACTACTTTATTAAAGGGGAGAGTAACTATGGAAAAATACCGTATAGATATAAGAAAAGGAATTGAGTTTGGATTATATTCAATTGGTGATCATGTTTTAAATCCACATAATGGGGAGAAAATTACGCCAGAGAAAAGAATTCACGAACTAATTGATACAGCTAAGTTAGCAGATGAGGCAGGACTTGATGTGTTTGCTGTCGGTGAAAGTCATCAAACGCATTTTACAACACAAGCTCATACAGTTATTTTAGGAGCTATTGCACAAGCTACGAAAAATATAAAAATTGCAAGTTCAGCAACGATATTAAGTACATCTGACCCAGTTCGAGTATATGAGGATTTCGCTACAATTGACTTGATTTCTAATGGACGTGCAGAAATTGTGGCTGGTCGTGGATCTCGTATTGGGGGATATAGTTTACTTGGTTATGACGTGAATGATTATGAAGAATTATTCGAAGAGAAGATGGATCTTTTATTAAAAATTAATAACGAGGAACATGTAACATGGAATGGACAGTTCAGAGCACCGCTCGCACATGCATCGGTTATTCCGAGAGCGAAAAATAATAACTTACCAATTTGGCGTGCGGTTGGAGGTCCACCAGCTAGTGCAATTAAAGCGGGACGCGCGGGTGTACCAATGATGATAACAACACTTGGTGGTCCAGCAATTAACTTTAAAGTGTCAGTAGATGCTTACCGCGAGGCGGCTGTACAAAGTGGATTTGATCCAGCTAGTTTACCAGTTGCGACAACGAGTTTATTTTATACGGCAAAAAATTCACAAGATGCACTTAGTGAATATTACCCTCACATTAATGCTGGTATGCTTACACTGCGCGGTGGTGGGTATCCGAAACAGCAATTTACAAATGCAATAGATTACCGTGATGCTTTAATGGTTGGTAGCCCACAACAAATCATTGAGAAAATGCTTTACCAATATGAATTGTTTGGCCAACAACGCTTTATGGCACAAATTGATTTTGGCGGTGTACCATTTGATAAAATTGAGAAAAATATTGAATTAATTGCTACTGAAATTTTACCAGCCGTTAGAAAACATACAGCAAAATAAATAAAAAAACTGAGAGTCTAATCGACTTTCAGTTTTTTTTATTTGTTCTGGAAAAATGACAAAAAAATGAACTTTTAGTCGAGGAAGAGGGAAGTTATTTTCTATTTTTGAATAACATTATTTCGAGTTTGAATTTTAAAAATACATTTTTCTCTTGACAAAAAACAAGCGTTTATCGAGGGTGGTTTCGAGGACATTTTTTCGGGTGAAAGTCAAGTGTATGAAGAGGAAAACGATTGTTTTATAGATATAAAAGTAAGAAGTATATTGAAAAAACACATTTTGCTAATGAGAAAAACCTGATTCAAAAAAATGACAAAAGACATATTTCAGACAAAATGATGTCAATAATACGTCAAAAATAACCTGAATTTACTATGCAGGTATATTATACAATTCGATTAACGAATAAAACACTACAGAAATAGTGAAAAGGTAAAAAATAGCATTACAATAGTTTGAAAAACTGAAACTTCATATTTTTCGACAATACATACAAAATGTTTTTGTCTTTTCGTATTTCTTAATAATTGAGTTTGATAAGATTGCTCAATTAACTTTTATTATAAAAACTATGAAGGAAGTGATTTTAGTATGGAAACGCTCGAATTGGCACGAATACAGTTCGCATCAACAACGATTTTCCATTACTTTTTTGTTCCGCTGTCAATTGGTTTAGCTTTTATTATTGCGATCATGCAAACGTTGTATGTGGTAAAAGGGCAAGAAGTATATAAGAAGATGGCAAAGTTTTGGACGCAATTATTCCTTATTAACTTTGCAGTAGGTGTAGTAACAGGTATTTTACAAGAATTCCAGTTTGGTATGAACTGGTCAACGTATTCACGTTTTGTAGGTGATGTATTTGGTCCATCACTTGCGATTGAAGGATTACTGGCATTTTTCATTGAGTCTACATTCCTGGGTTTATGGGTATTCGGTGAGGATAAATTACCGAAGCGAATTCACTTAATGTGTATTTGGCTCCTTTCAATTGGAACGATGTTATCAGCATTCTGGATTTTAACTGCAAGTGCATTTATGCAGTCACCTGTCGGGTATGAAATGGCAGCTGATGGTCGTGCGCAAATGAATGATTTCTTAGCCATTATTCAAAACCCACAACTATGGGTACAATTCCCGCATACAATTACAGCGGCAATTGCAACAGGTGCATTCTTTATTGCTGGTGTAAGTGCATGGAAAATTACAAAAGGACAAGAAACTGTAGTATTTAAAAAATCTTTCCGAATTTCTATCATTGTTGGAACAATTACAACGGCGCTTGTATTATTCTTCGGTCATGCACAAGCGCAACAATTAATTAAGACACATCCAATGAAGATGGCGGCAGCTGAAGCGCTATGGAATACAAGTGAGGATCCAGCACCATTTACAGTATTTTCGAAAATTGATACAGAGAAGAAAGAAAATTCGTTTGAAATTCAAATCCCTTATATGCTAAGTCTATTATCGTATGATAAGTTTAGCGGTCAAGTTGAAGGGATGAATCAAATTCAAAAACAATATGAGGAAAAATATGGACCTGGAGATTATATTCCTCCAGTGCATACAATGTTTTGGAGTTTTAGAGCGATGGTAATGAGTGGAACATTCATGCTTCTTCTAGGAGCTTACGGATGGTTCTTATCAAGAAAAGATCGTTTAGCGGAAAAAACGTGGTATTTAAAATTAATGGTGTATGCAATTTCTCTTCCATTCATCGGTAATACAGTAGGGTGGATTATGACTGAAATGGGTCGTCAACCTTGGGTTGTATTTGGTGTAATGAAAACAGAAGATGCTGTATCACCAAATGTAACATTCGGTGAAGTATTATTCTCACTTATTTCATTCACATCAATGTATTTAATTATGGGTGGAATTTGTGTGTACTTATTTGTTCGTACCATTAAGGGCCACAAGAATAAGAAAACGAAAAAGGATTATCAAAGCCATGATCCATTTGATAAGGAGGAAGAGTATGTTATCTCTTAATGAGTTATGGTTTTTAGTTATTGCAATCTTATTTGTTGGATTCTTCGTACTGGAAGGTTTCGACTTTGGGGTAGGAATGGTTTCGAGGTTTTTAGGAAAGAATGATTTTGAAAAACGAGTTTACTTAAATACAATAGGACCGTTCTGGCACGCGAATGAAGTATGGCTTGTTTGTGCTGGTGGAGCCATGTTTGCGGCATTTCCGCACTGGTATGCAACTTTATTTAGTGGTTTTTATATTCCGTTTGTATTTATGCTTCTTGCTTTAATTTTACGAGGTGTTTCCTTTAAATTTCGTGCGAAAATAGATAATCATAAGTGGAAGAGTGCATGGGATTGGGGGATGTTTATTGGAAGTATGTTACCTCCTATCCTTTGGGGAGTTGCGATTGCAAACTTTATGGTAGGTGTACCTATTGATGAGAGTAAAAATGTTGTAGGTGGATTCCTGCAATTACTTCATCCATTTGCGTTACTTGGAGGAGTAATGTTTCTCCTACTATGTATTGTTCACGGATTACAATTTCTTACGATACGTACAACTGGTAAATTGAGAGAACGTGCACGAATTGCTGCAATAAAAATTGCACCATTTTCATTAATTACACTTCTTGTTTTTGCTGGTGTGGGGTTATGGAAAACCGACATTTTCACTGCTCATGGAACAGAATGGATTATGGTGCCAATCGGAGCTTTTGTAGCACTATTAGTGTCCACTTTATTAAATAAAAGAAGAAGAGATGGTTGGGCTTTCTTTATGACGAGTTTAACAATCATTTTACTAAGTGCGAGTGTATTTATCGGTATGTTCCCACGTGTTATGATTAGCTCTTTAGGAGCAATGAATGATTTGACAATTTACAACGCAGCATCAGGAGCTTATGCATTAAAACTTATGACTTACTTTGCGATTGCTATTTTGCCTTTCGTTATCGGAAGTCAAATATGGAGTTATTATGTATTTAGACAACCTGTTAAGTCAGACAACGATTTGGAGTACTAATGAAAAGAAAAAGAGGACTTCCGTCTTATCCCGGTAGCCGTATTTTATATGTAGCGTTAACGATTATTAGTATTTTAGAAGCTTTTAGTATTATTGCGCAAACAATCTTTTTAGCACGAGCTATTACGTTTTTATTTCATGGAGAGACAGTACAAACAATATTAAGTGAAATTGTTTATTTTGGTATCGCGTTTGCAACGCGTCACATAGTAGTTCGAACATCACAAATATTAGTGGAACGTTTTGCTGAAAAAACAGGGTCGTTACTAAGAAAACAACTAATAGAGGCATATTTCACATTAGGTCCAAGGTATGTTCAAACTGTTGGAACTGGTCATCTGGTTACCTTATCAATTGAAGGGATTGAGAAATTTAAAACATATATTGAATTAACGATTCCTAAAATGATTAGAAGTAGCATCGTTCCAGGTCTAATTGTACTATACGTTTTTACGCTAGATATTGAGTCTGGAATCATTTTAGTTGTAACGATTCCTATCGTGATCATATTTATGATTCTTCTCGGATTAGCAGCGCAAAAAATGGCAGATAGTCAGTACGAGATATATCGTGTACTTTCGAACCATTTTGTAGATACGTTAAAAGGTTTAGAAACATTAAAGTATTTAGGGAAAAGTGAACAGCACGAAGGAAAGATTGAAAAAGTAAGTAAAAGGTATAGAAAAGCAACGATGCGTACTTTGCGAGTTGCTTTTCTTTCTTCTTTTGCATTAGATTTCTTTACGAGTTTATCAATCGCGTTTGTGGCAGTTGGATTAGGGATACGTTTAATAGATGGAACGATTATACTATTACCAGCCCTTACAATTTTGATTTTAGCTCCGGAATATTTTCTGCCGATTAAACAAGTGGGAGCAAATTATCATGCAACATTAGATGGACAAATTGCGATGGAGCAAATAGAAGAGATTTTGCAACAACAAAAAAGAATACAAAAGAAAGATTTAAATGAAGATATAGTATGGAATGCCTCTAGTAGCTTGAAATTACAAGACATCAAAGTTAATAATACTGAATCTGAAAAGGCTATATTAGAAGGAATTAATTTTACTTGTGAAGGTAACGGTGCTATTGGTGTTATTGGTGAAAGTGGTGCAGGCAAATCGACGTTAATCGACGTATTAGCAGGTTTTTTATCTCCTTCGAGTGGAAAGATGTTAGTAAATGGTGTAGAAGTTGATGGATCTACTCGTGAAGATTGGCAAAAAAATATCGCTTATATTCCGCAGCAACCTTATATTTTTCCGCTTTCATTAAAGGATAACATTCGTTTTTATGAAACAAATGCAACAGATGAAGAAGTTGAAAGAGTTATTAATGAAGTCGGCCTTCGTTCACTCGTTACATCACTTCCAAATGAGATACACGAAAGAATTGGAGAAGGTGGACGTATGCTAAGTGGCGGACAAGAACAGCGTGTTGCTATGGCGCGTGCGCTTTTAAGTAAAAAACCAATCATTTTATTAGATGAGCCTACGGCACATCTTGATATTGAAACCGAATTTGAAATAAAGCAAGCGATGTTACGTCTATTTAATGGAAAGTTAGTATTTTTAGCAACCCACCGTCTACATTGGATGAAACAAATGGACCATATTCTTATTTTAAATAAAGGGGAAATGAAAGAAAGTGGGACGTATGAAGAACTTTTAGAGAATGAGACATTACATTTTCATAGGGAAGAGAGGGGAGAGAAATGAGTAACTGGGTTAAACCTTATATAAAACAAAATAAAGGTAGAATGACTTTAACTATTTTCCTTGGTCTTCTTGGAGTTAGTTCAGGAGCGATGTTACTTTTTATTTCAGGTTATTTGATCTCAAAATCTGCCCTTAGACCAGAAAATGTAATGGCTGTATATGTTCCTATTGTTGCAACAAGAGCGTTTAGTATAGGGCAAGCTGTATTTCATTATATAGAGCGCTTAGTCGGACATGATGTCGTACTACGTATATTAGAAAAAATGAGAACGAGGCTATATAGAATAGTAGAACCACAGGCGTTATTTTTCCGTTCTCGATTTCAAACGGGTGATATGTTAGGAGTGTTAACCGAAGATATAGAGCATTTGCAAAACCTATATTTACGTACAATATTTCCTAGCATATTAGCGCTAGTTGTTTATAGTATCTTCGTACTTGTTATCGGTGCATTTGATTTTGTTTTTGCACTTATTGTAGGTTGTATGTTAGCTATTATCGTTTTTCTTCTTCCGTTTGTATCATTACTTTTGATGAAGAAACATCATGTTACTTTAAAGCAAGGAAGAAACCGTTTGTATCAACAACTGACAGATGCTGTTTTTGGATTATCCGATTGGCAAGCAAGTGGTCGTAAAGATGAATTTATTAATGAGTATGTAAAACAAAATGATCAGTTGTTAAAAATCGAAAAGAGAGTGAAACGCTGGTATCATATTCGGGACAGTATCATTCAATTAGTAGTAGGTATTGTAGTTATTTCGATGATCATATGGACTGGGAATGAAGCGGCAAGTGAACAAATTGCTCCTACAGTTATCGCAGCTTTCGTATTAATGACTTTATCTGTAACGAACGCGCTTATTCCTATTGCAGATGCCATCGATCGAATACCGTCGTATGTAGAATCTACCCATCGTCTTAATGGCGTAGAAAGTGATAGTGTTTTACATGATGAAACGGATTTGCATGGAGAGAAAGATTATATTGAACCAAAACATGTAGATATTGAACTGAATCACGTATCGTATAGTTATCCAGATAGTAATGAGATTGTATTAAAAGATGTATCATTACAAATAAAAGCAGGGAAGAAAATTGCTATTTTAGGGAGAAGTGGGACAGGGAAATCTACTTTACTAAAATTGTTAACAGGGGCGTTAAGCCCAGTAAATGGCCAAGTTGTACTAAATGGTGAACGAGCTAATACGAATCTTTTATCTAAATATATTTCTGTATTAAATCAAAAGCCGCATTTGTTTGATACGACAATTGGAAATAATGTACGAATTGGCAAACCAGAGGCGACGGATGAAGAGATATGGAAAGCTTTAGAGAAAGCACAATTAGCTTCACATGTTACTTCTCTTCCAGACGGATTACAAACAAAAATGCATGAAATGGGAAAGCGGTTTTCTGGTGGGGAAAGACAAAGGGTTGCTTTTGCTAGAACTCTTATGCAAGAAACACCAATTATTGTACTTGATGAACCGACTATCGGTTTAGATCCAAAAACAGAATTGTCTTTAATTGAAACAATGTTTTCTGCAACGGAAGAAAAGACTGTTATTTGGATTACGCACCATCTTGTAGGAATAGAACATGTAGACGAAGTTATATTCCTTGATCGTGGCCAAATTGTCATGCAAGGTAGTCATAAACAACTTCTGAAAGAAAATGAAAAGTATCGTAAACTTTATGAGTTAGATAAAGGAATATAATTTGAATAAGCAATAATTGCAAAAATAGCTACGCCTAATGGTGGAGCTATTTTTTTTGTTAGATTGCAGGTGTATATGATTGTTACGAATTAAAAATGAATTTCATATTATACATATAATGGAGGGGATGTACATGAAGGAACAATATAAAATCATTGTTTTAAGTGATGAATTATCAGGGGATAGGATTCGAAATACGTTAGACAAAAATAAATGTAAAACAATAGTTCATGTTGTGGACGTTTCAGATGTTGTTCGTATAGAAAGTTCTTTTCAATATATAGTCATTTGGAGAGGGGACGCAGAAAAACTTACAAATGATTTGATAAATAGGGGCGTGCAAAGTTCAAAAATTATTAATTTAACAAAATACATGTATGAATGGAAGGATAAATTAATTTCTATCTATCAAATAAATCCGGATCTTATGTCTTTATACATTTCTATGAAAAAAGCAAAGAGTGATCCGACGTATGAATTGTTTGCTACCGGTTTGTCTTATCCGCATTGTGGCATAAGTACGGAGCTTCTCTCAAAAAAGTCAATAAAATTAACACTTCCATCGCAAGATCTATACTATGATTATTTAATAGCGTCACAACTTTTATCAAACAATCATTCATTTCAATATTGTTTAATAGGAATAGCCTATTTCTCGTTTTACTTTGATATGTCGTTATCCTCCGAATCATATAGAATTCACAAAGTATATTATCCATTGTTTCAAGATGGTCATCATACTGTAGTTCACTCTCCTCTACCCACTGATGGATTCTCCCATCTAAATACTCCGAAACCACTTCTTTCTATTTTTAATTTGCATTTTGAATATATTTTATTAGATGAACTAAAAGATGAATCATTGATACTGCCTTGGGTAAATGCTGAATGGAATACTACTCCTCTTCATATTCCTTTTGAAGAACACGGGAAAATAAGAGCAGCTTCACATGCTAAATTGGCGTATCCTCAAACTTTAGTTGAAAATAAAATAATTTTTAAAAAATATTTAGAATTACTGTTAAAAAATGATATAAAACCATTAATTGTTGTATTCCCAGTTACTTCACATTATTTCAATTGTAGTAGTAAGAAATTAAAAGAAGATTTTTATAAAGTTATAAATGATTTTCAAACTCAATATTCTTTTCAAATTATAGATCTATTTGATTCACCATTATTTTGTGATGATGATTTTTATGATAGTGATCATATGAATAAAAAAGGTGCAAATAAAATGTCCGCATTATTAAATATGTTTATTCAGGAACGAAAAGTATGATAATTTGTTTCATGTTTGCATAAAAGTATATAGGCTCCATACAGTTAAAGTAATGTGATTTTTGTGTCGCGTATATAAATAATATGCGAAGAGGTGAGAGAGTTAAAATGAGAACTCGTATTGAAAGAACTGAAGAGGTGGTAGAGCAACTTCCGTTGGTAAGTGTATTAATTCCTACGTATAATCGTCCTCGTTACTTTGAAAAGGCGCTATGTAGTGTGTTAGAACAAACGTACCCTAATATAGAAATTATAGTTGGAGATGACAGCACGAATGATGAAACAGAAAAAGTGTTACAAAAATACTTATGTGATCATTCAAATATTATTTATATAAAAAATAGATCAACTCTCGGACAATTTGAAAATGCGCTAATGTTATTTAATGAAGCGAACGGTGAATATATAAATTTTTTAATGGATGATGATGTATTTCATGTGAATAAAATTGAAAAAATGATGAAGTATTTTTTCGATGATTTAGATAATGAAATTAAGCTTGTAACATCTCATCGTCAAGTCATTGATGATAAAGGGAAAGAGCTACGACATATTTATTCGACTGTCCGTTTATTTGAAGAGGATACCATTATAGCGGGAACAGAATTAGGAAATAAGGTAATTGTGGATCAAAAAAATTATATTGGAGAACCGACAACAGTTTTATTTCGTAAAAATGATTTACAAGAACCGTTTGGGATTTTTGATAAGAGGCGGTATTTATGTAACGTAGATATAGCTTCATGGTTATCTTTATTAAGTAAAGGAAAAGCTGTATATATAGCAGAGACACTTAGTTACTTTCGATTACATCCAGATCAACAGTTAAATGAATCTAATAAAATGATGGATGGGTTAGAAGATTTTTCACACAGTATTATAGCAGGAGAACAATATGGTTTCTTATCCACTGAAAAAGAGTTAGACAAAGCGATAACTAATTTTCTAGATTATGCAAGAAGGATAGTTCCATCATCAATATTATATACATTAGACTATTACCAAAAAATTAGAGCGAAGAAAATAAACATAGAAAAGAAAAAACAACATATAAATAATAATTCTTCTTTACCGAAAGTAAGTATACTTATTCCTGCATACAATAGACCTTATTACTTGGAATTAGCACTCAACAGCGCTTTGAATCAAACATATGAAAATATTGAAATTATTATTTCTGACGACAGTACAAATGATGAAGTCAATGCTATGATTCAACTGTACTTACGTGAATATGAGTGTATTACATATGTAAAAAATGAAACGCCGTTAGTTGCCGAAAACTTTAATAAGTGTGTAGAACTTGCGAATGGGGACTATATAAACTTTTTATTAGATGATGATTTATTTCATCATGAAAAGATCGAGAGAATGATGAAATACTTTTTGGCGTTAGAAAATATTTCATTTGTGACGTCATATCGTGAACTGATTGATGAGAATGGAGAGATATTACCACCTTCAACATTAAATATGAAAATCGCGAAAGAAACTACACTTTTTGAAGGAAAAGAATTAGGGAATTATATGTTAAAAAACTTGAAAAATGTAGTTGGTGAGCCGACAACTGTTTTGTTTAATCGGAATTTGTTTGACGGGAAGTTTGGATATTTTAAAGGAAAGGCTTATTCTGCTATTAATGACATTGCAACTTGGCTAGATATGATGAGGAAAGGAAAAGTAGTTTATATACATGAACCTCTTAGTTATTTTAGACAGCATAGTGGACAAAATCAAAAACAAATGCATTTTATTTTAATGACAATTGAAGAGTGGATTGAATTAATTATAGATGCATATAATAGTGGGTTTTTAAGCTCCGAAAGTGAGTATAAAGAGAGTTTATCTTATTGTTTAGAAAATGCGGGATTTATAGTTAAGGATGCAGTAAGAAATGGCGAACTAGATCAAATTTATAATGAAAAGATAAAAAAAGGCTTAAACAAGTTAGTTGCTCATATGTTCGAGAAAGAATGTTGTTATTGTCAATATTGCAATCAACAATTTGAAAAATTTTCACCTTGGCCAGCACATTATGATTTTCCGAAATATAAATTTGAAATGTGGAATAAAGATACAGGAATATGTCCAGTTTGTAATTCGATGGATCGTGAAAGATTGTACCGTGCGTACATTGAAACGGAAACGGACTTGTTAAATAGAAACTATACAATGCTTCATATTGCACCTGAAGCAAAGTTAAGAGATTGGTTTAACGAGTATAAAAATATTACGTATGTATGTGGTGACTTAGAACCAAAGGATCCATTAATGAAGGAAATTGATGTTACAAGAATTACATATGATAGTAATACTTTTGATGTAATATTATGTAGCCATGTATTAGAACACGTTCCTGATGATGACAAAGCAATGCGAGAGTTATATAGAGTGTTAAAGCCAAATGGATGGGGAATTATTCAAGTACCAATCGTAATGAATGTAGATTTTATTATAGAGAATGAATTAATTGTAACACCACAATTGAGGAAATTAGCTTTTGGTCAAGAAGATCATGTGAGAATTTACAATCAATCGGGATTTATTCAACGATTAATGAATGCAGGATTTAAGGTAGAATTATATAACATAGCGGAAAAACAAGGAATGAAAAGTGCTAGGAAATTTGGATTATCTGAAACAGATATGCTCTATATTGTCCGAAAATGATAGGAAGGAATAGATAGATATGGAGAATATTCCTTTTTTACGTGCTTCAACTGTACCTGTAAGTGAGTATTTGGACGAATTGAAGGAAATTGATACATCTCACATATATACGAATTATGGACCTATAAATCAACGTTTTGAGGAAACAATTATGTCGTCATTTTTTCAAAACAGGGGAGCTGTTACAACAGTAGCAAACGCAACGTTAGGGTTAATGGCGGCTATTCAACTAAAGAAAAGAAGAAAGGGAAAGTATGCTCTCATGCCTAGCTTTACATTCCCTGCGACTGCCTTAGCCGCTATTTGGTGTGGATTGGAACCTTACTTTATTGATATTTCAATAGATGATTGGTATATGGATAAAACCGTACTTTTGGATAAGATAGAAGAATTAAAAGAAGAGGTTGCGATTGTTGTCCCGTACGCCACTTTTGGATCATGGATGAACTTAGAAGAATATGAAGAATTAGAGAAGAAGGGGATTCCGGTTGTCGTAGATGCGGCGCCGGGATTTGGATTAATGAATGGAGGGATGCATTACGGTCAAGATTTTAGTGGAATGATCGTATATAGCTTTCATGCAACAAAGCCATTCGGAATTGGTGAAGGAGGGCTCATATATAGTAAAAACGAAGAAGATATACAACGTATTAAAAGAATGGGGAATTTCGGATTTGATAAAAATCGTGAATGTACGATGATGGGGTTTAATTGTAAAATGTCTGAATACGCAGCAGCTATTGGGATTGCGACTATAAAAAAGTGGGATCAAAAATTAAAAGAACGTACCCGTATTTCTGAATGGTATAAACAGTTGTTACAAAATACTGGGTTAATGAAAAAAGGGTGGAAAGTCCAAAAGACAGAAGCAGTTATTCACCAATTTATGCCTATCATTTGTCCAGAAGAAGTTCGCAACATACAAGTAATTGAAGAACTGAAAAAACAGAAAATAGAAGCTAGATTATACTTTTCACCATCTTGCCACCAACAAGTTCTTTTTAAAAACTATAAGTCGACAGATTTAACAAAAACGAATAAAATAGCAAAACGAATCGTAAGTTTACCTTTATGGGAAGGAATGACGAAAGAACTAGTAGAGCAAATTGTAATCTGTTTAGAGCAGAAGGTGGTGTCGGTAGATGAATAGTTTTTATAGTCAAGAAGAACTAAAGAAAATTGGATTTTTATCTGTTGGGAAAAATGTATTGGTTAGTAAAAAAGCAAGTATATATAATCCGAGTGCTATATCAGTTGGCAATCATGTAAGAATTGATGATTTTTGCATTTTAAGTGGTAAAATCACAATTGGAAGTTATTCGCACATATCAGCGTATACAGCGTTATATGGAGGGGAAGTTGGGATTGAAATGCATGATTTTGCAAACATCTCAGCTAAAACAATCGTATATGCAGTACTTGATGATTTCAGTGGAAATACATTAATGGGGCCAACCGTCCCGAATCAATATAGGAATGTGAAAGCAGAAAAAGTTATTTTAAAAAAACATGTGATTATTGGTGCTAATTCTATTATTTTTCCAAATGTAATTGTAGGAGAAGGTACGGCAGTCGGCGCGATGAGTATGGTAAAAGAGAGTTTAGATGATTGGTATATTTACGCTGGAGTTCCCGTAAGGAAAGTAAAACCTCGTCAAAAAAAGATGCTAGAGTTAGAAATTGATTTTTTAAAAAGCATTTATTCTTAACAAAAAAGAATGAATGCTTTTTATTTTTATCCCGCTATTTACCGATAAAGAGTCGACTGGTGAGGGCTAATTAAAGTTTCACTTTATGATAGAGCAGAGTGTATCTTAACTTATTATGTTTTAAATTTTGCTGACCAAGGCAATACTGAGCCATAGTGAATGTAAAGTTGGAGGGCGAGCGTATATGTTTGATGAGGATGGGATTGTTTTAATTATGGAACCAGCTGATGAAAGAAACTTGAGGAGATTTATTTTTTCAGTGCCAAAGTCAGTGTATGAAAAGAAGGGGCTTACATTACACTATGGAACAGCTATAGGACAAGGGTATATGGATATAATTGAAGATATTATCAGCGTGCATATAGAAATAGATGTTGTAACGATAATAGGGCATGTAAGAGGGTAAATAGCTATTTGAAAAAGGTTATAAACAATTTAGCTAGAAGTTATGTATAGAGAAAATTACAGACAATTATAAGGACGAAGGGGGTCTAAAATGAAAATAAAATCAATTGTATTAGTATTCATAGTTTCAATTGGTTTAATGGGATGTTCAATAGTGGAAGAAGGAAAGAACTCCATAGATTATGCTCAAAAGGCGACAGACTATGTAAATGAAATAAGTGCATTTGCAAATGATGCACCAGCATTAGCAGAAAAGGCCGTTAATGATAGCGAGGCTCGAAAAGAATTAGAAACGAAGCTTAGTGAAATTAAACAAGATATACCCGCATTCAATGAATTAACGCCACCTGATGTAGCAAAGGATCTTCATCAACAAATCGTCGGATATAACGAAAAGTTAAATACGTTAATTGATACGGCGAAGACAAAGATAGAAGAAGGCAAAGTGGATGTAGAGCAATTTAAAAACTCTGAGCTTATGCAGACGGTAGATCAAGTTCGAGATTTGAAAGATAAAGTGCAAAATTTAGGTCAATAGTAAAAAGCTCCGTTTGTGATAAACGGAGCTTTTTGTATAAGTGATTACTTAATAAAATACACCACAACACCCATTAAAATGATAGTATTCCCAATTACTTTTCTTTTCGTTACTTTTTCACCTAAAAAATACCAACCGAAAATTAATATGATGATATAACTTAATGATTCTAATGCAGAGACTTGATTTATTGTCAGTCCCTTTAAGGCGATAATATTGAATCCTGCGTTAAGTACAAATAAAGAGTAACCGATGATTACATATGGATTTACATATTCTTTTAATTTAGAATCATATTGCTGTAAAGTAGCCTTTTTTAATAAAATTTGTGAGTAATTGGCCAATACGATTCCAAAGATCAATAACAACATATAACTATTCATCTTTTGTCACCACCACAATTCCGACGATAATAATAGCCGCACCAAGTAAATGATTCCACTGTATCGTATCTCCAAATAGAACTACTGACCAAAGCATTGACCACAGTATAATAATTCCGCGATGTGAATATGCTTTCGATATTTCGAAATGCTTAATTACTTGTTGCCATAAAATTGCATATCCGAATAAAAGTACAACTAGTCCGAAATAAGCAATAAAAAATGAGATGGAAGCAATGGGAAACTTAGCTGCCCATTTCATGTAAACCACAATGATAGAATATATCAAAAAAGCTACATGTAAAAATACGTAATTTTTAATAGTTGGTTTCATTTATTCACTCTCTTTTACATATAAATATATATCTATCTTTTCCTAATAATAGATATTGGAACGTATTTTGTTTAATCTTTCACATTCCAAATTATATAGTATCATGGCTTTTATTGTAAAACAATAGAAGCTATGCATTCATTTTTTCCAAGGTTCTACAACATGTATCGTTTTATTTGTTGCATCCAACTTTACTTGAATACCGATAGGCATGGTAATCATGGGATGTGTATGACAACAATCGAAGTCAGCTAGAAAAGGAATTCTTTGATTTTGAAGTACTTCTAATAGTATTTCAAAAGGTTTTCGATTTGTACCACAATCATCAAATTGCTCATGTTTTCCAAGAATGATACCTGAAATTTTATCGAATACACCGTTAATTTTAAGTAATGAAAAGCTTCTTTCAATAGTAGCTGCATCTTTTGAATTGTCCTCAATGAAGAGAATGTCGCCTTCTTGAATATGTGGCATATAGGGGCTACCCAAAATTCCTTGTATCGTGTTTAAATTCCCGCCAATAATACGCCCAGTAGCTTTTCCATCAATTACTGAAATCCAATCGTTTGGTCGAAGTTCTTTCTCCTTCGTCTTTTCTTCCCAATTAATAAATTCATCTGACCAAAATAATGGTTGTTTTATATGATAAGGAAGAGAATGATCATGTAGTAAAGTTTCAGCAAAATATTTGTATGTGCAATCAACAAAAGGTTCAAATTCGCCAAAGGAAGGGACGAGAGCTGGTCCATAAAATGTAGGGATTCCTGTTTTGGCGTAAATTGCTAGTAATAAAGCAGTTGCATCTGAATACCCAATCATTATTTTAGGGTTCTTTAGAAAAGCATCATAATCAATATAAGGTAATATTGAATTTGAATTCATCCCACCAATTGTTGACATAATACAAGAAATATTAGGATTTCTTATTAAGACATTTAGCTCCTCAGCACGCTCTTGTATACTACCAGAACGATAAAAATCATATCGACCTGTTAATGAACCTTCTAATATATGAAACCCTTTCTGTTGTAAGTAAGATTTTGCTCGTTCAAATCTTTTTGGAGAAGTGTAGGTTACTGGTGAAGAAGGGGAGTAGATCCCAATTGTGTCTCCGTATTTTAATGATTTTGGAAGTAGCATTTGTATGAATCCCTTCTATTAAATAGTTTATCTCGCTATTTGACGGGTAGCCCGATTGGTGGGGCTGATTAAAGTTTCGATTTATTTACGAGATTTTATTATTGAATATTCTTACGTTTCAATATTGTAAGTTTAACATAAATAAATTAAAATAATCATTGCTGTATATGAATAAATATACCTTTTACCTTGACTATATAAAGGAATTGTTGTTAAGGTTAAATGTGAGTGTATAAAAGGTTTGCTAAAGGAGTTTTGAAATGAATCGGTTAAAATGGGGAAGGATGACAGTCCTATTAGTTATTATTTTAGGGATATGTTGGTTCTTATTCCAAGGAAATCAAAAGAGCATAGCGAATGTAGAGGGACAACCTTTGCAAGTGGCAGAACTACCTAAAGCAGGATTTACTGAAAAAGTAGTCCCGCCAAAGTACATCCCACCAGAAATTAACGCAAAAGCAGCTATGATTATCGATGCGAGTGATGGAGATATTATTTATCAATATAATGAAAATGAAGCTTTTGCACCGGCTAGTATGTCTAAGATGATGACAGCGTATCTCTTACTAGAGAGTATACATAACGGGAAAGTTCGCTGGGAAGATCCAGTAAAAATGAGTGCGAAGGCGGCACAAACAGAAGGAGCGAGAATCCCAGTACAAGTTAATGACACATTAACTGTTAAAGATTTATATCATGCATTAATGATTGAGTCAGCTAATAATTCGGCTGTGGCTTTAGCAGAACATATGGCAAAATCGGAGAAAGATTTCGTTCAGCTTATGGATGCAAAAGCGAAACAGTTAAAAATGTCGGAACATGCTAAATTTGCAAATGCTTCTGGATTACAAGAGCCAGATGGAAGTGAAACAAAAATGACGGCTGGTGATGTAGCACAATTGGCGTATCATCTTATAAAAGATTATCCGGAAATATTAGAAGTGACTCACTTACGCCAAAGTCAGCTAGCATTTAATAATATTAATGTTATAAGCACAAACGACATGTTAAACAAAAATAATAAAAGTTTATATATAGAAGGAATGGACGGACTAAAGACTGGATTTACAGATAGTGCAGGATACTGTTTTACTGGGACTGCAAAGCAAGGTGATAATCGAATTATTACAGTGGTCATGGGGACATCCAGTAAAACAAAACGTTTTACAGAGACAAATAAGTTAATGTCGTATGCATTTGGATTAGTTAATTAAGTAAGTAAAATACGAATCTAGATCGCTACATAAGTAAGACTGTTTGTTGTTACTAATTTTAGATAACAACAAACAGTCTTTTTATTTTAAAAAGGAAAAAGCTTCTAAATATAAGTGTTATTATTTGAGTTTGTTTGTTGCTGTGATATTATAAAGTTATAAGCTTATTAATAATAAGTTTGAGGGGCGTAATATGATATATACATATGAAATAGCCTCAATTGAAAATTGGAGGGAATTATGATGGCAAAAGATTTTTACTCAGCAATTGAAGACAGAAGATCTATTTATGCAATTAGTAAAGAGCAAGTAGTTTCTGATGAGAAAATTCAAGAAGTGATTTATCATGCTGTAAAACATACACCTTCAGCTTTTAATTCTCAAAGTGCTCGCGTTGTTGTTTTATTAGGAGAACAACATGATAAATTATGGGATATTACGAAAGAAACGTTACGAAAAATTGTACCTGAAAATAACTTTGCACCTACTGAAGAAAAAATGAATGCATTTAAAAGTGGTTATGGAACGGTTTTATATTTTGAAGACAGTGAAGTAGTGGAAAGCCTTCAAGCTAACTTTGCATTATATAAAGATAATTTCCCAACTTGGTCTCAGCAATCATCAGGAATGTTACAATTTGCAATTTGGACAGCTTTAGAAATTGAAGGGTTTGGTGCTACGTTACAGCATTACAATCCGCTAATTGATGAAGAAGTGAGAAAAGAGTGGGATGTTCCAGAGAATTGGAAACTTATTGCGCAAATGCCATTTGGTAAACCGGTAGTACATGCTGGTGAAAAAGAATTCCAACCGCTAGAGGACCGTGTGAAAATTTATAAATAATTTAAAAAGGTGAACAGGAATATAACCTGTTCACCTTTTTTTATACGTAATAAGGTTTTTTTTGTCCGGCATTTTTCATCTGATTTTTTAATTCGTTTTTACGTGTTTCAATAGCTGATACTTTTTGTAATGTTATCATTGAAACGAATTGAATAAAAGCATAGTATAGCTCTATGTTTTTTTGTATTGGATCATCTATTATATTTCTCACAAATATGCCTCCTCTTTTTATTCCAATAAAACTCCGCATTAATGGGCAGCCCGAGTGGTGAGGGTTAATAATTAGCGGAGGATGTATAAAACCCTTCCTGATTAAAGTTTCATTTTATAAGGGAATGAAACTTTAATTAATTCGCTAAAATTCTTGTTTATTAAGATATGTATATAATACTATAAATATCCTATAAATTCCATTATAAGAAAAAGAGAACAGTTGATATAGTGTGTGTTTTCTTTAAAGGAGAAATGGCTTTTGTGAAATAAATCTTACAATTCGTCAAATTATTTCAAAATTGTAGATAGTATAGAAATTTAGTTTTCTAAAAATATTATACTATTGATAAATAGAGTGATTTTTGTCATGATGAAAGTATACTTCATGTAAGGAGCTTTATAAGGAAATACATACTTGAGTTTGTATTAGGTTAATAGAATTTTTTATAATAGATAGAAAAGGGATATTTTATATTAAAATATTAAATAGAATGTCGAATTTTCATGCGATATATAAGAAATTTGAAAAAACCATTGCAAAAACACTGTGTTTAATGATAAAGTTCACATGAAGTTCACACAGATTTCACTTTGTTCATTTAAAATGAACTCTGTGTGAAAAATAAAACTCTTGCTAAAAAATGGAACTGGATGAATATTTTACTTTGATAATATTGTAAAGTATTAAAGTTTTAGTTTTTTTTAAGAGGATAGTAGGGAAAGGAAGTAAAGACAACTTATGAAAAAAGTAATTGCAGGTTTAGCAGCAGCTTCTGTAGCTGGCGTTGCAGTTCCAGGAATGGATTCTGCTCATGCACAAGTTTCAAATGAAGCGCTAAAAGAAATTAATGGACAAACTCAAACTCAAACTCAAACTCAAACGACTGTAACTGAAACAAAAACTGTAGAAACAACTTCTGAATTAAAATACACAGTAACTGCTGATGTATTAAATGTTCGTTCAGGTGCTGGTACAGGACATAACGTTATTTCTAAAGTAAAATCAGGCCAAGTGCTACAAGTAGTTGGACAAGAAAATGGTTGGTTCAAAGTAAACGTAAATGGTCAAACAGGTTATGTAAGTGGTGACTTCGTAACGACTGGTGGCAAAACAGGAACGACTGTTCAACAAGGAACAGGTACTTACACAGTAAACGTTTCTTCACTTAACGTACGTACAGGCCCAAGTACATCTCATACAGTATTAGGTTCTGTAAACAAAGGTAAAACAGTACAAGTTGTAGGTGAAGTACAAGATTGGTTTAAAATCAACTTCAATGGTGGAACTGGATACGTAAGCAAAGACTTCGTAACAAAAGGTGGTTCTGCTGTATCTAACGAAACACAACAACCAACTACAAACAACAATACTACAACAGTTCAAACTGGTGGTTCTTATGTTGTTAACACTGGTGCCTTAAAAGTACGTACAGGCCCAGCTACATACAACGCTGTAATCGGTGGAGTAACAAATGGTAAAGTATTAAACGTTACTGGTGCTGAAAATGGTTGGTACAAAATTAACCATAACGGCCGCACAGGTTACGTAAGTGCAGACTTCGTTAAGTTTGTAAAAGGCGGAGTAAACAACGTTACAAATAACAATAATGTTACAAATAACGTTCAACAACCAGGTAAAGACGTACAAAAACCAACAACAGGTGGAGATACATCTTCAATCGCTGGATTCGCTAGATCTTTAAATGGTTCACCATACAGAACTGCTGGTACAACACCTGCTGGTTTTGACTGCAGTGGATTCATTCACTACGTATTAAATCAAACTGGTCATAAAGGCGCTCGTCAAACAGTTGCTGGATACTGGAGCTCTAAAACAAAAACTAGCAATCCACAACCAGGTGATTTAGTATACTTCCAAAATACTTATAAATCAGGTCCTTCTCACATGGGTGTTTACTTAGGAAACGGTCAGTTCATTAGTGCAGAAACAGATGCAACTGGTGTACGTATTAGTTCTGTAAGTAACTCTTACTGGAGCAAGCACCTATTAGGTTACACAAAAGCATACTAAGAAAAAGTAGTTTTATATACTTTTCGTATAGAGAAAAGGCTTTCCAAGGAAACTTGGGAAGCCTTTTTATAGTTGAATAAATTGGAAGTTTAATAGTTTTTATTTTAACTTTCCATTTAAAAATCGATCATATAAGTCATGGAAATAGTTAGGACGAAATAAGTTCGCTGCATGTCCCGCTAACGGTATTTCCTTATATAGAACGTTAGGCAAAATAGATTTTAAATCAAATAGACAAGATTTATAGAGATGATCATGCTCTCCCATTACCCATAGTATAGGGTGAGGAAGTGATTTTAATTTAGATTTTAAATCGAATTCTAACCGATGTCGTAATGACTGGGCAATTATGGATGAATGTAATTGTAATCCGAAACGGTAGTAAATATTTCTTGAAATGACTGCGAACGGATTTGCTTTTAATATACCGCTTGGAAAAATAGTATTTGCGTATTGAGAGAGCCATTTAGAGTATTCATCTCCTCGCTTCTCCCAAAAATTTTGAAATACATTATATAAACGAGAAGGGTTATTGTAATGTCCTCCAATATGACAAATACTTAATACTTTTTCTGGATGCATTTGTGCAAAAATTGTAGAGATGTAACAGCCGTAACTTAGCGCACAAATATGTGCTTTTTTAATACCTTCTTGTTCATATAAGTTTAATAATTGATCTACGAGGCGCTGTAATGAAAAGTCGATTGCTTCTCCTTTATCATCACCGTGACCTAATAAGTCATAAGTTATAATGTTGTAGGAGGCAGAAAATCGTTTTTGCTCTTTTTTGAAGGCGCGACGATTACCAACTAATCCATGAATAAAAATAATTGTTTCCTTTTCAGAATGTATATTTGTTTGCAAAAAGGATACTCCTTTCACTAACTGGAGATTTATATCGTGTTTTAAATTATTTATCTATAATTTACATAGAATAATATTAAGTACCAGGTAATAATATCAGATGTTTATATCTGTTGTAAAGATGAGTTTTTATGTATATTTTGTAAAAATAGAAAAAGTGTGTTTACATTCAGTTTACATTTGTATCGTATTCTAATTTTAGAAAGAACAGTTTTGTTTAACATGAGGAGATGAACAGGAATGGAAGTTAGAAATGAAATAAAGAAAAAAGGGAGTTGGAGGCAGTTTTTACGCCTTATTCAAGATACAAATCCTCCGAAAGGAATTTTAGTTTTTGCGTTGTTAATGAGTTTGCTTTCTACGGGAGCGAGTTTATTTATTCCTATGCTGACAAAAGGATTAGTAGATAATTTTTCGCTTTCTTCAATTAGTGCAGGACAAATTGTTGGGTTAATTGCTTTCTTTGTAATGCAAACTATTGCGGCAGGGTTGTCTATATATTTACTAAATTATATTGGGCAGAAGATTGTAGCGGGACTAAGAGAACGTTTGTGGAAAAAGGTACTTATCTTGCCGGTATCTTATTACGATCAAAATAGAACAGGTGATACGATTAGCCGTATGACGAATGATACAGGTGTTGTGAAAACGTTAATTTCTGAGCATTTGTCAAACTTATTAACAGGTGGTATTTCAATTGTTGGATCGTTAATTGTATTATTTGTTTTAGATTGGAAAATGACTGCGTTACTTTTAACGGTTATTCCGTTGTCTGTGTTAATTTTAGTTCCACTTGGACGAAAAATGTATAAGATTTCAAAAGCGCTCCAAGATGAAACTGCATCTTTTACAAGTGTGTTAACGCAAGTGTTATCAGAAATTCGTTTAGTGAAATCTTCAAATACAGAAAAGAGAGAATATGAAACGGGTAATACAGGTATACAAAAGTTATTACAATTTGGTTTAAAAGAAGGAAAAGTGCAAGCATTAATTTCGCCAGTTATGTCGTTTGTTTTAATGGCACTACTTGTTATTATCGTAGGGTATGGCGGGATGCGAGTTTCTAGCGGTGCATTAACAACCGGTGAACTTGTAGCGTTTATTTTGTATTTAGTTCAAATTGTAATGCCAATGAGTCAATTATCTATGTTCTTTACACAATTCCAAAAGGCAATTGGTGCAACGGAAAGAATTAGTACGATTTTAGAATATGAAGTAGAAGATCATGAAACTGGTGTGAAAGTGACAAATGCTAAGCAACCGATCGTTCTTGAAAATGTACATTTTGAGTATAACGAAGAAGAGCAAGTTTTGAAAAATATTGATTTCACAATTGAATCTGGAAAAGTGACAGCGATTGTAGGACCAAGTGGTAGTGGGAAAACAACGTTATTCTCATTACTGGAACGTTTTTATGAGCCAACTAGTGGCGCCATTAAATTAGGAGAAGAATCAATTACGAGTTATTCATTACAGTCATGGCGACGTCAAATCGGTTACGTATCACAAGATAGTCCGTTAATTGATGGAACAATTCGTGATAATATTTGTTATGGCGTCGAGGGCGAAGTAACGGATGAAGAAATTGAAAAAGTAGCAGCAATGGCATATGTTGATGCATTTATTCATGACTTACCAAACGGTTATGCAACAGAAGTTGGAGAACGCGGTGTGAAGCTTTCTGGGGGACAAAGACAGCGAATTGCCATTGCCCGAGCGTTACTTCGAAATCCGCAAATTCTTATGCTAGATGAGGCGACTTCAAGCTTAGATAGTAAATCTGAGTCTGTCGTTCAAAAAGCGTTAAATAACTTAATGAAAGGCAGAACAACGTTAGTGATTGCGCATAGACTTTCTACTGTTGTAGATGCAGATAAAATTGTCTTTATTGAAAAAGGGAATCTTACAGGTAGTGGTACGCATGATGAATTATTACAGACGCATGATATGTATCGTGAGTTTGCAACGCAGCAATTGAAAATTAAAGAGGGTGCATTATAAAATGAATCATCAGTGGGAAGTTTACTCCACTGATGATTCATTTTTAAACAATATATTAGATGCTGAGTAGAAAGGAAATGGTTCCTTTGATACCTAAAATTTTAATAGTAGATGACGATCCACACATTAGAGAACTCGTTTCTGTATTTTTAGAACGAGAAGGTTTTCAAACATATGAGGCAATTGATGGAGTAGATGCACTTCAGAAAATGGATGACGTAAAAGTCGATATGGTTATTCTTGATATCATGATGCCAAATATGGATGGATTTGATGTATGTTTTGAATTAAGAAAATACTATGATATCCCGGTTCTGATGCTAACTGCCAAAGGGGAAACATCACAAAAAGTAAAAGGATTTCACCTTGGGACAGATGATTATCTTGTAAAACCATTTGACCCTATAGAATTAGTAGTGAGAGTAAAGGCATTATTGAAACGTTACCAAATTACAGTTTCCCAATCGATTCAAGTTGGAAATGTATTATTAAATCGTAAAACATTCGAAGTTACATCTGGAGAACAAACGGTTACATTACCGTTAAAAGAATTTGAGCTGCTCTTTACTTTAGGGTCTAAATCGGGAAGAACTTGTTCGAGAGAGCAATTAATTGAAGAAATATGGGGATATGATTTTGAAGGGAATGAACGTACACTAGACGTTCATATTAATCGGTTACGTGAGAAGTTTCAAGAAGAGCAGTCGAAATTTAGTATTAAAACAATAAGAGGATTAGGGTATCGCTTAGAGGTAAGTAAATGAGAAAAAGAAAACGAATGAGTAAGTTGAAGATGCTGAAAGTATTTGGAGCGGTATTAGCGCTCTTTTCTTTTCTTACTATAATTTGGTCTATCGCATTTTATGTAGTAACTAGTATATTGAATGCTTTTGACGTAAACGTATCGCCGTTTGTTGCCTTTCTAATTAGTAATATGGTCGGTTTTGTATTTATTATTCTTATTTGGACATTGATTGGAATATTAATGAGGCCAAAACGAGAGGCAATGATTTGGACTATTATTGAACCGATACAAAAAATTGCAAAAGGAGACTTCTCCGTAAAAATACGAAATGAAGAAAAGTATGATGGCGAAATTGGCGTGCTTGTAAAAAGTATAAATGATATGACAGATGAACTGAATGCGATGGAGAAAATGAGACAAGAGTTTGTATCAAATGTTTCTCATGAAATACAGTCACCATTAACTTCTATAAAAGGATTTGCTAGAGCACTACAAGACGATAATCTTTCTGAGGAAAAAAGAAAGCATTATCTTACCATTATTGAAACTGAAACAACGAGATTATCTAAACTAAGTCAAAATTTACTAAAGCTAACTCTTTTAGAATCAGAAGAATATATACCAGAAAGAGTGAGCTATCGATTAGATCAACAATTAAAGCAAATTGTGTTAAATAGTGAACCACTCTGGGCTGAAAAAGAAATTGAGTTAGAACTAGATTTAGAAAAAGTACATGTTATTGCTGACCAAGAAAGTATGAGTCAAGTGTGGATTAATTTAATTCATAATAGTATTAAATTTACTCCAAGCGGTGGTACGATTACTATTCAGTTAAAGGAACATGAGACAGTAGTGGAAGTGCGTATCCGTGATTCAGGAATTGGTATATCAGAAGAACAGAAACAACATATTTTTGAGCGTTTTTATAAAGCGGATTCTTCACGAAATCGTGCCTATGGAGGAAGTGGCTTAGGTTTAGCTATTGTAAAGAAAGTAATCGACCTTCATCATGGGGAAATAAAAGTTGAGAGTGAGGAAGGGAATGGAACAGAATTTATTGTGCGTATTCCTAATTATGAAGAAAAATAGTGTAGTGATAAAGAACCATTTTTTATTTCATACGCAGACACTCTCTTATGAGGAGGGTGTCTTTATTTTGCATGAATAATGATAAATACGTGTAATGAATGCATAGTAATTTTCTATAGTTACCTACAAGTAACCTACGCACATGAAAGTGCATCATTGCCTTTTTACATAAACATAGATACAATTTTAATATAATACATAACTGAGATGATTAAGGAGTGTTATACTTGGCAGAATTATTACAAGGTAAAAATGCTTTAATTACAGGAGCAGGTAGAGGGATTGGTCGCGCTGTAGCAATCGCATTAGCGAAAGAAGGCGTAAATGTAGGCTTATTAGCTCGTTCAGAAGAAAACTTAAAAGCTGTAGCAAAAGAAGTAGAAGCAGAAGGTGTAAAAGCTGTTATTGCAACTGCTGATGTTTCTTCATGCGAAGAAGTAACAACTGCGATTGAAACGTTAAAAAATGGTTTAGGATCTATCGATATTTTAATTAATAACGCTGGTATTTCTAAATTCGGTAAGTTTTTAGAACTAGACGTTGCTGATTGGGAAAAAATCATTCAAGTAAACTTAATGGGTGTATACTATGCAACTCGTGCAGCTTTACCGAGCATGATTGAACAACAATCTGGTGATATCATTAACATTTCATCTACAGCAGGACAAAAAGGTGCACCTGTAACAAGTGCATATAGTGCTTCTAAATTTGGTGTCCTTGGCTTAACAGAATCGTTAGCGATGGAAGTTCGCAAACATAACATTCGTGTAACAGCTTTAACTCCAAGTACAGTAGCAACTGATATGGCTGTAGATTTAGGATTAACTGATGGAAACCCTGATAAAGTAATGCAAGCAGAAGATATTGCAGAATTTATCGTAGCGCAGCTGAAATTAAATAAACGTACATTTATTAAATCTGCTGGGCTTTGGTCTACTAATCCATAGGAATTAAATTTAACTTTAAAAGAAGGGATATCTATTCTGTAAGGGGTAGATGTCCTTTCTTTATTTTTTGTATTCGAGACAGAATTTTCGGTATAATTAAAAGTGAATGGTAGAAAGCATTGGGAAATTGAAAGGGATGGCAGTTGTAAAAGAGTGATGTAAGGAGGAAAAAGGGATGAAAAAGAAGTTTCAAAAATTATAACATGTATCGTGTATAACGAGATTAGCTCGTGGACCTCCAATATACATAACACTATATTATATATTAAAAAATTGGAGGATATAAGTAGATGAGAACTGAAAAAGAAATGTTAGACGTAATTATAAATATAGCAAAAGAGGATGAAAGAATTCGAGCAGTTATCATGAATGGATCGCGTGTAAATCCAAATGTGAAAAGAGATTGTTTTCAAGACTATGATATTATGTATGTTGTAAATGATATACAATCTTTTACGTCTAATCATAATTGGGTTCATAGATTTGGAGAAATAATGATAGTACAAATGCCAGAAGAAATGTCGTTAGTTCAACCAGATGAAGATGGGAAGTTTCCATATTTAATGCAGTTCATGGATGGGAATCGGATTGATTTAACGCTAGTTCCAGTTGAGTTAATAAAAAAGTTCGTTGGACAAGATAGTTTAAGTAAACTGCTTCTTGATAAAGATAATTGTATGGAAGGATTCCCGCCAGCAAGCGATAAGGATTACTTAATAAAAAAGCCTACAGAAAAAGAGTTTTTGGATTGCTGTAATGAATTTTGGTGGTGTAGTACAAATGTGGCAAAAGGGTTATGGAGAGAGGAACTTTCTTATGCAAAAGGAATGCTTGAAGGACCAGTGCGAGATATGTTCATCGTAATGCTAGAATGGCATATTGGTATGAAAACAGACTTTACAGTTAATACAGGGAAGTTTGGAAAGCATTTCGAGCAATATATTGAAGAAGATATGTGGGAGCAATTTAAAAGGACATTTTCTAATGCTGAATATGAAAACATATGGGAGTCATTCTTTGTCATGAGTGATTTATTTAGGGAAGTGGCGAACGAAATCGCTAACACGTATGAATATCAATATCCGCAAGAAGATGATGATAAAGTGACGAACTATTTAAAACATGTGAAAACTTTGCCAAAAGATAGTACATCAATTTATTAATAATATAAAGCAGTAAGACTGTCCTAATTAAGGACAGTCTTATTTTTGTTTATGAATAACAATTTCTCTAACAAAGTGCAGATGAATCACATATGAAAATTTAGGGAGGTTTTTTATCATGTATTATTTTTATTCGCCACAAATGTTTACTCCATATCAATGGGGACTAGAACGAGATGTTTCGTATGCTTATATGCCATATAACTCACTTTATTATGGAGAATATATAAGCGCATTGCCATACGCATATATCCCTCAAAGCTATGAAGTACAAATGAAAGCAGATGATCGTGGATCGTGGACACCATTTTCATGGGTTGAAAAATATGCGTACGCATTTTCAGGACCGTATAATAAAGCGGAAGTAGCTCTTACATTTGATGATGGACCAGATTCAGAATTCACGCCAAAAATATTAGATAAGTTAAAACAACATAATGTAAAAGCTACTTTTTTCTTACTTGGTGAAAACGCAGAAAAATTTCCGAACGTAGTAAAGCGTATTGCAAATGAAGGGCATGTAATTGGTAATCATACGTATAGTCATCCGAACTTAGCGAAAGTAAATGATGCTGAGTATCGTAATCAAATTATAAAAACGGAAGAAATATTAAATCGTTTAGCTGGTTATGCACCGAAGTTTATACGTCCGCCATACGGTGAAATACTTGAAAATCAATTAAAATGGTCCACAGAGCAAAATTTTATGATTGTACAGTGGAGTGTTGATACGGTTGATTGGAAAGGTGTGAGTGCTGATACGATTACAAATAATGTGTTAGGGAATTCATTTCCTGGAAGTGTCATCCTCCAACATTCAACACCAGGTGGGCATTTACAAGGATCTGTAGATGCACTAGACAAAATCATTCCGCAGTTAAAAACGAAAGGGGCACGTTTTGTAACACTTCCAAGTATGTTCCAGACATCAAAAGAAAGAAAGTGAATGTGTTATGAATTGGGAAAATAAGGTTTATGTCGTATAATGAAAGTGTAAGTTAGGGGGGATATAATTGATTTATGCACTAGTAAACATAGGAATAAGCATATTGATTGGTATTATTTTTGTACTTGCGGCAATTATTCTTCAAAAGAATCCACCGACCGATATTAATGCGGCATATGGTTATCGTACGAAACGATCTATGAAAAATAAGGAATTATGGGGTGCGGGTAACAGGTATAGTGCAGAAGTGATGAAGCAAAATGGATTCATCATGATGTTAATTGGAAGTGTTATTAGTATACTGTTTAGATACTCCCATACAACGTTAGCTATAATGATCTTTATGCTAGTACTAATCATTCGCTTATTCATACGAGTAGAGAAAAGATTGAAGGCACTTGAGCAATAATGAAAAATAGGACTCCACGCAATATAATGCTAGGAGTCCTATTTTATTTATAAACTATTATTTTCTAGTAAGTCTTTTCCTTGTTCAACAACAAATTCATAGTATGCAAGATCATATGGATAAATATCATCAAAAGTTATCGTTATCGGTTTATTGCTCAAAACAGAAGTAGCTGTAAAAGATGAAATTTCACCATTTAATAGTTGTAGAAAAGAAGTTGCATGTACTTTCATCACATCGTCTACTTCTTCACCTGGTGCGAATGGAAGTGGATTGATGACATTGTGAAAATACATATGACAAAATTCACGATCAGTAAGATTTGAAATTTCATAATCTATTTTAAAGATTCCTTTGTATACTAAATCAGTAGTTTGAAAGGAAAGCCCCAATTCTTCTTCGATTTCACGAAGACCACCAATTTGTACATCTTCATCATGCATAATATGTCCAGCTGAAGTAATATCCCATATAAGTGGAGCTTCTTTTTTATTTTTAGAGCGTAATTGGAAATATAAGAATATATCTTTAGCATCTTTTTCTACAAACCAACAATGAAATGTTTCGTGCCAATCACCGTCACGATGCACTTCATCGCGTAATTTCTTCCCAAGTGTATTTCTTTCAGAATCAAATATTGTTAACCACTCTGTCATTTTAATTCCCCTTTCTGCAAATTTTATTATACAATATTCGTATTGAATTTTGGGAAAATAAAGAAAAAGGGGCGATTATAAGTGGAGATAGAGCGTATGGAAATAAAATCGATTATTTCAACAGAGGAAGAGTTACGGAAAATATTGGGGAAACCAAGTGAGCGAGCATTGAAAAAAGTTATTTCATCATTAGACCACCATTGTGTAGATTTCCTTTCTAAATCTCCTTTTCTAGTATTATCTACTGCAAATAAGTTGGGGGAGTGTGACGCCTCGCCGAGAGGAGACGCACCTGGATTTGTATACGTACTCAATAATAATAAAATTATCATTCCAGAAAGGCCAGGAAATCGTCGTATAGACTCTATTTTGAATATTATTTCAAATCCACGTGTAGGACTAATCTTTTTTATTCCAGGTCTTGGGGAGACACTTAGAATAAATGGCCGAGCGTATATTACAAACGACGAAGAAATTTTGAAAGAAATGCAGGCGAATGGACGTAATCCGTTGCTTGGAATTGTTGTTGAAATAGAAGAGTGTTACATTCATTGTGCAAAAGCGTTTATTCGTTCGAAGATATGGGATCCAGAATCTTGGTTAAATAAAAAAGAGTTACCTTCAGCAGCAAAAATGTTGTTAGAGCATGCGAAAGTGAATGCTTCAGAAGAAGATGTTGCACGTTCTTTAGAAGAAAGTTATACAAAAAGATTGTATTAAAAATTTTATTGATATAATTTTGTAAGGTGAGTATGTACGGGTTTTAGAATGGGGATTTATCCCGCATTAACGGGCAGTAACACCCCTACCTCAAAATTCAGCGAAAGCAAAGAAGTTAGGTGGGGATCAACTGCCCGTAAAAGCCCGATTGGTGAAGGCTAATAATCAGTGGGGATGAACAAAATCCTCACTGATTAAAGTTTCACTTTATATATGAACCGTTGATTTATAAACTGGAGAAATGACAAAATAGGTAAATTGAGTGGCAGTTGCATAATGCTATTGTGAAATATAATAAAAAATTATTTTGAAAATAGTTAGTAAAAATAGGCTTGCTTTTTAAAAATTTGATAACTATAATAAGTTAACAAATAGACATGAACGAAAAAGTAATGATAAGGACACGAAATCATTTTTACGGTTTACAGAGAGGGAAGCCAAGGGTGTGAGCTTCCTAACACGAGAAATGATTTTACCACCTTTGAACTTCAATAGTGAACGAGTAATCTAGTAATTATTGGCGGTATCAGCCGTTATCTGAACTTGAGCAATCTAGAAGGAGATACGTCTAGATTGGAACAAGGGTGGAACCACGAAAACACATTCGTCCCTTTCCTAGGGATGAGTGTGTTTTTTATGGTATAAGAGATTGAAAATTTAAAATAATTAAAAAATAGTATTGATTTTGTTTTTTATGCGAGTATAATGAGTTAACAAATAAACATGAACGAAAAAGTAACGATAAGGACACGAAATCATTTTTACGGTTTACAGAGAGGGAAGCCAAGGGTGTGAGCTTCCTAACACGAGAAATGATTTTACCACCTTTGAACTTCAATAGTGAACGAGTAATCTAGTAATTATTGGCGGTATCAGCCGTTATCTGAACTTGAGCAATCTAGGAGGAAATACGTCTAGATTGGAACAAGGGTGGAACCACGAAAACACATTCGTCCCTTTCCTAGGGATGGGTGTGTTTTTTTACTTTGAAAGGAGGTGCGGTAATATGAAACGATTTATAAGTACGGAAATAACCACCACCTGCATGACAAAAAAGCAGAGTAAGGTGATTTATAGATGTAACAATTAAACTTTTAGGAGGAGATTAGAAGATGAATAACGTTATAAATGTTGGGGTATTAGGTTTAGGTACGGTCGGAAGTGGTGTTGTTCATATTTTGAAAGAACATTATAAAAAAATCGCACTTGATACAGGATACGAAGTGAAAGTGAAAACAGTCGTTGTACGTGATTTGGAAAAAGAACGCGATGTTTGTATTGATGGAATTGCAGTAACAAGTCATGCAGATGAAGTTCTAAATGATTCAAATATTGATATTGTAGTAGAGGTAATGGGCGGAATTGAAGAAGCAAAACAGCATATTGTTAAGGCTTTACGAAATAAAAAACATGTCGTAACAGCAAATAAAGATTTAATGGCTGTATATGGTGCAGAGCTTCTTCAACTGGCGAACGATAATGATTGTGATTTATGTTACGAAGCGAGTGTAGCGGGCGGTATTCCAGTGTTAAGAGGACTAACTGATGGGTTAGCATCAGATCAAATTGAAAAAATAATGGGAATTGTAAATGGTACAACAAATTATATGTTAACAAAAATGAGTCAAAATGGATGGTCTTATGAAGAGGCTTTACAGGAAGCACAAAAATTAGGCTTTGCAGAATCGGATCCGACAGCAGATGTAGATGGACTAGATGCGGCGAGAAAAGTAGCAATTCTTGCAAACTTAGGTTTTTCGATGAATGTTTCATTAGATGATGTGCAAGTAAGAGGGATTCGAAAGGTCGAAAAAGAAGATTTACAAATGGCTGAAAAGTTAGGATTTACTATGAAGTTAATTGGTAAAGCTGAAAAACAAGGACCAGCCATTCATTTAAGTGTAGAACCGACGCTTTTACCGAGCCAGCATCCATTATCAAATGTGAATAATGAATTTAATGCGGTGTATGTCCATGGCCAAGCGGTAGGAGAAGTGATGTTTTATGGACCCGGAGCTGGGAAGTTACCGACTGGTTCTGCTGTAGTAAGTGATATTATTTCAATCGTTAAAAATATGAATCAAGTTCCGAAAAATAAAAGTGCGTTAAAAGAACCAGTTCCTTATGAATTACAAGGTGATGAAGAAGTAGTTTCGAAATATTTCTTACGCATTTCATTACAAGATGAGCCTGGGATGTTACAAAAAATAACAGAATGTTTCGTTAATTATTCTGTAAGTTTAAAAGAGGTTATTCAATTACCTTTAAACCGTGAACTGGCAGAAGTCGTTGTTGTGACACATCGAACTTCCAAGTATCAATTTGAACGAGTTTTAGAAGCGATAGAAGCTGTCGCAAGTGAAATAAACAGTTACTACATTATTGAGGAGGAAAAACAATATGTATAAAGGACTATTAAAACAATATGCGTCTTATTTACCGGTGAATGAAAATACACCTGATGTCAGCTTAATGGAAGGAAACACACCACTTATTCCATTATTAAATATATCAAAACAATTAGGGATTCAGCTATATGGTAAGTACGAAGGAGCGAATCCGACAGGTTCTTTTAAAGATCGTGGTATGGTCATGGCAGTTGCTAAGGCGAAAGAAGAAGGTTCAGAAGCAATCATTTGTGCATCAACAGGTAATACATCAGCATCAGCTGCAGCATATGCGGCACGTCTTGGGATGAAATGCATTATCGTAATACCAGAAGGAAAGATTGCACATGGAAAATTAGCGCAAGCGGTTGCTTATGGAGCCGAAATTATTTCAATAGAAGGGAATTTCGATGATGCGCTTAAGGCTGTAAGAAATATTGCTGCAGAAGAGCCGATTACGTTAGTAAACTCAGTAAATCCTTATCGAATTGAAGGGCAAAAAACAGCAGCGTTTGAAATTTGTGACCAATTGCAAAATGCACCAGATGTTCTAGCTATCCCTGTTGGGAATGCAGGGAATATTACAGCGTATTGGAAAGGCTTCTGTGAATATGAGAAAGAAAAAGGTTATAAAAAGCCAAGAATTCATGGCTTTGAAGCGGAAGGAGCAGCTGCAATTGTAAAAGGACATGTAATTGAAGAGCCTGAAACAATTGCAACAGCGATTCGCATCGGTAACCCAGCAAGTTGGTCGTATGCAGTAGAGGCTGCCGAGCAGTCTCGTGGTGAAATAGATATGGTATCAGATGAAGAAATTTTACATGCGTATAGGTTATTAGCAAAAACTGAAGGAGTTTTCGCTGAACCAGGATCAAATGCTTCATTAGCCGGCGTAATTAAACATGTTCAATCTGGGAAAATCAAAAAGGGAGAAACAGTTGTTGCGGTATTAACTGGAAATGGTTTGAAGGATCCTGATATCGCTATTTCTTCAAATCAACTAGACATCGCAAGTGTGTCAAATGATATAGAACAAATTAAAGATCATATTAAAGGGGTGATTATGGCGTGATACCATTTAGCGTTCGTGTCCCTGCTAGTACGGCGAATGTTGGTCCTGGATTTGATTCAGTTGGAATAGCTTTGTCATTGTATTTAGGTGTGGTGGTTAAAGAAAAAGCTGATAAATGGCAAGTAATCCATTCCTTTGAAGAATCAATTCCGACAGACGATAAAAATTTAATCGTTAGCACGGCATGTAAAGTATGTCCTTCTATATCACCCCATATAATAGAAGTTACTAGTAATATCCCATTAACGAGAGGGTTAGGAAGTAGTGCATCAGCGATTGTAGCTGGGATAGAGCTTGCGAATCAACTAGGCAATTTGAATTTAACTGCTGATCAAAAAGTTCAAATTGCTACAAATTTTGAAGGACATCCTGATAATGTTGCTGCTTCTATATTAGGTGGAACTGTAATTGGAGCACTTGATGGAAAGGATGTTTCCGTTGTAAGAATTGAGAGCAAGGAATTGGGTGTAATTTCTCTCATTCCGAATGCAGAATTAAATACAGATGAAAGTCGATCTGTATTACCAAAGATGTTTCCGTTTCATGAGGCAGTTAAAGCTAGTGCGATAAGTAACGTATTAGTAGCTGCATTATGTCAAAAGCGGTGGGAAGTTGTAGGTGAAATGATGGAGAGAGACCATTTTCACGAACCATATCGTTTAGAACTCGTACCATTATTACCATCTATTCGTAAATGCGCAAAAGAATTTGGTGCGTACGGCACAGCACTTAGCGGTGCAGGGCCATCTATTTTTATATTAACGCCATATGAGAAACGTCAAGAAATCGCTGAGCAATTAGCGAGAGTATTTACAGATATGAAAGTATGTGAGCTTGAAATCGACCATAAAGGTATTATTGTAAATAAGGAAGAGCATATTGGATCGTAAAGAAAGCTGGCATGGCTAGCTTTCTTTACGTTGCAAACCTATTTTAAATTAGGTTTTTTTGGAAAAAATATAAAACAAATGTTGATTTTGAATAATGTAAGTAAAGAGTGCATTCATTTTGGAGGTGATTAAATGAATAAAGAGTCACCAGAAGAAAAAAGAGAGCGTATGAGACAAAGTGAATTAAAAAGTAATCCTACGGGTTCTTTACGTGACGGATTCAATAGAGCGGAAACGGGTAGTCCAGTTGATATAGCGGGCGGTATGAATTGGAAAGGTACAGGAATAATCATTTTAGTACTACTTTTAGGATACATTGTATACACTTATTTTTTCAGTTGAAGAATGCTTGTTAAAATTTTGATTTGTTTAGTTTCATAATTGTTGAGAAAAAATGCAGTTACTGTATTACATATCTTCTAAGCGAATTATAGTTGTTCATATCAACTTTTAATACTCCAAACAGAGCTAGCAAAATGCTAGCTCTATTATTTTTTGCCACATTCCTGTAACAAAGCATCTGTATATTCATTGGTGGAGGTGCAGAGGATGAAAAAAACGATAGCGATATGTCTTCTTACAACTATGTCGTTTTCAACTTTAGTCGGTTGTGACGTAAAAGGTAGTAATGCTGTACAAGAGTCTAAAATAAAGAAAGCGACGTATAAAGATTTTACTTATGATGTAAATCCAGAAACATTCACATTAACTGTAGAACATGAGGGGGCAAAGGAACAGGCATCACACCCCCTACCGAAAATGAAGGTATCGAATGTAAAAAAAGAAAAGGATCGTACATCGTGGGAATATCCAGATCAAAAAGTAAAAATAAAATTAGAAAAGAAAAAAGACCACTTAAACATTGAAGTGGAATCGACTGGTGCAGAAAGCTTTACATGGCCGAAAGTAGAAGCTGAAAATTATACACTTCCGTTATGGGAGGGTAAGCAAATTCCGAGCAATGATGAGAATTGGAAGAAGTTTTTAAAGGATGATGCATATTCATTTGCTGAATCATTTTCTATGAAGTTTTTCGCATTAAATGGTTCGAGATATTCAATTGTATATATTGCAACGAATATGTTTAATAATGAATTGAAATTTCATTCGGATCCGAAAATAGGATTTGATTTTACACATGAATTTCCGAGCATAAATAAAAATAAAACATATGGATTTCAATTATATGTGACAAATAATGATGCGGTAAGCATTGCTAAACTGTATAAGGATGATATTGTTCGAAAAGGTGAATTTAAAACATTACAAGAAAAGGCTAGAAAAAATAAAGAAATCGAAAAGTTATATGGAGCGGCGCATTTTTATTTTTGGAATCAAAATGGTTTATTAGAAAATAATATAAATTGGCCAAAACTAAGGGAGCAAATAAATAGCCCGCTGTTTAGTCATATAAAAGAACTTATTCAAAAGAATAGTTCCGAGCCTGGGGAACTGAATGTATTGGATCAAGTAAGTAAACAAGATTTCATTGATAAGTATCAAAAAAATGTTATTTTACGTTATATAAACGAAGTATTATCGATGAAGGAATTTTATAAAGAGGATATTTTTCAAAACGTTAATCAGGAAGCTAGTGTGCTATTAAAGAAAGGTGTAGGTCACTTAACGAATACAGAATTGTATAGCTTAAATAAGCATTTATTAAAGTCGCTACTTGGTGATGCGGTTGAAGAGGTAAGTAAATGGGGTAATGCAGATGGAACGGATATATTAAAGGAAATGAAAGAGGCAGGAATAGAAAAAGCGTGGATTGGTCTGCCGAACTGGGAACAAGGATTTATGCAACCTAATTTCGTGACAAAAGCTAAGGAAATGGGGTATTTAGTTGGTCCGTATGATTCGTATCATTCCATTCACGAAAAAAGTGATAAAAATTGGAACACAGCATCCTTTAATGACCCGTCATTATACGAAGAGGCTACTGTAACGAAGAAAAACGGAGAAAAGGTGCAAGGCTTTTTAGGAAGAGGTCGCAAGTTAAATCCGACTTTATCGCTGCCTAGTGTAAAGGAACGCATGAATGATATATTACAAAATGGTCCTAAATATAATTCATGGTTTATTGATTGTGATGCGACAGGTGAAATTTACGATGACTATTCAGCGAAACATATAACGACACAAGAGCAAGATTTAAAAGCACGTTTAAAACGAATGGACTACATTGCGCAAGAAAAGGGTATGGTCGTTGGTTCTGAAGGCGGAAATGATTTTGCTAGTAGTACGATTGCATTTGCACATGGAATTGAAACACCTGTTATTAAATGGGACGATGAAGATATGCGGAAAAATAAAACAAGTCCGTATTATGTAGGTGGATATTGGTCACCAAATCAAAATGTGCCTGAAAAATATGCAAAACAAGTACCATTGAAAGAAGAATATAAACAAGTATATTTAAACCCAGTATATTCGGTACCATTATATAAATTAGTATACAATGATTCCGTTATTACAACGCATCATTGGGAATGGGGAAGTTTAAAGGTAAAAGATGAAGTTGGAAATCGAATGCTGTCTGAATTATTGTATAATGTTCCTCCGTTGTACCATTTAGATGAAGTAGAGTGGAATAAGCATAAAAAAGAAATTACAGAGCATCTAAAAGTTTGGAATGAAGTTCATGAAAAAGCAGTAAAAGAAGAGATGACGAATTTTGCGTATTTGTCAGAAGATAAGCTAGTACAATCTGTTTCTTATGGAAAAGATATTAAAATCATTGTGAACTTCTCAAATGAAGACATGGAAGTAGAAAAAACGAAAATAAAAGCAAAGTCGGCTTACATTGATAATCAGGGGAAGAAAAGCGTGTATACGCCGTTTGAGAAATAATAACGTCAAATATACTGTATTCATAGAGATTTTATAATTAGCTGGATTCTTTATTCATATCGTTTGTTAAGAAAAAGACATCCTAATTTAAAATGAAAGAGTTAATAAATTTGTAAATTCATATGTTGCGAAGTGCTAAATTTTTGAAATTGGTAAATAGTGACTTGCCAAAAATAAGTACGAGAGTATAATGTGAAATGGAATACGTATTGGGTTTAAGTAGTAACCTTACAAAATTGTAAGGTTAGTGAAAGGAAATTCAATATGAAGATAAATAGACTTACATTATACTTGGTAAAGAGAAAGAGAGGCGAATGGGTATGAGCTCTGAATTAGAACAAAATACGAGAAGTAATAAAAAGCGTTCTAAAAGAAAGTCAATAAAATGGTTCATATTAATTCCATTTTTCCTACTTATTTTTGGAGGAGTAGGATATGGTTCGTTTATATATAATAAAGCAAAAGCTGTTGTAAATGATGCGTATGCAAAAATTGATAAGTCATCAAAGCGTGATAAAGAAGTTGAACCTTTAAAGGATAATATTTCAATATTAATCATGGGTGTAGATGGAAGTGAAATGAGAAAAAGCCAATATGGCGAAGCAGTTCGAACAGATGCACTTTTATTAGCAACAATTAATAAAGATGATAAGTCTGTTAAGCTAGTAAGTATTCCACGTGATTCACGTGTTTACATTCCAACTAGAAAAAAATTAGATAAAATTACTCATGCTCACGTATTTGGTGGCGTAGAAAGCACACGTGATACGGTGGAAAGATTTTTAAATGTCCCTGTTGATTATTATGTGAAGTTTAACTTTGAATCATTCGTACAAATTGTCGATTCAATTGGTGGTATTGATATTGATGTACCAGTTACTTTCACTGAACAAGATAGTAAAGACCAAGCTGGTATGATCCATTTAGAAAAAGGTTACCAACATTTAAATGGAGAACAAGCACTTGCACTTGCAAGAACGCGTAAAATTGATAGTGACGCAATGCGTGGACAGAGACAGCAACTTGTAATAGAAGCAATTGCTAAAAAAGCGATGTCTGTTCAATCAATTAGCAAAATGGGCTCTTTACTGGATGCGGTTGATAAAAATATGAAAACGAACTTAACATTTGACGATATGCTGGCCATTACAAAAAATATGGCAGGATCTAATTTGGAAATGGAAAAAATGCAAATAGAAGGTACAGATAAACGTATCGGTGGTATTTATTATTACATTCCAAATGAAAAAAATGTAAAAGACATTTCCAAAAAATTAAATGATCATTTAGGTGTAACGCCAAAATCAGTCCGAAACGAATAATAAAAAAAGATTGGCTTTTGCCAATCTTTTTTTATGGGAATGTATTTGTAACTTTTCTGTAACGATTTTTTAGTTTAGAAAAATTATACTCATATGTATGAGTATAATGGATAGGTAAAAAAGTAAAAGGACATATTCAAAATTTGTGGTAAGGAAAGATATCATATGCAGAAATGGTTAAGCATGATGGGAATTATCTTTATATTGACTGGATGTAAAATGTCTGAGGCTCCAACAAGTCTAATGGAAGCTCCTACAAATGAAAAATGGATTAATGAATTAAAGGAACAAATTGATAAAGATTTACCTGTTAATTATCGCTTACTTACTCCAATGTCTAACAAAGATAAACAGATGATTTGGTCAATGAATTTTAAACAAGATAATAAGAAAGAAGCCATCTTATTTTATAAATTGCCGAATGAAGATCATAGCGTATATTTAGCCGTATATGAAGAAATCGGAAATGGCTGGAGAATAAAGTCCACACATAAATTTGATGGTGGAGATGTAGATATCGTTGAAGTCGGTGATTTTACAGGGAACGGGAAGAGAGAGTTGTTAATCGGAATCTCTGTAAATCGTGAATCGTTAGAACATGTTATGTATGTTTTTTCGGAAGAAAATGAAGATATGAAGGAAATATATAATCGAAGTTATACGAAGTTATTCATAGAGGATCTAAATGAAAATGGACTGAAAGATATAAGCCTTGTTACATTTGAAAAAGATGAGAAGCTGACAGTTGAGTTCATGGAACAATTTAAGACTTTATCTGAAGTGTCATACGATCCATTTATAAATAGTATTCAAAGAATACAAATGGGTCGTATATCTAAATCACTAAAGGCGGTAGTAATTGATGCAGGAGTTGGCGCTCATTCAGGTATAACTTATGTAGCAAAATTTGATCAGGATCATTATGAAGTATTACCTATAGATGAGAAAGAAGATTTATTTAATGAATATGTTGTAGAAAGTAAAGATGTTAATGAAGACGGCATTATTGAATTTGTTCGTACTGTACGTCCAAAAGGTTGGGAAGATAAATCACATGGTGATAGTCCGCTTTTTGAACGTTACATACAGTGGAGTGAATCTGGAATTAAACCAATTGAAGAACGATATATAGATATAGAAAAAGGGTATTATGTGAAAATTCCTAAAGAGTTAATAGGGAAAATTACAATACCAGATCAGCAAAAAGAATCAAATTCTCAAAAGTTTTTGGATACAAGAACAAATGAAATATGGCTTGAAGTTCATATTTTTAAGCGGAAAGAATGGTTCAATATAAAAGGCTACAGCGCAGCAATTAAAACAGCTTCTCACGTATATGCAGTACCGAAGCAATCGAAATTTGAAAAAGTGAAAGCATATATAAAACCGCTAGCGGATTATCAACAAGAGTAGGAGGTGGGAATTATGTCAAAAATTTTAGTTTTAGAAGATGAATTAACAATCCGTAGCTTTATTGTTTTAAATTTAAAACGTGCTGGATTTTATGTAATAGAAGCTACTACTGGAGAAGAAGCGTTACAGATTTTGAGTGAACAAACTGTTGATATAGCACTGCTGGATGTAATGTTACCGGGGATTGATGGTTTAGAAGTTTGTAAGGCTATCAGGAAAGAAAATAAAAAAATGGGTATTATTATGTTAACCGCACGTGTACAAGATGAAGATAAGGTGCAAGGACTAGGAATAGGTGCAGATGATTATATTGCAAAACCGTTTAGTCCAGTAGTATTAACTGCACGTATACAGTCTTTATTAAGAAGAATAGAAGTACATGAAGAAAAAACGAATATTGTTACGTCAGGTCCATTTTCGTTAAATATTATAGAAGAAAGATTGTATAAAGATGGACAATTAGTCGATTTAACACCTACAGAGTATATGATATTACAGTATTTAATGAATCAGGCTTCAAAGCCAGTTTCGCGTGATGAAATTTTAAATATGATTTGGGGAACCAATTACGTAGGTGAAACGAAAGTAGTAGATGTAAATATGAGACGGTTACGTCAAAAAATAGAATGTAATCCATCAGAACCTGAATTTATTCTTACGGTGTGGGGAAAAGGATATGTGTGGAAGGAAAGTATAAGATGAAACGGAAAGTGACTCTATATTTTATGACGGTCATTACACTTATGCTTGTATTATTTGAAGTTGTATTTTCAGTTTCAATTTATCGATACTATTATAATGGTATTGTGCAATATATAGAGTCTCATGCGAAAACGAGTACACGTTTTTTTTCAGAATACAATTCACTATACTTTATTCGATTACAAGAATATAGTGGTGACATAATTAGTAGCTTTCAATTAGAAGGAACAGAATTACAGTTAATTGATCGTCACGGCTCGGTTATACAATCTTCAAGTGGTGAAAAGGTAGAAGGTAAAGTGAATATTCCACAATCATTATTAGAAGGTGAAATGTATAATCAAGTTACTACGAAAGGTAATAAAAAACAACTAGAGGTGCTAAGCCCACTTATACATCAAGGACAAACTATTGGTGTTTTAAAATACACGACTGTTTTAACAAATGTAAATAAAAAGATTATTGAAATTATTACGTTTACTATTTCTGTAGGTATTGTTATTTCAGGAGTTGCCTTCTTAATTAGTAGACGTTTGGCAAATTCATTTGTTGAGCCAATTGAATCCATTATTCAAGCCTCTTCACAAATTGCAGAAGGCACATTAAAGCAAAAAATTAAAGAAGATTATCCTGGAGAATTAGGTGACTTGGCACATAGTTTAAATTATATGGCCTATAAAATAGATAAGGCTGAGCAGATGAAAAATGAATTCATTGCTTCTATTTCGCACGAAATACGAACGCCTTTAACAGGAATTAAAGGTTGGAGTGAGACGTTAAAAACAGTAGATCATTTAACAGAAGAAGAAATAAAGCAAGGTATGGGCATTATTTCAGGTGAGACAGATAGGTTGATTCATTTAGTAGAAGAATTGCTAGATTTTTCAAGATTACAATCAAATCATTTTAATTTATATAAACAAAAGGTGCAATTGTACGATATACTAGAGGAGACGATTTGGCAATTAACTCCTAAATCGGAAGAGAAGGAAATTCAATTTATTACTACTATAGACCGAATTGAATTGATGGGAGATCGAAATAGGCTAAAGCAAGTTTTCTTGAATATTGTTCAAAATGCAATTAAGTATTCACATGAAAAAAGCACAATACACATTGAAGCGACTAAAATAGAAGGACAAGCAGTGATTAAGGTAAGAGACGAAGGTATTGGAATTACTAAAGAACATTTACCATATATTGAGCAATCATTTTACCAAATTAATAATCATGCTGCAGGTGCAGGTATTGGTTTAGCTATCGTTAAAAAAATGGTAGAGCTTCATGGCGGTGCGCTTAGTGTTACAAGCAAAGAAGGAATAGGAACAACAATTTTGATAAAACTCCCATTATAATACAAATAAAATCTATTTATATGGTGAAATAAAAATAAATAGATGTATAATTATATTGGGCGATTTATATATAAGATTAATAGGGAGAGGAATTCGATAGAATGGAAAAAGCTTTAAAAATTAAACAAATAGTAGTCGTTTTAATAGCGATTGCCGCAGTAGCTATTGGGTATTACATGTTTCAATCAATTACTTCACCAGCAAAAGCTGTTGCGAAACAAGAAAATGTAGTGCAGCTTGCAAGTGAACAGCCGAAAGTTGAAATGAATAAAACGGCACCAAGTCGTTTTAATGGAAAAGAAAGAAAAGTTGCTTATCTTACATTTGACGATGGGCCAGGGAAATATACGGCTGAATTATTAAATACGCTAAAACAACATGATGCGAAGGCGACGTTCTTTTTAATTGGAGCGAATGTAAAAGAATTTCCTGATTTAGTGAAACGTGAAAATGCTGAGGGTCATTATGTAGGCATGCATAGTATGACACATAATTTCGCAAAGTTATATAAAAATGGCGAGTATGTAAATGAGATGAAAGAAGATCAAGGTTTAATCGCTAATATTATTGGGAAATCACCTAAATTAACACGTCCTCCATATGGTTCGATGCCTGGATTAAATGAAGGTCTTCGAAATAAAGTGGTAGAAGGCGGATTTAAAGTATGGGATTGGACAATTGATTCATTAGATTGGAAATACAATAAAATGCCAGTTGATGCAGCTGCAGCACAAATTGCTCAAAATGTATTAACAAACGCAACAAAACCACAAGAAGTAATTTTAATGCATGATATTCACCCGCAATCAGTTGCTGCTGTGCCAGCAATTTTAAAAGGGCTAAAAGAAAAAGGTTATGAGTTCGAAGCTTATCATGAAGAAAGTCACTTCCCAGTGAACTTCTGGCATGATAACCGTATGTAATGGAGGAATGAACGTTGAAGTATGGAAAAGTAGCAGTAGTTGGAGCATTATCAGTAGGACTTTTAACAGGTTGTTTCGGTGAAAAGCCAGAAGAAAATCTATATACAGCTTTTGAAACAGCAGCAACACAAGAAAAATCTTTAGTGGATGAAGCAAAAAAATTAGAGCAGTTAGAGAAACAAGGGCAAGAATTATATGCTCAAATTTTGCAAGAAGGTAAAGATCATAATGAAGCAGTTGTGAAGAAAATAGAGCAAGCTACTGCAAATGTAGATGATCGTGAAAAAGTATTGAAAAGTGAGAAAGAAATGCTAGAAAAAGCACAGAAGGAAACGAAATCTGTTCAAAGTAATATAGAGAAGATTGAAGATAAGAAGTTACAAAAACAAGCAAAAGCAGTAGAAGAGTCGTATAAGAATCGTTATGATGCATTCCAAAAGATGAATGAAAATTACACGAAAGTGTTAGCGACTGAAAAAGAACTGTATGAAAAATTAAAAGTAAAAGAAACGAAATTAAAAGAAATCGGTGAAAAAGTTAAAACTGTTAATGAATTAAATGTGGAAGCACAAAAGTCGAAAGAGCAGTTTAACAAATTTACAAAAGAGTATAATGACAGTAAATTAGCATTCTACAAAGATGCAGAAATTAAGATTAAAGATCAGAAATAAAGAAGAATCTAAAGTGTAATAAAAAGCCGGAGAAACATCGTTATAAATGTTTTTTCGGTTTTTTACGTTAAATGAATAGAAAAGACTGGAATTGATATCATAAAAGAGTTATAGTGAGTTATTCTAAGGGAAACATTGTAAAGTAAGGAGAATGGGAATATGTCATATGAATTTTTACTCAAATTAGGTTTAGCACTCTTTTTAGGATTATTCATCGGGATAGATAGGCAGCTAAAGAATAAACCACTGGGTGTGAAAACAAGTATGGTTATTTCTGTAGCAAGTTGTTTAATTACGATGGTTTCAATTGAATCTGTGCATGTATATTCTGTTCCAGGACATACAAATATGGATCCGATGCGACTGGCCGCTCAAATTGTTAGTGGAATTGGTTTTCTTGGCGCAGGTGTCATTTTACGAAGAAGTAATGACGTTATTTCTGGATTAACAACAGCTTCTATGGTGTGGGCTGCTTCAGCTTTAGGGATCGCAATTGGTGCAGGATTTTATTTACAAGCGACAGTTGCTATGGTTTTAATTATTTTAGCGATTAATGTACTTCCGCAACTTGTGAAAATTGCAGGACCGTATTCATTAAGACAAAAGGATTTATCTATAAAAATTACTGTTAAAGAGCATCATGAGTTAGATGGCATATTTAAGCAAATTAAAAATTTAGGCATGCATGTGAAACGCGTGAAAATTAAAGATATAGATAGTGGAGCATTTCAGCAACTGGAGATGGTTATTTTAGCTCCAGAAGATTTATATACAACAGAGTTATATAGTTCCCTGAAAGAGATTGATCGAGTAGTTTCAGTTGAAGTGGAAAGTAGATAATTGTGATAAAAAAGAGTGAAGTTCAAATTCACTCTTTTTTATTTGGATTTTTAAGGAATGAAATTGATATAATGATGAGTAATAAGGGGGGAGAAATGATGGGAATACATATTAGAAGAGCAATAAAGGATGATATACCAGGTATAGCAAAGGTGCATGTTGATAGTTGGAAGACAGCGTATAAAGGGATATTTGCTGACGAAATTCTAGATAATATAGCATATGAGAAACGAGAAAAACAATGGGAAGATATTTTTCAAAAAGAAGGTAATCATCAATTTAGATTTGTAGCAGAGAATTTAAATGGAGAAATAGTTGGATTCATCGATGGGGGAGTAGAAAGAACTGGTACATATAATTGTGATGGAGAATTATATGCAATCTACCTTTTACAACAGTATCAAGGAATGAAAATAGGACAAAAGTTATTTCAAGCTTTATTATCGGATTGTATAAACAGTGATATGCAATCACTTTTAGTTTGGGTTGTTACGAATAATCCTTCTAAAAAGTTTTATGAAAAATTTAACCCTGAAAAAATTGATACGAAATTTTTAGAGAGAGTAAGGGTAGAAGAAACAGCGTATTATTGGAGAGATTTAAATTTGTTACAAAAACAAACAGCTATATAGATTTATACATATAATAATATTATGTAAACATATCATAGGGAAAGGTATACCTCATTTGGTGTACCTTTTTATTAATCCATCAAAAAATGGATTAATAAAAAATAGTAGGTAATTAGTTTGAAAGCAAGAAATTTTCTAGTGTACTTTTAACTAGATTAAAGAAAAGAAAGAAAAAAATAAAAATTTAATTTGATAAAAAAATTCTGAAATATACTCTTGAATTGAATATCATTATCAATTAGAATCATAATTGATAACGATATTCAATTATCGTTTATTATATAAAATTTCGATAGCTTTAATATAAAGAGGAGGACCAGTATGCAGCATGCGAAACAAATCGCAGAACATGCAACATTACAAAGCTTTTTAAACTGTTATTTAAGAGAAACAGGGAGTGGAGAATGGATTACAGAGGATGAAAGAATGAAAAGTATCTTCAGTAATACGTTGAATAAAGATACAGTCCCCACATATTTATGTTGTCGGCTATCGGCACAGAACGTTACTTTGTATGGAGAAGTTATATATAAATCATCAACAGATCGCCATTTGTTTGGAGAACAATTTTATTATCAAATTGGAGATAGTAATTCCGTTATTACAGCAGATTACGTTACAGTTATTACGTTTTTAATAAAAGAGATGTCGATCAACTACGGAGAAGGAACGAATCCTGCGGAACTTATGCTTCGAGTTATCCGTAGTTGTCAAAATATTGAGGAATTTACAAAAGAGAGAATAGAAGATACATCCGCATTATACGGTTTCCATACAACTTTTATAGAAGCGGAGCAGTCTTTATTATTTGGGCATTTAACTCATCCTACACCAAAGAGTAGACAGGGGATATTGGATTGGAAAAGTGCAATGTATTCTCCAGAATTAAAAGGGGAATGTCAGCTTCATTATTTTCGGGCACATAAAAGTATAGTAAATGAAAAATCATTATTATCAGATTCTACAACAACGATTATAAAAGAAGAATTAAGTAATGATGAGATGGTTAGTAAGGAATTTATAGCGAAGTACTGTAAGGAAGATCAATATGCATTAATTCCAATTCATCCGCTTCAGGCAGAATGGCTCTTGCATCAAGCTTACGTACAAGATTGGATAATTCAAGAATTGCTTGAGTATATTGGTCCTGTAGGTAAGTATTATATGGCAACATCATCACTAAGGACGCTATATCATCCCAATTCGAAGTATATGCTTAAGTTTTCATTTCCGGTGAAAGTAACGAATTCAATGCGTATTAATAAACTGAAAGAACTTGAGAGTGGTCTTGAAGGGAAGGAAATGTTAAATACGGCTATTGGTGAAGTACGAGAAAGATTTCCAGGATTTGATTTTATTTGTGATCCAGCCTTTATTACATTAAATTATGGAACACAAGAATCTGGATTTGAAGTGATTATTCGTGAGAATCCTTTTTATAGTGAACATGCAAACGACGCAACATTAATTGCTGGGCTAGTTCAAGACGCTATACCTGGGGAGCGTACGCGGTTATCGAATATTATTCATCGCCTAGCAGATTTAGAAAGTAAAAGCTGTGAAGAAGTAAGCTTAGAGTGGTTTAGACGATATATGAATATTTCTTTAAAGCCAATGGTATGGATGTATTTACAGTATGGTGTTGCATTAGAAGCTCATCAGCAAAATAGCGTTGTTCAGCTAAAAGATGGTTATCCGGTCAAATATTATTTCCGTGATAATCAAGGATTTTATTTCTGTAATTCAATGAAAGAGATGCTTAATAATGAATTAGCTGGTATTGGAGAACGTACTGGAAATTTATATGACGACTATATTGTGGATGAGAGATTTCGTTACTACTTAATTTTCAATCATATGTTTGGCCTCATTAATGGTTTTGGCACAGCAGGATTAATTAAGGAGGAAATTCTTCTCTCGGAATTAAGGTCTGTACTTGAATCATTCCTTCCATATAACCGGGAACCTTCTACATTTTTAAGAGAATTATTGGACGAAGATAAGTTAGCGTGTAAAGCAAATTTACTAACGAGATTTTTCGATGTCGATGAGTTAAGTAATCCATTGGAGCAAGCTATTTATGTGCAAGTACATAATCCACTCGTTAGAGAAGTGGCTGTTCGTTCATAAATAACGTTAAAATTTCACGTAATACAAATAATGGTATTTTGTCATAAGGTGGAGGGTTTTATGAGAGTGGACATGTATCATACGAAAGTATTGAAGGCGCTCGAATCAGAAGATTACATTTCAGTACGAAGAAGAGTGCTACGTCAATTAGTAGAATCGTTAATTTATGAGGGGATTATTACACCGGTTCGCATAGAAAAAGAAGAACAACTTCTTTTTCTAATACAAGGACTTGATGAAGAAGGCAAAAGTGTCACGTACAAATGCTATGGCAGGAAACGGATGACATTTGGACGTATTTCGTTAGACTCATTAATAGTAAGAGTTCAAGATGAACAGCAAGAAATACAATCTGTCTCGCAATTTCTAGAAGAAGTTTTTCGGGTTACTAGTGTAGAACAAGCTAAATTAGATTCTTTTATACACGAATTAGAACAAACAATATTTAAAGACACGATTGCACAATATGAAAGAAATAATAAGAGAGAATATACTCAAAAATCTTACGATGAGTTTGAAAGCCATTTAATAGACGGCCATCCATATCATCCTAGTTATAAAGCACGTGTTGGATTTCAATATCGTGACAATTTTCAATATGGTTATGAATTTATGCAGCCAATAAAACTCATATGGATTGCAGCGCATAAGAATTATGCGACTGTAGGTTATGAGAATGAAGTGATGTATAACAACCTTTTAAAAGAGGAGATTGGCGATCGTAAATTAGAAGAGTTTATGGAACGAATTCGTAATAAGGGATGTAATCCAAAACAGTACGTGTTTATACCTGTTCACCCATGGCAGTGGGTGAATTTCATCATTTCAAATTATGCGGATCATATACAGGGGAAATTTATTATTTATTTAGGAACATCTGAGGACGATTATTGCGCGCAACAGTCAATGAGAACATTAAGAAATATTACGAGTCCAAAGAAACCGTACGTTAAATTATCGATGAATTTACTCAACACTTCAACACTTCGTACGCTGAAACCATACTCTGTTGTGAGTGCACCAGCAATATCAAATTGGTTAAATGATGTTGTAAGTAATGACGCCTATTTAATGGATGAAGCACGTTTAATCTTGTTAAATGAGTTTTCCAGTGTAACGTATGACACGAATAAAAAAGCTATATATGGTTCATTAGGATGTATTTGGCGCGAAAGCATTCATAAGTATTTAGATGCACAAGAAGATGCAATTCCTTTTAATGGTTTATACGCTAAAGAGAAAAATGGTACACCAATTATTGATGCGTGGTTGAATAAATATGGAATGAAGGATTGGCTACAATTACTTATTCAAAAAGCGATAATACCAGTTATACATCTTGTTGTAGAGCATGGCATCGCACTGGAATCACATGGACAAAATATGATTCTAGTCCATAAAGAAGGGGTGCCTGTTCGTATTGCGTTAAAGGATTTTCATGAAGGGCTTGAGTTTTATCGTCCATATTTGAAAACGGTTGACAAATGTCCCGACTTTACTAAAATGCATAAAACATATGCGAATGGAAAAATGAATGATTTCTTTGAAATGGATCGCATTGAATGTTTGCAAGAGATGGTGTTAGATGCACTATTCCTGTTTAATTTAGGAGAATTAGCATTCGTACTTGCGGATGAATATGGATTGAAAGAAGAACATTTTTGGATGATGGTTGTTGAAGAAATTGAAAATCATTTAAGAATATATCCACATTTGAAAGGTAGATTTGAAAATATTCAATTATATGCACCTACATTCTATGCTGAACAATTAACGAAACGTCGATTATATATGGATCTGGAATGGCTTGTTCATGAAGTTCCAAATCCATTGTATAGAGTAAGACAACTTATGAAACAAAAATCAGCTGTTACAGGGGGAAATTATGCTAATCGTTAATAAACAAGAGTATAGCAAAAGTGATTTTGAATCGAGATTACAAGTTTATGAGGAAATGGAACAATTTAAAGAAGCAGAAGGAAATAGATTTGCACTTTGTCTGAAAGATCCATTCGATATTATTACGATTGTGTTTTTCTTAAAAGAAAAGAAATCATCAGTATTACTTATACATGAAGATACACCAAAAGAAACAGCTATTGAAATGGCAAAGCGTGCAAATTGTGTAGGAATTTTATATGGAGAATATGGCGATTTTACAAAATTAGAAGTAGGGAACTTTTTACTAGAAGAGCCTTCTTTATTGCAATATAGTTCTGGAACTACAGGGGAACCGAAACTAATTCGTAGAGCATGGACGGAAGTTGATACGGAAATTACCGCTTATAATGAAGCTTTAAACTGTGAAGTAGATGAAGTGCCAATCGTTATGGCTCCTGTTTCACATTCATACGGACTAATATGTGGTACTTTATCAGCAATTAAGAGGGGGAGCCAGCCTGTAATCATTACGAATAAAAATCCTAAATTCGCATTAAATATAGTTCGCAATACAGAGAAACATATTATATATGCAGTACCACTTATGTTACACATTATGGGGAGTTTTCCATTAGGAACGTTCCAGTTTCATAAAATTATGACATCAGGATCGCCTTTGCCAGAAGCACTATTTTATAAACTAAAAGAAATGACAACATATATGATGCAGCAATACGGTTGTTCTGAAGCAGGTTGTATTAGTATATGTCATGATATGAAGAGCCATTTAGATTTAGGAAACCCTTTACCTCATGCGAGTATAAGCATAGGTTCAGATGAAAATGCACCGGAAGAAATCGTCGTGAAAATGAATGATAAGGAAATCTTCACGAAAGATTTAGGGTATAAATCTGAGCGTGGCATTCATTTTATGGGGCGTATGGACGATGTAATTAATGTTTCGGGATTAAAAGTCTTTCCTATAGAGGTAGAAGAAACGATGCTTCGATTGGAAGGTGTTCAAGAGGCAATTGTATATCGAGGGAAACATCCTGTCATGGGCGAAATAGTTAAAGCGAAAGTGATCTCTCATGTTGATCCAGTACAAATAAGAGAATGGTGTATTCAGCACTTACCTTCTTATAAAGTTCCCCATGAAATTGAAAGTGTAAATGAAATTCCTAAAAATAAAACTGGAAAAGTAAGTAGAAAGTTACTAGAGATGGGAGAGGTTACAACATGAGACGGGAAGCGTTAAAGAATGCCGTGTTAAAAATTATGATAGAAAAAATGGAACTGAAAAATGTAACGCATTTAGAAGAAACGATGCGCTTAAATCAAGATTTATATATAGATTCGGTAATGATGTTACAGCTTATTGTATACATAGAAATGGATATAAAGCTATGCGTTCCAGAGGATGAGGTAGATCCAAAGGCATTTCTTACTGTAGGATCTTTGCTTGATTTTATGGAGGAGTTACAAGAAGTAAATGTGAATAACTAACCTTTAGGAAAGTGGATGAGAGTATGACTTCAATAAAAGTGCACTGTTTAGTGAGTTGTTTTTGTGAAATTATAAAAAGGCGTAGCGACATTGATTTTCGTCCATTTTATTTTGGACTATGGGATGGAGATTTTGATATAACAGAAGGCGGAATTATTTCATATCACTCTGAAAACATTAACCATGATCATTATTTACTTTGGTTTGAAAAATTGTACGGTATTAAAGTAAACGAATGGTATGATCATGCAAAAGATAAAGATAGCAATGTAGAAACGTTTTTAGAATTAGTAGAAAACAAGCCGGGAAATCGTTATGTCATTGTAATGGTTGATATGTCTCTATTACCAGAGAGGGAAAATAAATTTCATCAAAAACCGTTTCCACATTATTTAATGATATCAAAAACAGAGAAAGAAGAAGAGTGGTTCATGCTAGATCCTGATTTTCGTTGGGAAGGAAATATGGAAAGAGAAAAAGTACTTCACTCTATTCAAGATAACCCATTTGGTGGAGGTTATTTCATTGATATAGAAGGAATTGGGGAGCCAACGCAAGAAACAGTAGCTAGTTATTTCACAGAAACATTCAAAAAGAACGACAATGAACTGACTATGGAACTGAAAAATTTAATTGTAAAAATGGCAAATGAGGAAGAAGGATATGCGCTTTCTGGTCTTGTAGCAGCAGTAAAACAAATACCAGTACTTGCAATTCGTAAATATAGTTATGAGCATGCCTTTGCATACTTCCGTGAAACGTTGCAATATTCGGAGCAAGAATTTGATTATTGGTGTGATCGGGTAGAGGATATTGTACAAGGATTTACAAATGTACAGTATCGTGCAATTAAAATGGCAATGACGAATAATAAAGGTATGCTAGTATCGATTATTGAAAAACTGGATGAAATGAATGCAATTGAACTGCAAATTAAGAAGGAATTAGAGAGACAGTTTCTATCATGGAAAGGTATGAAAACAAATCAGTCTGTCGCAACTTTTTAATAAGCTAACTGAATTTAAGATAGGGGAGTTTAATGCTATGAAATATTCGCTATGTACCATTTCATTTCGTCATCAATTAATTTCATTTACTGATATTGTTCAATTTGCATATGAAAACGGTTTTGAAGGAATTGAATTGTGGGGGACTCATGCACAAAATTTGTATATACAAGAACGCGAAACGACAGAACGAGAATTGACTTTTCTAAAGGATAAAAACTTAGAAATTACGATGATAAGTGATTACTTAAATATATCATTATCAGCAGATTTTGAAAAAACGATAGAGAAAAGTGAACAACTTGTAGTACTAGCTAATTGGTTTAATACGAATAAAATTCGCACGTTTGCTGGGCAAAAAGGGAGCAAGGACTTCTCGGAACAAGAGAGAAAAGAGTATGTGAAGCGAATACGTAAGATTTGTGATGTGTTTGCTCAGCACAATATGTATGTGCTGTTAGAAACACATCCCAATACACTAACGGACACATTGCCTTCTACTATAGAACTATTAGAAGAAGTAAATCATCCGAATTTAAAAATAAATCTTGATTTTCTTCATATATGGGAGTCTGGCGCAGATCCAATAGACAGTTTCCATCGATTAAAGCCGTGGACACTACATTACCATTTTAAGAATATATCTTCAGCGGATTATTTGCATGTGTTTGAACCTAACAATGTATATGCTGCAGCAGGAAGTCGTATTGGTATGGTTCCGTTATTTGAAGGTATTGTAAATTATGATGAGATTATTCAGGAAGTGAGAGGTACGGATCTTTTTGCTTCCTTAGAATGGTTTGGACATAATGCAAAAGAGATATTAAAAGAAGAAATGAAAGTATTAATAAATAGAAAATTAGAAGTAGTAACTTCGTAATGTGAAATGATGTGAGAGTCTCGTTTTAGAGGCTCTTTTTTTATGGTAAAAAATAACCAAAAATTTCCATGTATTTTAATTTGAATTTAACACAATTTATATATAAATAAGGAGGTGATTGGTAATGGCTAGAAATCGTAATTCTAATCAATTAGCATCACATGGAGCACAAGCAGCTTTAGATCAAATGAAATATGAAATTGCACAAGAGTTTGGTGTACAACTTGGCGCTGATACTTCTTCACGTGCAAACGGTTCTGTAGGCGGTGAAATTACAAAACGCCTTGTAGCGATGGCAGAACAACAACTTGGTGGCGGATATACTCGCTAATTGTAGAAGGTTATAGGAGAAAGGAAGGATTCTTCCTTTCTTTTTTTTTCAATTAATTGGTATGGATATATTGTGAACTGGATTCAAAGAATAGGAATAATACTATAATTTCCCCAATTTCTTTTGTTGTGAATGGGAAGTAGTAAAGATGTAATAGCCCTGGTGGAATGAAAAGTTACGTTCCAGCGGGGCTATTATATGGTAAGAAATATATGATGAAAGGTTTCGAAGCCAACATGTTAAAAAAAGAAAACTGTTGTTTAATTGCGCTTGCATCAGTTCCACTTGTTATGACATTAGGGAATTCAATGCTCATCCCAATTCTGCCGACTATTGAAAAGAAATTACATATTTCATCGTTTCAAGTATCCATGATTATTACAATTTACTCTATCGTAGCCATTCTACTTATACCGATTGCTGGTTATTTATCAGATAGATGGGGACGAAAGATGGTAATGGTTCCGAGTTTGCTGATTGCAGCTATAGGAGGAGCGATAACTGGTTGGGTATCTTGGAAAGTTGATAATCCCTACAATTGGATATTGATTGGTAGAGCGATTCAAGGTATTGGTGCTGCTGGTGCAATGCCAGTTGTTATACCGTGTGTTGGTGATTTATACAAAGACGAAAAACAAGTTAGTACAGGTTTAGGAATCATAGAAACATCCAATACATTTGGGAAAGTGCTGAGCCCTATTTTAGGGTCTGCTCTTGCTGCCGTTGTATGGTTCTTACCATTTTGGGCGATTCCAATTTTATGCGTAGTATCAATTGTTTTATTACTTGTTCTAGTAAAGGCAAAGAAACAAGAAGGAGAAGTACCACCACTTAAAGAGTTTATAAAATCTATTCTGTCTACGTTTCGAGAAAAAGGAAGATGGTTAATTGCCATTTTTGCATTAGGTGCAATTATTATGCTTATTTTATTCGGAATTCTCTTTTATTTGTCGACTATACTGGAATCAAAGTATGACATTCATGGTATATGGAAAGGGTGTGTGCTTGCTATCCCGTTACTTGTACTGTCACTTAGTTCATATATGGCCGGTAAAAAAATTGGAGATAATCAAAATGTTATGAAGAAGTGTATCTATATTGGTTTTTTAATGGCAGCTGCATCAGTCATTATTCCTTTATTTATAAAAGGGATTTATTTACTACTTCTTTGTCTCGTTATTATGGGGATAGGGATTGGTATGGCACTCCCATGTTTAGATGCCCTCATTACACAAGGAATTGAAAAGGAGCAAAGGGGAACAGTTACGTCATTTTACAGTTCAATGCGATTTATCGGTGTAGCAGCTGGACCACCTTTATATTCTTTTTTCATGAAAGGGGCGGACCATGAAGTGTTTTATTTGACTAGTATTTTCGCTGCCATTGGTGCTGCCATAGCAATCATTTGGATTAAACCAGCAAAGGATGCAAAGGCGGTAAAACAGAAACCGGAACCTACTTCATAATTTGTAAGAGAATTGCATGATGTTTTGAGTAACATGCAATTCTCTTTCGTTCATTAAGAATAAATAACTTGTTTTAACATATAAAGTGCGACACCCCATATGATGAGACCAGAAAATTTATTTAATAATAAAATTGTCTTTCCGGTTGAGTCTAGTCTTTTTAGAAATTTCCCCGCTAAAGCTAAGCTTATAAACCAAATCCAAGAAACGATAATAGTTGCAAGTGTGAAAGCCCATTTTTCACTTCCTATGTATTGAATAGAATTTGTTCCAATTACACCGATTGTGTCTAAAATAGCATGTGGATTTAATAACGAAACTGATGCTGCGAAAAGGATTTGCTTTTTTAAGGGCATACTTTTTTCTTGTGTTACATCGTTGGAAGGGCTACTTCTCCAAATAACAAAGCCCATGTATAGGAGAAAGAAAAATCCAATTATATATAATGAGTTAGTTAGCCAAGAAAAAGTAAGGAGTACAAGGGAGACACCTTGCACTGCAATCAATATGAGTAACGTATCACATATAGAGGCAGTTAATACTACAGGGGCTGCCCTCCAAATGTTTGGTTGGCTCGCACCTTGGTTAAAGACAAAAACATTTTGTACACCTAATGGAATGATAAGTCCAAATGCAAGAATGATACCATGAATAATTGCTTCACTCATCATATTACCTCCTATTTTAATTCATTATGATAGTGTATATTGTATAGAAGAAATGAAAATTTGTATCCATCCATATGGTTGGGGAGGTTACCAACCAAAAAGAATATAAGGTGATATGATGGAAAGATTCGTTTGGAAACCGGATATGTCTCTAGCGACGCCGCTGTATAAACAAATAGAAACGTATATAAAAGAAAGGATCGTTAATGGAGAATGGACCGTTGGAACGAAATTACCTTCACAAAGAGATTTGGCCCATACATTTGGTGTGAATCGAAGCACAATTGTAATGGCTTTCGATGAACTAGTTGCGAAGGGATATATTGAAGGGAATGGCAGGAAAGGAACAATTGTTGTAAATAATAATGAGAATGTTTCAACTTACGCACCCCCGCCTAATTGGCAGTCTTATGTAGAAACAGGACTTCATTATCCGAATCTCCCAGCTATTCAAGAGATTAATCAAGCTGAATTTTACCCACATGTAATTCGGTTAGGAACAGGTGAGCTCGCGCCGAGTCTCTTACCTGAGAAAAAGATGAAAGAAATTATGAATAACCTTTTAAAGTCAAATGTGACGCTTGGGTATGAAGAGCCGAAAGGAAATCTTTATTTAAGGGAAAAGATTTCCGAATACTTAAAGGAGCATGGCGTATATGTATCTCCTGACTCTATATTAATTGTTTCAGGAGCAATTCAAGCGCTGCAACTTATTTCTATGGGGCTTCTTTCGAAAGGGGCATCAATCTTATTAGAGAAACCATCCTATTTATATTCGCTTAATGTTTTTCAATCAGCAGGAGTACGTTTAATTGGAATCCCAATGGATGAAAGCGGGTTACATACATCATATATTAAGAAATATAAGAAGCAATTTAATGCCTCTATTTTATATACAATCCCGTCTTTTCATAATCCAACGAACTTTAGTATGAATGCGAAGAAACGAATAGAAGTGATGGAAATATGTAATGAAATTGGATTACCTATTATAGAGGACGCAGTGTATCAAGACTTATGGTTTGATGCACCTAGTTCGAAACCTTTAAAAGCCTATGATAAAAATGGAATCGTACTACATATTGGAAGCATGTCCAAAGTAATTAGTCCAGGTTTAAGAATTGGATGGATTGTTGGACCCGAGCCAGTAATTCAAAGATTGTCAGACATAAAGATGCAAACAGATTATGGTTCAAGCACTATATCCCAGCAAATTGCAGCAGAGTGGTTTACAAATGGTCTATATGATGAGCATTTGCGATTTGTAAGAAGTGAATTGAAAAAACGAAGAGATTTTATGTTACTAATGTTAGATAAATATCTTCGTGAAATAGCAACTTGGCATGAACCAACAGGCGGGTTTTATATATGGGTACATATAAAAGTACCCATTTCATATCGCAGTTTATTTGATAAAGCTCTGCAAGAAAAGGTTTTATTAAACCCAGGTACTTTATATGATAGAAGTGCAAATCAATTTTTGCGCCTATCGTATTCATACGCAACGTTAGAAGAAATTGAAATAGGTATAAAAAAACTTGCACAACTAATGAAAAAGTAAGAGGAGAAAGTAATGAAACAATATGTAATTTGCCAAATGATCAATGGAGAAAAATATTTAGCTGCTTATGCGGAGACGAAGCAAGAGGCGATTGAAAAAGCAGAACTGTTAGGATTAAGAACGGGAAATCGTTACATAGTTATAACTGCAGAAGAAGCCGAAGGCTTAACGTATCCTTAAACAATGTATGAGATTATATAGGAAGTAAATAAGTCTAGTAATATAAGAATTTACTAGGCTTATTTACTATTAAGTTGTTAAACGTTCTCGTATTTATACGCAAAGTAATAATATTATGAGTCAAGTTGACGAAAAAATCGATTTGTCTTTCGGTCTTGATTTCCTTTTCTATACTCATCAATATATTGCCTAAAGTTCCAAGCTTGTAAAAATTTATTAGCAGAGTTATAACCAGAATTGTAAAGCCAGTCTTTTTCTTCCTTCGTCAGTTCAAAATTAGTACTTGTAATCGTTCCTGTTGGAATTGTAATCGTTCTTGCTTTTGATTCCTTATCTAAATGACGTAAATCATGAGCTTGCATCATTGTTTTAAATAGTCCTTTGAACATAGAAATAGGCTCGTTATAGTGAGCAGGGTCAGCTTGAATCTCATCTTTTACAAAATGAAATCCGAAAGTCGGCCAGCGAGGAGCGGTAGGTGAATCGAAGATCCAAATTGGATAATTACTTAGAATTCCTCCGTCAACCATATAACAAGGCTGCTTCCATTTTGGAGTTCTCCATTTTACGGGTTCAAAGAAGAAGGGGATTGTACTACTCATTCTTACCGCTTTAGCGATAGAGAAGCGATAATTTAAAAATCCATAGTTTGGTAAGTCGTCAGGAAAGACAACCATTTTACCATTACTAATATCAGAAGCGATGATTTTGAGTTTGTTTAGATCCGGTAAATCAGTAAATAAATGAACACCTTTTTTTCGAAGTAATTCTTCAATCCATTCTTCTATAAATACATTAGAGTATATACCTAGAGTAGTCCATGCACTTAGTCCTTTTCCGATAAAGGGGATTTTGTCAATAAAGGTTTTCTTCGTAAATTTGTTATAATCGATATCAGTTATAATGGTTTTTAGCTCTGAACAAGAATATCCTGCAGCTAAAAGTGCCGCGATAATTGCACCAGCTGATGTTCCAGCTACACGTTCCCATTCATAACCTTTTTCGGCTAACGCGCAAATTGCCCCAACATGCGCAATACCGCGCACACCGCCTCCTTCAAAAACACCATCAATCTTCATTAAACATACTTCCTTTCAAATAAAAGATTTGGAAATGGCAAAAAAGCACGTATTGTACGTGCTTTTTTACAATGGTTTTTAAGTTTACTAGCAGCCTACAAAGCCGCCCCAACAGCTAGCTCCGATGATGATTAGAAGGATGAATAAAACGATTAATAAAGCGAAACCTCCGTAACCACAACCACCACAGCTACCGCCGTAACCGTAACCGCCGCAACTATATCCGTAACCCATGTGGAATTCCTCCTTATATTAAAAATAAAAATGAACGAGGGGAAAATGTACTGGAAGAACTAAAGAACTATCGTGTTTGTAGGAACAATGTATAGTATGCTTTTTTAAACTTGTTCGCGTACGAAGGATAAGCCCGTTTTTGGAGGCTTGTTGATTTTGTAAAGAATGAAGTATAATCTTTGTACTATGATATAAATAAGTATGTAAATGTAAGGAGAATTTATGAATAAAAAAATTGAAGTATTAATTGATAAATATGAACTAACACACTTGAAAGAGGAACTTATTAATACTGTATTTCCTTGTATAAAAGTTGTGCCAAAGCAGCAGGAAACTGTTGCGATAGGTAGTTCGAAAATGGGAGGAGTTCCTGATTTACCAGCTTTATTTGAATATCCAAAGCATAAAGGAAATCCACTACAATTTATCGCGCAATTTAACTTAAGTGATTTACAAAACGTTGGTATGGATCACAATCTTCCTAAGACGGGGATGCTGTATTTCTTTTGCATTGAAAATTATTTTGAAGAAAATGTGAAGCTAACAGAGGGTGGGCGTGTACTTTATTATGATGTTCCTGTAGAGCAATTACGAAGAGGAAATGAAGTACAAGCGAAATATAACCAGTGTGCAATTACTTTTGAACTGACATACAAATTACCAGAACTTTTCATTGAAGATGAGGCTGATTCAGATCGTTTCTTGCAATTACTTGAAGAGCTAATTCCGGATAACTACGATAACCATCAAATGTTTGGTGAGCCATTCTCTGTACAAGAAGAAGTGTTATATGAGACGGGAGAATATATGGGAGTAGACCCGCAGCAAATGACTCTTTTATTCCAAATTGATTCAGATCATAAAAATTGTAATATGGTTTGGGGAGAACTAGGGATGCTATATTTCTGTATTAGTAATGAAGATTTGAAAAATCAACGTTTTGAAAATACATGCTGCGTATTACAAACATGCTAATGAAAAAAGGTTGTTCTTTTTAAAAGAACAACCTTTTTATGTGAATTAGTTAATATGCATAATCTCATATGACCTATACGAAAAAGTATTGTATACTCTGAAACTATACGATACTTTTTCGTATAGTTATAGAATATAAGGAGTGACAAGATGGGAAAGACAAGTAAGTATGTGACAGCTGCCGCACTTTGTTCAACTATAGTAATGGGAGGCTTACAAGCGTCATCTGTATCTTATGCAGCTACAAATCCGACTACAGTGACAGCACAATCAGATGTAAAGTTATTAGATGATTTCAGAAAAGAATTAAAAAAACAGATTGATAATCGAGAAGAAAATATTACAATCACATATAAAACAAAAGATAGAAATGCTAGAAATATTATGGATCAATTGTATGGTGAGTTTAATAAAATTGTAGATGCTGATGAGTATGTAAAATATAATGTAGCGTCTACTAGATATTCCATTAAAGGAATGCCAGGGGACTATACGTTTACACTGCAAGTAAAATACCGTGAATCAAAAGAACAAACTCAATATGTAAAAGCTCAGGCGAAATCAATTGTTGGATCAATTGTAAAACCAGGGATGGATGAGCATGAGAAAGTAAAAGCTATTCACGATTACGTTGTTAAGCATGTGTCTTATGATACGTCTTATCAAGCGTATACAGCATATGAAGCATTAGCGAATCGTTCTGCCGTTTGCCAAGGATATACATTATTAACGTATGAGTTGTTAAAAGAGGCAGGTATTCAAAATCATATTGTAACAGGCACAGGAAATGGACAAGCTCACGCGTGGAATTTAGTGAACATTGAAAACAAATGGTATCACCTAGATACTACATTTGATGATCCAGTACCAGATAAAGCAGGGCGTGTAACTTACTCATATTTTAATATGTCTGACGAACAGTTAAGTAAAGATCATGAATGGGATCGTAGCAAATATCCAGCGGCAACTACAAGTTATTTTGGTGAATTAACAAATAAAATAAAAGCTGGTAGCTCAAAAACTGTCTTATATGAGCAGATGTTAAAAGAAACAAATTTACAATACTTATCTGCAGAATACGGAGCAGAAAATTATAATGAATTTAAGAAAAAGTTGCAGCAACAGTTTGCAGCCAAGCCAGAAAAAGTAGAAGTGCGATATAAGCAGTCCATGGATGGAACGATGCAAGATATAAAGAAAGTATTAAATGAAATAAATTGGCCAAAAGGTGCAAAGCGTGTGTCTTATCAAGTAGCGCCTTACAGTGCATTGGCGGGTTATTCATTAGCGACAATTACATTTACGTATTAAGCAATGGGAAAAAGCATCTGTAAAAGGTGCTTTTTTTATTAATTGATTGCTTTTGAATATTAAGAATTGTGTGATAGAATAAATGGATAAGGATGTGAATGTGGAATGAACTTGTTCGAAAGTAATATTTTTACATTGATATATACTTGTTTAGTAATCGGACTTATCGTTTTGTTTTTCATATCATTTACTTTGTTTATTAGAAGAGTATTACAAAGCAGTGCTGCAAAGAAACACCACGTGATTAATATGAACCAGAAGCTAGATCGAATCATTGAATTGCTTGAAAAAGATAAGAAATAGCGATAGAAGAGGTATGAAAAGGGGAAAGAGAATGGCCAATTATATAAAAGAATTACGTGAAAAAGTAGGACATGATTATGTTTTCTTAAACTTTGCCGGTGGTTGTGTATTTAATAAAGAAGGAGAAGTATTACTGCAAAAAAGAGGAGACTTTAACGCTTGGGGATTTCCAGGTGGTGCAATGGAGATAGGAGAATCAGCTGCGGAAACTGCAATCCGAGAAATAAAAGAAGAAACCGGGTATGATGTAGAAATAAATGAGCTTATTGGAGTGTATACAAAATATTTTCAATCATATCCAAATGGAGACAAGGCTCAGTCAATTGTGATGTTCTTTTCATTCTCAATAGTTGGAGGTGACAAAAAAGTAGATGGTGATGAAACGCTGGATTTGAAGTTTTTCCCGTTAGACGACATGCCACCGTTATTTTGTAAACAACATGAAGATTGCCTGCAAGATTTATTGGAGAAAAGAGTAGGGGTATATCGTTAACATATAAAAAAGAAGCTAAATGAAGATTAGCTTCTTTTTTATGTTTAATTTATTTCCACCAATCATCAAACATTGACGCTGGTACTTGTCTTTTATGCTCACTCACTGTGTAACGTTTTTCAATTTTCTCTGCAACGTCAGCTGGAACTGCTTTACCTTCTAAATAATCATCTAATTGATCATAAGTAATACCTAACTCTGTTTCATCAGCTTGACCTGGTTTTTCATCTAATAAATCAGCTGTTGGCATTTTTAAGTAAAGTCGCTCGTCTGCACCTAACTCTTGTAATAATGCACGTCCTTGGCGCTTCGTTAATCCCGTTAATGGTAATAAATCTGCACCACCATCTCCGAATTTTGTAAAGAACCCTGTTACAGCTTCTGCAGCGTGATCTGTTCCGATAACAAGTAGCCCTTTTTGTCCACCAATTGCATATTGAGTAACCATACGGATACGTGCTTTCACGTTACCTTTATTGAAATCTGTTAATGATTCACCCAATAAGTTTTCATATTGATTTGAAAAAGCATCAACAGTTGAAGCAATATCAAATGCAACAGATTGATCTGCTTGAATGAATTGTAATGCTAATTGTGCATCATCTTCATCTTTTTGTACTTTATAAGGAAGACGCACGGCGATAAACGTTGCATTACCACCTTCGTTACGAATTTCTTCAACTGCAAGTTGTGCTAAGCGTCCTGCTAATGTAGAGTCTTGTCCGCCGCTAATACCAAGTACAAATCCTTTTGCACCTGTTTTTTTTACATAATCCTTTAAGAAATCAACTCGTTTACGAATTTCAACTTTTGGATCAATTACAGGCTGAACATGTAATGCTTTCATAATCTGTTCTTGTAATGTCATTATGTTTCCTCCTATTCATATTAAAGCGGTAATTAAGTTTATATGTATAATGGTACATACTTCTATCCTTTATTATTTCGCAAAATTAACGAATATACAATAGGATGTGTGTATGAATATGAATGTAGTCATTATAAATAAAGTACTACGTATAAGCAATTTTTTTAAACCTTTCAAAAATGTAAGGTTTTTGTCATTTGAATCGATGGAAGGTATTTCCGCACTTTACTAATATAAAAACATAGATAGTAGAAGGGCGGAGAAGTAATATGAACATTAGAGAACTAGCATATCGGAATGTAACCCGAAATAGACGGACATACTCAGCCTATTTTTTGAGTAGTGCATTTGCAATTATGGCCTTTTTTGTGTATTCATTTTTTGCGTTTCATCCGGCATTAAGTGCAGGAGAATTAGGTCAGTACGTATTCGTAAGTATGTCTTTTGCACAGTCTATTATTTACTTATTTACATTCTTCTTTATTTTATATTCGATGGGAATGTTTTTAAAAACGAGAAAGCGTGAACTAGGAATTTTAATGATGCTAGGTATGACGAAATATCAATTAAAGCGTCTGATCTTTTTTGAAAATATTATGATTGGAATAGGGGCAATTATTTTTGGTATTCTTTCAGGTATGTTATTTTCAGGGGGATTACTATTTGTCGCTCCGATGATATTGAAACTAGATATCTCCTTATCCTATTACATACCGATGAAAGCAATTGTTGTAACGAGTATTATGTTTTTTATTTTATTTATGATCATATCATTGTTTAGTGCAGGAATGATTCGTAAAAATAAGATTATGAAGTTGTTTAGAGGATCAGCAGAGGCGAAACCGGAACCGAAAGCATCAATCATTTCTTCCATATTAGCAGTAGTATTGCTTAGTGCTGGCTATGTAGGAGCTCTTCTATCACATGGAGCAATGGTATTTATTATGATGATTCCTGTTACAACGGTAGTTATTATTGGGACGTATTTGTTGTACAAGCAGCTGAGTGTCTTTATTATTCGATTATGTAAAAAAAGTAAACGTTTCTATTGGACACAGACTAATATTATTACGTTATCAGATTTAGCGTATCGCATGAGAGATAACGCAAGAATGTTCTTTATTGTAACCATTATTTCTACTGTAGCATTTTCCGCAATAGGGACATTAGTTGGCTTCGCATCCATGACGAAAGGGATAATGGAGAGACCGATTTCGTTTCATTACCATTCTAAGCAAGGGAATAGTAACGAATCACAGCATATACAAATGATTGACAAAGGATTAAAGAAACATAGTATAGCAGCTTCAAAAACTAATATTTCGACAAAGAAAACGGAGGAACAGTCGTTAAGAAGCGCCATTTTTATAAAAGAATCAGACTATAAGAAATATGCAAAGTTAACAGAAGAACCATTTAATACTGTAGCAAATAAAGAAGTTGTATTTTTGTCAGCTAATATACCAGGGCCAACGATGAAAGAAAGAAAAGAAATTACTTTACCTAATATGAATGAAAATTTAAAAGTGAAAAAAGTTACTTCATCTTCATTGGGGAAAATATTAAGAGGAAATGTTTATGTAATCTCTAATAGTCAATATGATTCATTACAAGATGGGTTTATAGAGACAAAAGATTATATGTATAAAACTGAAAGAACGAAAGATGAGATTGAAATTGGTAAAGAGCTTACGCATCAAATTAAACCGTATCAAGAATATTCAACGTTTAGTGCGGAAGAGTACGAGCAAAACCAAAGTTTACAAATTGCAGGACCGATTTTATTTGTAGGTTTCTTTATTGGTATAGTATTTTTCGTTTGCGCAGGAAGTTTCCTTTACTTCCGTTTATTCTCCGATTTGGAGGATGATGTTCGTTTGTTCGAAATGATTCGTAAAGTTGGATTGACAAGTAGGGAATTATCGAAGGTAGTTACAATTCGATTGGCGCTTTTATTCTTCGTTCCAATTGGTGTTGCAACATTACATGGAGCAGTAGCCTTAACGGCGTTAGGGCAAATGTTTGAGTACTCATTGTTTAAAGAAAATACAGTTGTATTAAGTATTTTCATAGTTATTCAAGTTGTATACTTCTTACTTATAAGATCCCGTTATGTAAAACAATTAAAAGAGAGATTACGTATGCATTAAATGTGTTTTTTTAACTCGAGTACAAAATTTTCTAAAAAGAGGCAAGTATTGTCAAAAAGTGATAAAATGGAAAAAGCGAGGTGAAAAAATTAATAGAGAGTAAGGGGGGAGAAATATGAAAGCAACAGGAGTTATTCGAAAAGTAGACGAATTAGGACGAATTGTTATCCCTAAAGAATTACGCGATGTATTGGGAATACAAATCAAATCACCGCTTGAAATTTTTGTAGAAGCAGATAAAATCATTTTACAAAAATATCAACCTTACAATGCTTGCCAAATCACAGGTGATGTTTCAGGGCAGAATATTACATTAGCAAATGGAAATATTACAGTTGGCATAGAGGGAGCGGAATATTTAGTAAAAGAAATAGAAAAGTTTTTAAACAAGAGTGAGGTTTAGTCTTAATTTATATTATTTTTCAAATACATATCATTCTTTTAAAAGACTGTAAGAGGACCATTAATTGGTCCTCTTATTTTGGTTATTAGTTGAACGACTCGGGTTGTTACTTCCTACAAATCATAGGGAAAATAAAGAAGTATTATAGAGGTAGTAAATGATGTTGAGAAATATTTGAAAAGAAGGAAAACAAAAAGAATAAAACGAATGTTACATTTACACGTATTCAAAAGTGGTCTGAAATGAAAATAATACATTTTCAGGAGGGATTACGATGAGTAGTACAGTGAATAAACAAAAAGGTATACAATTGATTCCGTTTACCGTAAATAAGGTGGTAGAACAAGTAAATGAAATTCCACCAGGTGTACAACTGATTCACGCTCCGCAAGTATGGGAAAAGAGTGTGAAGGGGCAAGATGTAGTCGTTGCCGTATTAGATACAGGGTGTGATACTAATCATATAGATTTAAAAGATCGTATTATCGGCGGAAGAAATTTCACAAAAGATTATGAAGCTGATCCAAATGTGTATCTTGATAATAACGGACATGGTACTCATGTTGCGGGAACGATTGCCGCGACTGAAAATGGTGTCGGTGTATTAGGAGTTGCACCACTTGCTAAAATGTTAGTATTAAAAGTTTTAGCGGGAGATGGTTCTGGAAGTTATGAGCAAATTATTGAGGCAATTCATTATGCTGTAAATTGGAGAGGGCCGAATCAAGAGAAAGTGAGAATTATTTCAATGTCACTTGGTGGTCCGCAAGATGTTCCAGAATTACATGAAGCAATTCAAAATGCGGTAAAGCAGGATGTTCTCGTTGTATGTGCTGCTGGAAATAATGGAGATTGCGATGATGAAACAGAGGAACTAGACTTTCCGGGTGCGTACTTCGAGGTAATTGAAGTTGGTGCCGTTAATTTAGAGCGGAAGATTGCATGTTTTAGTAATTCAAATCAAGAAATTGATCTAGTAGCGCCAGGTGATGAAATATTATCTACGTATCCAGAAGGAAAATATGCTGTGCTAAGTGGAACTTCCATGGCGACGCCGCATGTTGCTGGAGCGCTCGCCTTGCTCATTAAACAGTGTGAGAAAGAATACGGTCGAAAGTTATCGGAGCCGGAAATATATGCACAACTCATTAAAAGAACTGTACCTTTAGGGTACGAACGTACATCTGAAGGGAATGGATTAATAGATTTATTAAAAGAATAGCCATATTAAAAAAACATCTCATATTCATATGAGATGTTTTTTTAATATGGCTCTGTCGCATGTAATACTTCCCTATTTAAAGAGTCTTATTTTTGTTGAATACTTTTTCTTTGTTTTATTTTTTGGGACAGGAATTTTGTTTGTATTAATGATGAGGCACTTACAAAACATATCTAGTGTAGCAAGAGGAACAGGAGCCGCGCTTGCAAATGCTTCTATGTATATTGGTCAAATGATTGGTGCGGCAATAGCAGGAATGTTATTTGCAGTATCTCACAATTTTATACTTATAGGTAGTTTTACTGCGTTACTATATATAGGAGCTTTATTTTTGTTTAGAAAAAGTGAAAAACTTACTGAAAGTAGTGAAACAGGAATTGCATCATAAAGCTTGTATAAATATTTCGCAAATCAGAATTAATAAGAGTGTGAATACATGAATGTGCTTTTAATTAAAGTGGTTACTAAAAGTATAGAAATAGTAGAAGAAATGTATTGTAACAAAGTTATGAGGAATCAAAAAATAAAAATCCCTATAAAGATAGGGATTTATATATCGGCATATAGTTCCTTGGAAAAAGATATACTTAGTTTAGCATATCGGACTACTTATATTTGTGAAATAGATGTGAAAGTAATGTGAAAAATGCCGAAGGAAAAAACTATTTAAATAGAGGGCAATTTAGATGGGGATATGGATTTTACATAAATGTTGTGTTATATTTCTACTTATCTGTTAATAATTACATATTTTAATTTTATTGGGGATAAAAGGGAGAGGTTTAAATGCAATGGTATTTGAAAGCTCTAAAGAATTATGGGAATTTTAGTGGTAGAGCTACGCGAAAAGAGTACTGGATTTTTAGTTTATCCAATATCGTAATTTTTTGGCTACTGTTATTTTTATCATCATTTTCAGAGGTGTTAGTTGCTATTATTGCGTTGCTATTTATGTTAGTAATGATTATACCAAGTTTTTCGGTTGGTGCACGACGATTACATGATATTGGGAAAACGGGATGGTGGCAACTATTAAATTTTGTACCGTTTGGTAGCATTGTTTTACTTGTATTTTTTATCATTGAAAGTGAAGAAAATGACAATCAATACGGACCAAATCCGCATTCAGATTTAAAAGAAGCGATTTAATAAACTTATTTAGTTTGTAGCATTACTAGTTCAATTATTTTATCTATTATTAAAATGGTTTGCGTGGGCTAATATTATTAGGTTGATCTTTAGGTCTAGATGACTTTTGAAACTGTAAAAATGGAAAGATAAAGGCAGAGAGAATATAGCATGGAAAGAAAAAAATTCTAAATAAAAAGCACTGTTTTAGCTAATGTAGCTAAAACAGTGCTTTTCTCTTTGATTGAACAGTTGCAGCATTTTCATCATGTATACCTGCATCTTTAATAATTCGTTGTTTTGCTTTATTTAATAGATGGTTTACTGCTTCGCCAAAATAGTTAGCTTCGCTTTTTGTGCGGGCTTCTCGTAAACATTTATAGTTTTCTAGCAGTTCCTCTTTTTCGGAGTTTGTTAAGAAATCTTCTATTTTCTTTTTTGTCATACGAAACACCCTTTCTCCTGACAAACGACGCAATAGAAAATATTTATTTCTCATTATAACAATAATTTTAAAAGAAAGTATACACTAACGTCGCAATAATTTGTCAATTTCTTGAATCTTCTCATCAGCTTTCCCAATTTGCGTATTTTTAGCCTGTTCGCCACCAAGAGCTTGATGTAGTAAAAAAGTTTGACCGGAAATAGCAGTTACAATGGATACTTTTATAATTTCTTTTATTGCGGTGACATCGAATAAAACGAGCCCAAGAAGTGCGGCTAGGCTACCAGTAAAAATATCAGTTAAAAATCCAAAATGAAAAAATGTTTTCAAACGGCGTGGAAGCAATAACTTACCTTGGTTATTGATTAGATGGGAAACGAAGCCGGTAATGCCACCAACGAGAACAGCGGTTAGCCATTGATACATTTCCATCGAATCCACTCCTTTTAGTGAATAAGATTCGATTATTTCATATTGATTCCTTTTAATATTTCATATAAGCATATTGAGAAAGTTTGTTTGGGTATATTTTGTATTCAAATTAATTATAACAGAAAATTTAGATAGATTTCAGTCTATTATATGAATCATTTTTACAATAATATGAATGCAGAAAGGGGTGCGTGATATGAATATAGATTATCGAATAAGAAGTGTAGATGGTTATACAAAAAAAATAGGGGAATTAGTAAGCCTGTTTGAGCATACGAGAGCTGTAACATTAGGCGAAGTAAAAAATTTATCAGTTGAGCAATTAGATTTAATTATGCAAAGCAGCGGAAATTCAATTGGCGCCTTATTAAAGCATATAGCAGCTATTGAAAAAGTTCATCAGCTTATTTCATTTCAAGATCGTGACTTTACAAAAGAAGAATTAGAAATATGGGAAGATGCACTGTATTTAGGGGAAGCGGGTAGAGCAATCCGTGGTCATGAAATAAAGTATTATGTACAACTTCTACAAAGTGTTCGAGAAGAATCTCTGAAGTATTTAAGTGAACAAGGTGATGAGTGGCTCATGTTAGAAAGAAAGTGGCCTAACGGTGTAGCATATAACCAGCACTATCTATGGTTTCATGTGCTAGAAGATGAAATTAGTCATCGAGGACAAATTAGAATGCTCAAAAACAAGTTATTTGAAAATTACGTAAAATAATGTAGCTTTTTATAGGAGAATTCCATATAATGAGAATAATTAAAATAAGAACGGGGTGATGTATTATGGCGAAAATAACTTATATGAATAATCAACCAAATACAAAGGTGGATGGAAAGGGCGATATTATATAAGGTAATTCGCAATCCTTCCACTTAGTACAAACTAGGGAGGATATTTATTTGAATCAAAATATTTTAGAATCTTTCGGCTGGGATTCATTTTTTGAAGAACAAGTTACAGAGAAAAATTATGAAGTAGGTCGTATTTTACTTGAGCATAAGCATATATATCGCATTATTTGTAATGATGGTGAATATATGGCAGAACTGTCTGGGAAGTTTCGGCATGAAGCGATTACGAAAGGCGATTATCCAGCAGTTGGTGATTGGGTGTATATAAAGAAAATAGAAGATGAAAAGAAAGCGATTATTCATCGTATTTTCCAGCGAAGAAGCTCTTTCTCAAGACAAGAGGCTGGAACAAGAACAGAAGAACAGATTATAGCAGCAAATGTAGATTATTTATTTTTAGTGAATGCACTTAATCATGATTTTAATGTTAGAAGGATGGAACGTTATTTATTATTAGCGTATGAAAGCGGCGCTATGCCAGTTATTGTTTTAACAAAGAGTAGTATATGTAATGATGTGGAAGAGAAAATTGTAGAAACGGAAGCTATAGCAATTGGTGTTCCTATTTTCGTTGTTGATAGTTTAGAGCATACAGGTATAGATTCGTTGAAACAATTCGTTTCTTCAGGGAAAACAATTGCTTTAGTTGGATCATCAGGGGTAGGAAAGTCAACTTTGTTAAATGCTCTAATAGGAATTGATGTAGCAAAAACGGGAGATATACGTGAAGAGGATAGTAGGGGGAGGCATACGACAACGCATCGAGAATTATTCCAATTGCCTAGTGGCGCTCTCGTGATTGATACGCCTGGCATGAGGGAATTGCAACTTTGGGAAGGCAGCGAAGCGATTCAAACAGCATTCTCTGATATTGAAGAATTTGCGACAACATGTCGTTTCCGTGATTGTAAGCATGAGAATGAACCAGGATGCGCGGTGTATAGTGCAATTGAAAATGGACTTATTACGATAGATCGTTTGAAAAGCTATAAAAAATTACAAAGAGAACTGGCGTATTTTATGAGGAAACAAGATGCAATCCTTGCCAGAGCAGAGCGTGATAAATGGAAGAAAATTTCTAAACAACATAAAAAAATGTAAAAACCAAAGGGGCCCCTTTGGTTTTTTCTATTTGTAAATTTTATAATAATATTATTCGTATATATAGACAAAAGGAAATTAATTGTTTAAACTTTACAAAGTATTCACCATAATAGGTTATGAAAATAATAATTAGGGAACGGGAAATATTCATAATTAACTCAATTTAACTTTTAAATTTGAAAATTAGGAGGTTCATAATGGGTAAACTATTAAATTTGTTTCGTGATATGAAAGTAGCAAAAAAGCTATTAATTTCATTCTTTGTAATTTTAATTGCAGCCGTTTCTATAATCGGGGGCATGTCTTATCAAACTGCTAAAAAGAATTTTGAATCACAAATTACGAGTAGTGCTAACGATAATATAAAAATATTAGATAATTTAATCAATCAAATGATTGAAGCAAAATTTAACGATGTGAATAACTTTGCACGAGTAATTCAAGGGAATATGTATCAAGGGGATAATCAGGATGAGCTAAGAAAGACATTATCTCAGTATATCAATTTGAATATAGATGTTGAACAAGTGTATGTTGCCGGTAATGATAAGAAATTTGTACAGGAACCAAATATACAAATGGCAGCAGATTATGATCCAACAACACGACCTTGGTATAAAGATGCAGTGGCAAAACAAGGTGGTATTGTTGTTAGCGAGCCATATAAGGCAAAAGGAAATGGACATATTGTCGTAACGATTGCAAAACAAACAGAAGATAAAAATGGGGTTGTTGCGCTAGATTTAAGTTTAGACAATTTATTAAAAACAACAAAGTTAATCAATATTGGTAAAAAAGGATATGCCTTCATTTTAGATGGAAAGCAAAAAATCATTGCTCATCCACAAGAAAAATCAGGGGATAAAGCAGCTGATTCTTGGGCAAAGAAAATTTATGAAGATAATCATGGTGCTTTTACATATTCTTATGGTGGTAGTGAAAAGAATATGGTATTTGCTACAAACGTAAAAACAGGTTGGAAAATTGGTGGGACGATGTACGCAACTGAAGTAATTGAAGCTGCTCAACCTGTATTTTATAATATGTTAATTGTTATGCTTATTTCGTTAGTAGTAGGTGGAGTACTTATTTATTTTGTGACACTTTCAATTACGAAGCCTTTAAAGAGATTAGTTATCACTTCTAAAGAAATAAGTGAAGGGGATTTAACGCAAACAATTGAAATTCATTCTAATGATGAAATTGGTCAACTTGCGAAAGGTTTTAACGAGATGACAAATTCATTACGGACGTTAATTGGAAGGATTAACACTTCGGCAGGACATGTTGCAGCAGCATCAGAAGAACTAACTGCAAGTGTAAGACAAGCGAGTGAAGCAACTGAGCAAATTACAACAGCAATGGATGAAATATCAAGTGGGGCAACGACGCAAACAACAAGTGTAGAAAATGGTGCTATGTTACTGTTTGATGTAACGGAAGGAATTCAGCATGTAGCAAATAGTTCATCATCTATTAATATCGCTTCTGCTCATACTCGTGAAAAAGCAGAAGATGGTGGGAAACTAGTAGGAAGAACAGTAAACCAGATGCAGTCTATTGCAGAATCGGTTTCACAATCAGATGCTGTTATACAGTTATTAAATAATAAATCAAAACAAATTGGTGATATATTGGAAGTAATTCAAAACATTGCAGATCAAACAAATCTTCTAGCTTTAAATGCGGCAATTGAAGCGGCAAGAGCTGGTGAACATGGAAGAGGTTTTGCAATTGTTGCAGATGAAGTACGTAAATTGGCAGAGCAGTCTAGCATATCTTCCAGTGAAATTAGTAAATTAATAGGCGAAATACAAGACGATATGGGTAAGACAGTCAAATCAATGAATCATGTAAATGAAGAAGTTCAATCTGGACTTGTTATTGCAAATGAAACGAAGCAAAATTTTGCTGAAATTTTACAATCTACAAATGAAATAGCTAATCAAATTAAGACGATGGTTGAAACGGCTAATGGAATGTCAAAAGGTGCAAATGAAGTATCTATTTCAGTAGGACAAATTGCAATGACAGCACAAAATAATGCGACAAGCACACAAAATGTTGCGGCTTCAGCTGAAGAACAGCTAGCTTCGATGGAGGAAATTGGATCAGCGGCGGGTACGCTATCTCAAATGGCTGAAGAATTGCAAGTATTAATTGAGAGATTTAAAGTTTAATAGAGAACAGACTCCCCCTAGTAGCATTATGACACTAGAGGGTAGTCTGTTTTATTATGTAAAATCAAATGGAGATGTAAACTTCCTTTATGACGTTTAAAATGGTATTTCGCATAATATTTGTCGAAAAATAGAGGTGTTTGTTAGCTTTGTGTATAATTATTAACCTATAGAATACAAATAAAAGGAGAGTATTATGGGAGTGTATTGGGGGACAAAAAGACATTCTTGGCTTAGTTACGTCTCATTTTGGCTAAGTATTTCATTTTTTATTGTTTTTCTAATTGAAGTGTTTATATTAAAAACACTTTCGAATAGCTCGGTGCAAATTGTTAAATATTTTTATTTTATACTTGTACCAGTAAATATTTTTCTTAGTTTAAAGTTACTATTTAAGAAGAATGAAAAGAAAGCGTTACCTATTTTTAGTTTCATTGTCTCATTATTATTTGCAATTTTAATAATCGTATTAGTTTTAGCAGCTATAGGGAAGTTCTTTTAAGGGGAGTGGTATAAGTCACTCTCCTTTTTTATTTGTGGTAGTCTTACTATATGTAAAAGTGTGAATGCTGTGAGCTAATAAAAGCGGAGAGTAGACAATATTTGCATGGATTAAAGTCTGTCGTTATTTGAACTTGTAAGAGTGTATGGAGTAATGAGGTAATATACATAATAATGGAGATAGAATTAGTTATTTTATAAGTGTGTATGAAGCAAATGAATACGGTAAGAACGGTGATATATGGTACAATAGCTATGGATAGTGATAGAGATAAAGGGTATATAAAATACTCATCGTTTTTTAGTAAGAGAGGGGTTATCTTATGCTATACGAGGATTTGGAGACATTATTTCAAACAGCTCCGAAAGAAGATAGAGGCGGATGGAAATATATAATCCAAGAACAAAATGATACATTTAAAATTGGTGATGAAATACTGAAAAATCAAATGAGTGTCGAATTGTATTTTAATGAATACGATGAGGTGAAAATCACTTTATATAAAGATGGAATTCCCATTACGACTATGCAAAAAATTACGATTTCAAAAGTTGAATTAGACGAAGATGAAGAAGGTATTCAATTTGTTTTAGAACGCATGCCTAGTCGAATGATCCGGTTGCAGTTAAAGCCGTATTTAGCATTAGAAATGGGACCGTACTGGGAAGTATGTGATGATTGTGAATGAACATAAAAAAGCATCCAATAACATGGATGCTTTTTTATGTTTTTTGAAGTTGTTTAAACGCAATGATTGGAAGTATAACAATACTTACCCATCCGATGATAGGATATAGAATGTGAAGTAAGTCACTGTAACCGATGTAACTAAAGCAATAACTAATTAGTAAAATGAAGAAAATAATATTGTGATTTTTCCACCCAGTAATAGATTGCATCTGTTTTGTCATTCCGAACACATTACCAACTAAAGTTGTGAAAACTTCACCGAAAATAATGAGAACGAAGAAGAAGTGAAAAGTTGCATTAAATCTTCTTATGACTTCAGCCATTGGGATGTTATATTGATAAAATTGATCGACTGATAAGATTGCTAAATGGCTGCATAATAAAATTAAAGAAAGTCCAGCACCACCTAAAATCCCACCCCAAAAAATGGCTTTTCGATCCTTTACTTCACTGGCTAATGGGACGAGAACACTTTGGGCGAGAGAAAGGTTTAAGGCGACATATGTAATAGGGCTAGTAATCCATTTCATATTCCAGCTCTCTGCAGGAATAGTGTTATTAATAGGAGGTGTACCGTGAAAAAAGGTTGTAATAGCAAGTCCTATAATAAAAATCATCATAATAGGTACGACAAGTGTATTTACTTCAAAAACACCTTGTAACCCGCGGCTACTTATAATGAGACAAGCGATAACTGTAATGAGAATACCGAGTTGTCTTGGTAAGCGAAGTTGCTCTTCAAATACTGCACCAGCGCCTGATAACATAACGCTCGTTACGCCGAATAAAACGAGTAATAATAATGTGTTTACAACATTCCCAAATACATCCCCAAATAAATATTTGTTAAATTCTTGCGCTGAAAATGCCCCGATTTGTGATGAAAGTAACATCATCTTTGTACCAAGCCAAATAAAAAAAAATCCACTTACACATATGCCAATTGTCCCGTATAATCCATTCACTGTGAAAAATTCAACAATTTCTCGTCCAGTAGCAAATCCAGCTCCAACGACAGTTCCGATATAAGTAGCAGCTACTTTCTTTGCTACTTGCCATTGTTGATTGTCCATGTTATCCCTCTTTCTACTATGATGAGCTTGATGTACTATTATGCATATGTATGAGCTTGGACAATTAGACGTATGAAGTGGTTGAAAAAATACATGAATTAAATGATATTAGGGAAGCATTAAAGGTGTTAAAACTTTGTTACATATAAGCCAATTGTTCGAAAGGAAAGGGAATGTATGGTAAAATGTAATTAAGTAATTAAAAGATAAACATTACAAAATGATAAGAGGAGTGATTGTATGAGTACGAAAACAAATGTTGTTGAAGTATTAAACAAGCAGGTAGCAAACTGGAATGTGTTATATGTTAAATTACATAATTATCACTGGTATGTGACAGGGCCACACTTCTTTACATTACATGAGAAATTTGAAGAGTTTTATAATGAGGCTGGAACGTATATTGATGAGTTAGCAGAACGTATTTTAGCTTTAGAAGGTAAACCATTAGCGACAATGAAAGAATATCTCGCAACATCTAGTGTCAGCGAAGGGACAAGCAAAGAATCTGCAGAAGAAATGGTGCAAACATTAGTGAATGATTATTCTGCACTTATTCAAGAATTAAAAGAAGGTATGGAAGTTGCGGGTGAAGCTGGCGATGAAACATCAGCTGACATGCTGTTAGCAATTCATACAACATTAGAACAGCATGTATGGATGCTAAGTGCATTCTTAAAATAACGATAAATATATAGAAACCCATTGAAAAATTATTTCAATGGGTTTTTTTATGATTTTTCAGTTTTCTTTTATGCTATAATATAGTAAAAAGGAGGCGATGCGATGTTTCGCTTTTTCAGAACTGGAAAAGAAGAGCGGGAAATTACGAAAGATGAATTAGAACAAGCGATGGCTCAGTTTTTAGAAACGAATGCTAATATCGTTTATACAGTATTAGTAAATGATGATTATACAGTAAATTATGATTTGTTAAAACCATATTTACCTGCATTTCCAACAAATGTTTTTCTCATAACGAAGGAAACGCTTGAGGTATTTGAACATACAGCAGAAAATTTAAACCTAGTGAAAGAAATTGATGTCGTACAAAAAGCAGTAGATCAATACGTAACAGAAAAAGAAATGTTCCCAATTGTTGAAGGTAGCGAAGATCGCCTCATATGTGGAATGAAATTAGGACCTTACTTAAATCGTAGCTTAAAAAGAGACTTATATATTTCAGAAAAACATTATTTAGTTTCAAGTAAACCAGATAGAAAAAAACAAAAGAGTGGGTAGACGTAATGAAAACAACAATACATATATTGTTGTCTTTTTTTGTTTGTTAAAATATCGATTTTTCAGTCTATTCTTATTTATACTAAATGTATTGGACAGGGAAGAGCAACTATTAAGCATCATTCTGAGAATAAGGTATTGTTAGCGTGGGTTATACAAAGTGGTATAAAGATTCGCAAACAAATATTATAAAAGGTTTCGGGGGAATTGGTACATGAAAAATAGTATGACTTACATTCAATTATTAAATGAAACGTTACGTTGTTATGCAAATAAAGGAAGTTTTGAAGCGTACAATTATATAATGGAAAACGCTACAGGTGTAATAGGGAATGAGGCGCAAATATATAATTTTAAGTATGCACTCGCAAGTGCATCGGGACTTGAAAAAGAAGCATTACATTTAATGAGAGAGGCCATTATAGAAAAGGGATTCTGGTATGGAAATGAGTATTTAATTTCCGACGAAGATTTAAAATCACTACATAAATTTGAAGAATTTCATACAATGGTGCAATTATGTAAAGAAAGAGAAGAATTAGCACATAAAAAGGAAAGACCAGATGTGAAATATATATACAGTAAGAAAGAGGGAAATCTACTACTTACATTGCATGGTAACCAAGAAAATATACAAATAGTAGAACCATATTGGAAATCTGTTTTGATACAAGATTATATGTTAGCTTTACCACAGTCTTCACAAATTGAGTTTTCAGATGGATTTGTTTGGGAGGATATAGAGAGAGGGAAAGAGGAATTAAAAGAGCATTACAATAAGTTTATAGAAAATCATACAGTAGAAAGTGTAATCATTGGTGGTTTTTCTGCAGGGGCGAGAGTAGCTTTATATACGATTTTACAACAAGATATAAATGTAGATGGTTTTGTTTTTATGGCACCATGGCTTCCCGAGATTGAAGAATGGGATGAGTTGCTAAGAGTGCTGAAGGATAAACATATAAAAGGATATATAGTATGCGGGGATCAAGATGAAGATTGTTTCGAATCCACGCAGCAATTTGTACAACTATTAAGAGAGAAAAATATAGAACATAAGTATAAAGTTGTGCCTGACTTAGATCATGATTATCCTATTAACTTTGAAGAGCTATTAAAAGAAGCTATTGAATATATAGGAAATGAAAACAATAAGTAGTAAGAAAAAGAGATGCATCACATGTGATGCATCTCTTTTTAGAATTATAAATTAAAAGCATTTGCTAGTAAGCGATAAGACTTTAATTTATGTTCAAATTGATGAGTAATCGTGACAATCATAAATTCGTCAGTATTGTATGCTTTGCTTAAGTTTATTATTTTTTCTTTTACAGAAGACGGATCACCAACAATCATACGTTGACGATTTTCTTTTATACGGAATAAATCATAAGCACTGTATGAATAATTTTGAGCAGTTTCAATAGAAGGTGTACCAGTAGTTCGTTTTCCTTGCTCTAATAATAAGATTGATAAATCTAAACTAGAAGCAATTTTTTCCGCTTCTTCATTTGTTTCTCCGCATATAACAAAGATGGCAACGATTGAATCAGGCTTATCTCCTAAAAATGAAGGTTGATATTGTTCTTGGTAAGCCCTCATAACTTCAGGGCCTCCGAAGCCATTAATAAATTGTGCAAATGCGAAAGAAGCTCCGTTGTTTGCAGCAATTTTAGCGCTCTCTCCGCTAGAACCGAGCATCCACATTTCAGGAGATGTTGGGATAACTGGAGTGGCTTTTAAGTTTGCATAGTGATGGTTTTCTGGTATTTGATCATGTAAGTACATTGCAACGTCTGCAATTTGTTCTGGATATTGATCAAGTGAGACCATTTTCCCTTCTTGAAGTGCGCGAGTTGCTATTGGCATACCACCAGGTGCTCTACCAACACCGAGATCGATGCGGTTCGGATACAATGCTTCTAGAACACGGAAATTCTCAGCAACTTTATATGGGCTATAATGCGGTAACATAACACCACCTGAACCGACTCTAATACGGTCCGTTTTTGCGGCAATATGAGAAATAAGTATTTCTGGACTTGAACCAGCTAAGCTTACGGAATTATGATGTTCGGATACCCAAAAACGTGTGAATCCGAGTTTTTCAACTTCTTGTGCAAGCGTAACTGTATGTGAAAAAGCTTGGGCTGCTGTGCTACCATCTGAAATAGGTGATTGGTCTAATACACTTAACTTGATCATAGAATATACCTCTCAATCTTAATGTACATCCTATTATATATTTACTTATGAAAAATGCGTAGTGAAATGCTCAAAATGAAAAGCGGATAATCTTATTTCCGCTTTTAACGAGAAAATCCGCGTTCATAATGATTCATTTCGACTAGATTTAAAATATATTCATAGTTGTCAATTTCACGCTTTAGTTGTTCACGTTCTTTTTCAGATAGTGTCATATTGCTAAGTTTTTTACATAAGTTTTGTTTCTTTAATTCTAAATGTTTTTTTGTAGCATCGTAGTCATAAGTATGTTTCATTTTTAACCACTCCTTCTTTGTAGTTGCTATATTATACGAAGTATAAAGAAAAGTGAGATCTGTCTCTTATGTACTTTTAGTGAATATTCAAATTGCAATGGTGTTATGTTTATGGGGATTTATGAATAAAATGCACTAAACCACTAACGTCCATTTGATGAAGTAAGGGGTGGAATTGTGCAGAAAGATATAATGTATAACACTGAAATGGATGAAGCGTTAAAAGTTATAGATAAAGGATTGAAGAAGACGATAAGCCCAAAACAGATTATTGTAGTGGGAGCTGGTATGGCTGGGTTAGTTTCAGCATCTTTATTAAAGGCTGCAGGACATGATGTGAAAATTTTTGAAGCAAATAACCGGGTAGGTGGCCGTATAGAAACAGTGAGAATGGAAGATACCGGATTATATTTAGATGTTGGAGCAATGAGAATTCCGTATTCGCATACATTAACGATGGCATATATAAGAAAATTTGGGCTACAGGTGAGTCCTTTTATTAATAGGAATGAGACGGATATTATATACGTAAATGGACGGAAAACGACGTTAAAACAATATGAAAAAGATCCAAGTATTCTAAGATATCCTGTGGAAATGAATGAAGTTGGAAAAACGTCAGAGGAATTATTATTGTTAGCGGTACAGCCCATTATAAATTTTATAAAAAAGAACCCAGAAAAAAATTGGGATATTGTTGTAAAGGATTTTGGGAGATACTCTACTGGACAATTTTTAAAGTATCATCCTTATCAGTATAATACTTACTTTTCGCCAGTAACAATTGAGATGATTGGTGTTTTATTAGATTTAGAAGGTTTTTTGGAACGGTCGTTTGTAGAGACTTTACGCTTTCTATACATTATGCAAGAGGAGAGCGGATTTTGTGAAATTGTGGGCGGGAATGATAGATTGCCAAAGTCATTTTTACCGCAATTAGAAGAGAATATTATATATAATCAAAAATTAATGAAGTTACATCAACACGATAATGGTGTGACAGCTTTCTATCGGAACGAGGAAACTTTTGAATATAGTAGTATTACAGGAGATTTAGTTATTGTTACCATTCCGTTTTCGACAATGCGTTTTGTAGAAGTAGATCCGTTTGATTCTATATCTCATGAAAAATGGAAAGCAATTCGTGAATTACATTATATGCCTGCGACGAAAATAGGAATTCAATTTAAAAGCCGATTTTGGGAAGAACAAGGACAATTAGGTGGCAGAATTATAACAGATTTGCCAATTCGTTATGCCTATTATCCAAGTTATGGAATTGGGGAGAAAGGACCGGCTATGATGTTAGGTAGCTATACATGGTCTTATGACGCGTTGTTATGGGATGGTTTATCAAAAGGGGATCGTATTTATTACGCATTACACAACTTAGCAACAATATTAGGTGGTCAAGTGTATGATGAGTTCATATCTGGAATTTCAAAAAGCTGGACATTGGATCCGTATGCGCTTGGAGGATTTGCACTTTTTCAAGCAGGTCAAGAATCTGAGCTGCAACCAGCGATTGTCAAACCAGAGGGGAGAATATTCTTCGCTGGAGATCATACAACGCTATATCACGGATGGATTCAAGGTGCGATTGAATCTGGAATTCGTGTAGCGGTGGAAGTGAATGAGTAAAAGGTTTTCAATTCAGAAAATTCTTTACTATATAACTTCAGATGGATATTATTATATATAAAAGAAATATAGGGAGTGTTTACAGTGAATCCGTTATTATTCGATTTTCCTTCTGAATTTTATACTGACAGGCTTTTTATTCGAATGCCGAAACCAGGAGATGGTAAAGTTGTATATGATGCAATTCAGGCTTCAATACAAGAACTAAAACCTTGGATGGTGTTTGCACAAAAAGAGCAAACAGAGCAAGAAGTAGAAGAAAGTATTAGAAAATCACATATTCAATTTTTGCAACGTGAGGATTTAAGATTACTAGTATTTTCGAAAGAAACAGGTGAATTTATTGCTTCAGCCGGATTACATCGTATTAATTGGGATATACCTCAATTTGAAATCGGATATTGGATTGATACAAGGTTTAGCGGAAAAGGCTATATGGTAGAGGCTGCGAAAGGTATAACGGATTACGCTTTTTCTGAATTAAAAGCAAATCGTGTAGAAATTCGTTGTGATTCTTTCAATAAGAAGAGTAGAGCGATACCTGAGAAATTAGGTTTTAAGTTAGAAGGTACGTTAGAAAGTGCGAGTGTTGCGGTAGATGGAAACGGATTAAGGGATATGTGTGTATTTGCCATGACTAGAAATACATATGAAAAAGAAGAGCTGTAAAAAAACAGCTCTTCTTTTTATGCATTATGGTACAGGATGTCCATTAGAGCTTTCGAAAATTGTAAACCATTGTTGACGGTCTAAGTTAACTTTTGTAGCAAGAGCGGCAGTTTTTACGCGATCTAATTTACCAGAGCCAACGATTGGCATCATATTAGCTGGATGAGCAAGTAACCAAGCATACATAACCGTATCGATACTAGAAACACCTAGCTCAGTAGCAACTTTTTGCACAGTTTCACGTACACGTACGGCGCGTTCTGATTGACCAGTAAAAATCTCCCCACCAGCAAGAGGTGACCAAATCATTGGATTGATTCGTTTTTCTTGGCATAAATCAATTGTCCCTTTTTCAAAATGCTCAAGCTGTAATGCAGAAACTTCAATCTGGTTCGTAATAAGTGGGAAATCTAAGTACGAACTTAACATATTAAATTGTGAAGGTAAGAAGTTAGATACACCGAAGTGACGAACTTTTCCTTCTTGTTTTAATTGTGAAAATGCTTTTGCCACTTCATTTGGGTCCATAAAAGGATCGGGACGATGAATAAGTAATACGTCAATATAATCTGTATGTAAATTTTTAAGTGATGCTTCTACACTTTGCATAATATGCTCTGTACTAGTATTGTAGTGAGCAACATATCGCTCTGGAAATTTCGGTGATGGGGGAGCGATTCCACACTTTGTAATAATTTGCATGCTTTCTCGTAAGGAAGGCTTTAATTGTAAAGCTTCGCCAAATAACCCTTCACACGTATATGCGCCGTAAATATCAGCGTGATCAAAAGTAGTAATTCCCATATCCATACAATCTTCAATGAAAGAAAGTAATTCTTGTTTCGTCATATTCCATTCTGCTAAACGCCAAAATCCTTGAATAATACGAGAAAATTCTAGCGTCTCAGCCATTTGAACTCGCTCCATTATAAGTACCTCCTAGAAGAATAATAATGTTTTGAAAAGGCTTTCTTACTACATGTTATTATATAGTTAATTAGGTGTACAGACAATAAATATGTTTTGCTACAAAAACGATTTTCTCTATATGCTATAATGTAGAAACATATAGCTATAAGGAGATGTACGAAATGATTCCAGTAACAATATTAACTGGTTTTCTTGGATCGGGGAAAACGACATTATTAAATCGTATTTTATCAGAAAATCACGGTAAGAAATTAGCGGTGATTGTAAATGAAATAGGGCAAATTGGCATTGATAATCAGTTGATTATGAATGTGGAAGAAGAAATTATGGAAATGACAAATGGCTGTTTATGCTGTACTGTACGTGAAGACTTACTTGTTGCTTTAAAACAGTTATTGGACGTAAAAGCAGAAGGGAAAATGGATTTTGATGGTTTAGTAATTGAAACGACTGGCCTTGCAAATCCAGGGCCGATTATTCAAACATTCTTTTTAGATCCAGTCATCCAATCTGCTTACCAAATTAACGGTGTTGTAACGGTGGTAGATAGTTATCATATACATAAACATTTTGAAAAAGGATTAGAAGCAAAAGAGCAAATTGCGTTTGCTGATGTCGTTTTAGTAAATAAATTAGATTTAATTGAAGAGAATGAGAAAGAAAATCTCTTGCATGAAATTCAAGGAATTAACCCGACTGCAAAGTTAATTGAGGCGACTAACTGTGAGGTAGATATACCATCTTTATTACAAATCCAAACGTTTAAAACGAAAGATACGTTGCAAATTTACCCTCATAAAGAACATAACCACTTAGAAGGTGTGAAATCATTTGTATTACGTGAAGAACGTCCGCTGGATTTACAAAAGCTTAATGAGTGGATGTCAGCTGTCGTTCAAGAGCTAGGGGAATATTTATATCGTTACAAAGGAATTTTATCGATAGATGGAGTAGATAAACGTATCGTTTTCCAAGGCGTACATACGTTATTTGCTGCTTCGTACGATAGAGAGTGGCAAGAGGGCGAAGAGCGAGTAAGTGAAGTAGTTTTTATCGGAAGAGATATTAATAAAGAGTGGTTCCAAGAACATTTCGAGGAGTGTGTGAAATAAGTCTGCGTAAATTGCAGGCTTATTTTTTATGAGCATTCTATTAGATTGCAAAACAGAATTAAATAAGGGGGAGAAACTAAAAATTGATAAATGTATAATAAAAAGCCTGTTTTCACAGGCTTGTATTTTCGTCTATTAGTAACTCCATTACAACACCTACAACTGGACCTTCATCATCAATATCCCCATTTAAGCGGAAACCAAATGATTCATACAGTCCAATTGCAAGTTTGTTGTCTGGATGTAAACTTAAGTAAATTATTTTGCATTCAAATTTTTCTTGTAAGAATTGAATGAGTAAGCGAAGGAAACGTTTTGCGTATCCTTTTCCTTGATATTGTTGGTCAATCATAAAGCGATCGAGCCATACACTTTTATGTTTTACTGAATACCATCCATACATTGCGTATCCTACAAGTGTTTCTCCATCATATAAACCTACTGACGTTCCGTTTCCTTCATATAATGATTCTGCTAAAGAAAACGCGTTACTTTCAATAAATTGTTGCTGATCTTTTGCGACGTCTAAAGCAACTACTGAACGCCAATTTTTTGCTGTTACTTCACAAATGTGAAGATTCATAATTCCAACTCACCTTCTAAATTAATATAGCTTTAAAGCTAATATGGATAATTTTACTTGTTATTTTGGTCAAGTCAAGGATAAATACATAAAAAGGCAGCTGAATAACAAATTCAGTTGCCTAGAAAGTATAATGGATTAGTTTGTTGCTTCTTTCAATGTGTTTACGTTTTCTTCCATTAAAGTAAAGTAATCTTTATTATTTTTTGCATCATCTTCAGAAATAGTAGCTAAGTGATTTAAGCGTAAAACTTTTGTACCAGTTTCTTTTTGAATTACGGATGCTACTTTTGGAGTAGAGAATGTTTCGAATAAAATATATTTTAGATTATGTTCTTTTACTGTTTTTGTAATGTCAGCAAGCTGCTTTTGAGATGGTTCATCAGAAGCTGAAATTCCAGCGATAGGAATTTGTTTTAGGCCGTATCGTTGTTCCCAGTAACCATAGGCAGCATGAGAAACTAAAATTTCTTTCGTTTTTGCGTTCGCTACAGCTGCCTTAAATCCATCGTCTAAATCAGTAAATTTAGTTTGAAGTGCTGCAAAGTTTTTTTCGAATTCTTGTTTATGTTCAGGTTGTAACTCTACAAGTGCATTTTTAATTTTTTCTGCCTGTTTCATTGCTAGAGTAGGATCTAACCAAACATGCGGGTCTTTATCGTGATGATGTTCATCTTCTTTATGGCCATCTCCATGATCATGATGCTCTTCTTCAGTAGAAGCACGAAGCTCAATACCTTTAGATGCATTTACAATTTTAACATTTTCTTTTTGTAATGTTTTTTCCATTTTTTCAGCAAATGGTTCTAATTCAGCGCCGTTATAAACAAATAAATCGGCTTTTGCAACTTGTACTGTTTGTTTTTGACTTGGTTCAAATGTATGTGAATCTGCACCAGGTGGGTAAATCGCTTCAACATTTACATAGTCGCCACCGATTTTCTTTGCGAAATCAGCAAGCGGAAAAATCGTTGTATAAACTGTTAGCTTTCCATCTTTCTTGGCATTACTTTCTTTTTTATTTGAGCAGCCAGCGAAAATTAAGGTAAAAATAAGTAAGAATGAAAATATAGTCAATCTTTTAGGCATGAAGTTCTCCTCTTTTCTTTTTTACGGATATATTTTCCCCAATTATAGAAGAAAAATATCATTTTAATACAAAACGGAATAATTACGTTTTAGTTTGCGAACTTAGTATAATACATCTTTAATAAAGTTGCAATAAATAATAATCATTCCGATTTGTTTTTGTTATAAAGTTGTCAAATATAGGGGTATTATTTTTGCAAATGCATGCATATGTGACAACGCTGTTTTCATATATTGAAAAGGAGGTAAAGAGGGGGATGAGCGCTTGGGTTACTTAATGGAAGCTATTTTATTAATATTAGCGGTAGTATTGCCATTATCTTTCGTATTAATTTTTTTAAGAAGATTAATAAGTAATTTAGGGGACGCTACAACAATAACGAAATTACAAGAGAGAGATGAGAAAAAAGAGTGAGTAAAGCACTATGCGTACGCATAGTGTTTTACTTGTGGTAAAATAAGAGCAGGAAACTCCTAAAGGTTGTATTTTACTAAAGGAGAGAAAAGTAAAATAAGAGGTATATGCATATATGAATAAGCGAACAGCGTTAATACTCGGTGCAAGTGGTTTAGTTGGACAAGAGATAACGCGTCTATTACTTGAATCAGATTACTACGATTCGGTTACTATTTTTGTAAGAGAGCCAATGCAATTGCAACATGAGAAGTTACAGCAGAAACAAGTTGATTTTTCGGTATTAGAGGAATATAAAGAGTTCTTTGCTGTGGATGATGTTTTTAGTTGCTTAGGAACAACAATAAAAAAAGCAAAAACAAAAGCAAATTTTAAAAAAGTAGATTATGAATATACGTTACGAGCTGCTTGTTTAGCTGAAAAACAAGGGGTACAAAATTTCCTTGTCGTGTCTTCTATGGGAGCGAATCCTAAATCATTCTTCTTTTATTCACAAGTGAAAGGAAAAATGGAAGAAGAATTGCAAAAGTTAGTGATTGGTGGTATTCACATTTTTAGACCATCATTATTAGTAGGAAATCGACAAGAATTTCGTTTCGGCGAACGAATGGCCGAAAAGTTATCTCGTATTATTCCGTTTATCTTTAAAGGAGCTTTCAAAAAATATAAACCAATTTCAGCTAAAGATGTGGCGAAAGGGATGTATATAACCGCGCTGCGAGAAGAATCGGGTATCCATACTTATAATTCAAATGAAATTACAACGATAGAATAAATAAAACCGAGAAGAATGACTTCTCGGTTTTATTTATTCGTATGAATTTTTCCTGATGCTCGCTTATATTGGTGAGGTTCTTGCAATTCAAAGCCAAGTTCATTGGCCGCTATTCTCGGAAAATACGGATTGCGAAGTAATTCACGTCCGATAAAAATTAAATCTGCTTCGTTATTATTTAAAATTTGCTCTGCTTGTACTCCGGTCGTAATTAATCCAACTGCACCAGTTGCAATGTTAGCATGCTCTTTAATATGTTTGGCATATTGTACTTGATAACCAGGATACACATCAATATGTGCTGGTACAACTGCGCCAGAACTACAATCGATTAAATCTATTCCCTGTTCTTTCATCCACTTTGTATACTGAACGTAATCTTGAACCGTTAGCCCGTCAGGATGATAATCATTTGCTGAAATACGGACAAATATTGGTCCGTCCCAAACTTCATTTACAGAGTCGATGATTTCGCGTAAGAAACGATAGCGGTTTTCAGGTGAACCACCATATTCATCAGTCCGCTTATTGGAAAGCGGAGAAAGAAATTCATTAATAAGATAACCGTGAGCACCGTGTATTTCAATAACATCAAATCCAGCTTGTTTTGATCGTACTGCAGCTTGCTGAAAAGCTAATACAGTATCTTTAATTTGGTGTTTGCTCATTTCTATTGGCATTTTCATTGTTTCATTAAATGGAATGGCTGAAGGAGCTAACGCATCTGTTTCTAATTCTGCTTTTCTTCCGGCGTGAGCGAGTTGAATGGCAGCTTTTGCACCATTATCATGTATAAAAGTAGTCGTTTTATGTAAGCCTTCAATTAGGTTGTCATCCCAAATGCCTAAGTCTTTATTTGAAATTCGACCTTCAGGTAACACGGCTGTTGCTTCAATCATAACTAAACCAACTTGACCGGCAGCTCTTGTTCCATAATGAATGAGATGGAAATTCGTTACTTGGCCATCCCTGTTTTCCGATGAATACATGCACATAGGTGACATAACAATCCGGTTTTTTAATGTAACGTCCTTAATTGTATAAGGTGAAAAAAGTTCGGAATTCATCCAATAGCCTCCTAGATTGAATTTTCTTACATTGTATCATTCTCTTTTTTGTTTCTCTAATAAAACGCTTATACGAAAAATTTTGTATATTCGTGTTACAATGACTAATATGAACTGAATTGGAGGATGGCATATGTACCAGGCTTATTATGAAAGCGAAGTAGGTTTGCTTGAAATTACAGCGAATCAAGAAGGAATTACGTCTGTTATATTTGTTGATGAACGACAAGAAGAAAATAAAAATGAAATGATAGAACAATGTATAAATGAGTTAGATGAATATTTTAAAGGGAAAAGAAAAGAGTTTACGGTCCCGCTGTCTGCGGAGGGAACAGCATTTCAAAAAAATGTATGGGATGCACTTTATACTATTCCATACGGCGTAAGTGCTTCATATTTAGATATTGCAGAGAAAGTTGGAAATACAAAAGCTGTACGGGCAATAGGAGGGGCAAATAGTCGGAATCCAATTTCAATAATTGTTCCATGTCACCGTGTAATAGGGAAGAGTGGAAAGCTTGTTGGATATGCTGGTGGTTTATGGAGGAAAGAGTGGTTATTAAAACACGAAGGTATTTTGAAATGACGTATGGATGGGAAGAGGGATTGTTTTGAAATGTATAAATTGTGGGCAACCTTGCGAGGAGGAACAGTTAAATTGTGCAAGTTGTCAGCGAAACTTGGATAATGAACAAGATGAAGGTAGCTCGTTAATAGATAAAGAACTAGAAGTATATGTAGGGAGACAATATCCGTATTACAAAAGGAAATGGGAGCTTGAGAATAAGCGGATTGCTAGGTGGAGCTGGAATGGTTGGGCTGCTATTTTCAATATAGGCTGGCTAGGATATCGTAAGTATTATGTACCAGCTGCTTTATTTATGTTGTTATTAGTAGCGTGTGATGCATTTTCGTATTATATGGGATTTAATGTAGCGTTGCCAATCATTAATATGGTGCCTCTTACGTTTTTATTACTCATTTTTATTCTGTTTGGAATGGGGATTTTTGCAAATGGATTGTACTATCAATTTGCGGAAAGACGTATATACCGAATAAAAGCAAGAGAAATAAAAGATAAATCAGTTGAAAACTATCTAATCAATGATAGCGGCGGAACGAGCAAAATGGGAGCGACAATTGTTACTATTTTAGCAGTTGCTAGCATATTTTTTAGTCATTTCTTTTTTCCGACTGATCGAGACGTTATTCAAAAGGTTCGTACAAGCTCGCTTTATGAATATCCTTTCTTTTCAATAGGTGAATCTTTCGAAAATTATTTTCAAAATTCAGGTTGGATATATTATCGTGGAACGGAAGGGTTAGAATTAGTAGAATTCCAAGGATATAACACCGGAACGCCAAGACAAAAGGTGAAGATTCAATTTGTTGTCGATTATAAATTAGGTGAAGTGGAACCATACTCATTTATGGTTAATGGTGAATCTAAAACTGAAGAAGAGTTTTTGAAGCTAATGGAAGAAATATTTAAAGTTCAAAATCCATTTGATATAGAGGATGGATTACAAGTAAATGCTATTCAAGAAAGCGGCTGGAAAGAAATTTCCGATCGCTTTTTTCTATGTTTGTTAAAATAAATATTTAAAATAATCAGAATCTTTTGTATAATAAAATATATTATATAGGATTTAACTTATACATATAGATTGGGGGAAGGAAGAATGAAGAGAAAGACAACAACAATTGCTGCACTTGCGTTAACGACGAGTGTATTGGTTGCAGGGTGTGGGAATGGTGAGAAGGCTTCGACAACGAAGAAAGAATCGAATAAGGGAATGGCCGATAAACAAGTTTTAAATTTGCTAGAAACAGCTGAAATTCCTTCAATGGATACATCTAAATCAACGGATTCTGTATCTTTCCGTGTATTTGTAAATGCAATGGAAGGTTTATATCGTCTAGATAAAGATAATAAACCAACACCAGGTATGGCAAAAGATGTGAAGATTAGTGAAGATAAAAAGACATATACATTTGAATTACGTGATGCGAAATGGTCAAATGGTGATCCAGTTCGAGCACAAGATTTTGTATATGCATGGCAACGTACATTAGATAAAGCAACAGCGGCAGAATATGCATTCATTTTATTTGATGTGAAAAATGCACAGAAAGTAAATAAAGGAGAATTACCATTAGATCAACTGGGTGTTAAAGCGAAGGATGATAAAACGTTGGTAGTAGAATTAGAGCAACCAGCACCTTATTTTCTTGAGCTTACGTCGTTCCCTACATTTTTCCCATTAAATGAAAAATATGTGAAAGAGCAAGGAGATAAATACGGATTAGAAGCAGATAAATTAGTATATAATGGACCATTTACAATGAGTCAATGGAAACATGAACAAAATTATCAGTTAAAGAAAAATCCTAATTATTGGGATAAAGATACTGTAAAGTTAGACGAAATTAATGTAAGTATTGTGAAGGAAACAAGCACGGGAGTAAATTTATATGATAGTGATCAAGCAGATCGAGTTATTTTAACTTCTGAATTTGTTGATAAATATAAAAAGAATAAACCAGATGAATTTAAAACGAAGTTAGATCCACGCATATATTTCTTACGTTTTAACCAAAAAAATGCAACATTTAAAAACCAAAAAGTACGTGAAGCGATTGATTTAGCATACGATAAAAAAGGAATTGCTGATGTCATTTTAAATGACGGTTCATTGCCAGCATATTTCTTAGTACCTGAAAAATTCACGACAGGTCCGGATGGAAAAGATTTCCGCTCTGTAAATAAAAACTTCCGTGATAGTAAAGATAACGCAGAGAAAGCAAAAAAATTATGGGAAGAAGCGAAGAAAGAGCTTGGTCAAGATACAATTACGGTTGAATTACTAAACGATGATAACGGTAGCCGTAAAAAAGTAGGCGACTTTATTAAGGAAGAACTAGAGAAAAACTTGCCTGGTATTAAAGTGAATTTGAAACAGCAACCATACAAGCAGAAGCTAGATTTAGAAAAGAAATTCCAATATGAATTCTCATTATCTGCATGGAGCCCTGATTATCCGGATCCAATGACTTATATTGATATGTTTGTTACTGGAAGCTCATTTAATGAAATGGATTATTCTAATCCGAAGTATGATGATTTAGTAGCGAAATCAAAAGGAGAGCTATTAAAAGATGATAAAGCACGCTGGAATGCACTTGCGGAAGCTGAAAAAATCTTAATTGGTCAAGACGCAGCAATTTCTCCTACGTACCAACAAAGTACAGCTTATTTAGAGAAGCCATTTGTAAAAGGCATTGCTAACCATACGTTTGGCGGGGACTTCAGTTATAAATGGGCATATATTACAAAAAAATAGTATAATAAAAGATGAGTGAATTTTCGCTCATCTTTTATTTGTATAAGGAGGAATTATAGTTGTTAAGGGGAATCAATCACATTTGTTTTTCGGTATCTAATTTAGAAAACTCTATTATGTTTTATGAAAAAGTATTAGAAGGAGAATTACTAGTTAAAGGAAGAAAATTAGCTTATTTTAACATATGTGGAGTATGGATAGCGCTTAATGAAGAGACGCATATTCCGAGAAATGAGATTCATCAATCTTATACGCACATTGCATTTTCTGTTGAACAAGAAGACTTTAAATGTCTAATACAGCGATTAGAAGAAAATGATGTTCATATTTTACAAGGAAGAGAACGTGATGTAAGAGATTGCGAATCTATATACTTTGTTGATCCTGACGGTCATAAATTTGAGTTTCACTCAGGGACACTGCAAGACCGTTTAAATTATTATAGAGATGAGAAACCTCATATGACATTTTATTAGGGAGGGATAGCATTTGCATGCACTTGTAATTGGTGGAACAGGAATGCTAAAGAAAGTTTCTATGTGGCTTTGTGAGAAAGGATTTTATGTTTCTATTATCGGGCGAGATGAAGTGAAATTAGAAAATGTTAAGCGAATGAGTTCTGCACCAGAAAATATTACATGCCTTTCGTTAGATTATCATAATGATGAAGATGTAAAGCTAGCTATTAAAAGTACAATTAAGAAAAATGGCCCGATCACATTAGTTGTTGCATGGGTACACACAAGTGCAAAGCATGCACTATCAAATATTTGTAAAGAACTAAATTTGTCGTCTAAAACATATAGTTTATTTCATATTTTAGGTAGTAAAGCATCACGTATGCCTGCACAAAAAATAGGGAGTATGCGATGTATTTATCATAGAATTATTTTAGGTTTTATTTTAGAAGATACATATGGAAGATGGCTTACTCATGAAGAGATAGCTGATGGAGTTATAAAAGGGATTGAAAGTAAACGAGCGGAGTGGATTGTAGGGAGAGTTGAACCGTGGGAATTACGACCAACATGGTGAGGGGGAGTAAGAAATGAAAACAACTATATATGTAACAAGGCATGGTGAAACAGAGTGGAATGTAGCGAAGCGAATGCAGGGACGGAAAAATTCTGCTTTAACTGAAAATGGTATAGTTCAGGCGAAACAATTAGGGAATCGAATGAAAGATTTACCAATCCATGCGATTTATAGTAGTCCGAGCGAAAGAACACTTCATACGGCAGAGTTAATAAAGGGGGAACGTGATATACCTATTATAGCGGATGAGCATTTCTATGAAATCAACATGGGTATATGGGAAGGACAAACAATCGCGGATATAGAAAAGCAATTTCCAGAAGAAGTACATCTGTTTTGGAATGAGCCACATCTTTTTCAGTCAACATCAGGCGAAAATTTTGAGGCCGTTTATGAAAGAGTAATTGAAGGGATGCAGCTTCTTTTAGAGAAGCATAAAGGACAAAACATATTGATTGTTTCTCATGCGGCAGCAGCAAAATTACTTGTAGGGCATTTCGCGGGAATTGAAATAGAAAATGTGTGGGATGATCCATTTATGCATAGTGCCAGTTTGAGCATAATAGAATTTGAAGAGGGTATTGGTAAAGTGAAACAATTTGCAGATATAAGTCACTTTCAATAAATGTAAAAAAGGCCGCAAAACGGCCTTTTTTGGGTGGTATAAAAACTAGCAGTTACGTTTTTTATACCAGAAGTGATCGAATTTCTTATTTTTGCAAGATGGGAATTTATGTCCGCCTTTGCAATCATTCCATTTGTGTCCGCTATCGTGACAGTCTTTACCATGATCACATGAATCATCGCAAGAGTGACCGTGTCTGTTAGGGAAGAATTCGCATTTTTTACAGAAACTTCGTTTTGTCCAGAAAAATTTCTTTTCAAAGCGTATGCATTTTGTAATGAATGTACAATGTTTTCTGCGAGTACGTTTTGTAACTAATACGCATTCTTTTCTACGCGTTACTTTCGTAACGAACGTCCATTTTTGAACACGTACACGTGTACATTTCGTAACAAATGTCCATTTTTTTACATGCGTACATTTTGTAACGAACGTACAATGTTTCACGCGAGTACATCTTGTTCTAGGACATTTACCCCCAGTTGTACATTTACATCCAGTTGTACAATGATGATGAGTGAATTTATCATCATCGCACTCAAATGTACTTGGATCTTGGTGTAAGAAATCCTCCATCCCAGCACTTTTGATTTCTTCGACAGCTTTTCTAATATCACGTTTCATAGAAATCCTCCTTATCATGTATTAAAGTGAAAAGGTATTCTTTTTCCTTAACATGATATGTATGTAGGCATCTTTCTGAACAGGACAAGAGTGTAATTTTATATAAATAGATGATTGCGGATGTATGGACAAGACAAGGCGCATACATTGAATGAAGAGAACTGAGAAGGGATGAGAAAACATGCTGCCTTCATATGATTTTTTTGTTCATCCAATGTACTTAGTGGAATTGAAAAAGGACATTTGGTCAGATAGTCCAGTACCAGCAAAATTGACTTATGGAAAAAAGAAGTATGATATTGATATCGTATACAGAGGAGCTCATATTCGCGAATTTGAGAAAAAGTCTTATCATGTTATGTTTTATAAGCCTAAAAAATTTCAAGGTGCGAAAGAGTTTCATTTGAATTCGGAGTTTATGGATCCGTCTCTCATACGAAATAAATTATCTTTAGATTTTTTTCATGATATTGGTGTACTTTCGCCAAAATCACAACATGTATTTATAAAAATTAATGGTCAAATTCAAGGTGTGTATTTACAGTTAGAATCGGTTGATGAAAATTTTTTAAAAAATAGAGGATTACCGAGTGGTTCTATTTATTATGCGATAGATGATGATGCGAATTTTTCATTAATGAGTGAACGAGATAAAGATGTTAAGACAGAGCTCTTTGCGGGTTATGAATTTAAATATTCGAATAAAAATAGTGAAGAACAGCTGAGTGAATTTGTATTTCAAGCGAATACTTTGACGAGGGAAGCCTATGAAAAAGAGATTGGGAAGTTTCTACATGTAGATAAATATTTACGATGGTTAGCAGGAGTTATTTTTACGCAAAACTTTGATGGTTTCGTTCATAACTATGCACTATATCATAACGATGAAACAAATTTATTTGAAGTTATACCGTGGGATTATGATGCGACTTGGGGGCGAGATGTACAAGGGAGACCACTTAATCATGAATATATTCGCATTCAAGGGTATAATACGTTAAGTGCAAGATTGCTAGACATACCTGTATTTAGAAAGCAGTATCGAAGTATTTTGGAAGAAATATTAGAAGATCAATTTACAGTTTCGTTTATGAGGCCGAAAGTAGAAGGGTTGTGTGAATTGATTCGTCCATATTTACTACAAGATCCATACATGAAAGAAAAATTAGAAACATTTGATCAAGAGGCTGATATGATTTATGAATATATAAATAAGAGAAGAAAGTATATACAAGACCACTTACATGAATTGGATTAATTTTGAAAGAGATTGAAACGTTATCAATCTCTTTTTTTTTTGTATAATAAAGATGTATCAATAAAAATGAAGTAATATATTTGATAGAGAATGGGGATGCGGATATATGACGATTAAATGGATTGATTGGGTAAAACAAATACAATCTATAGCTCAAGCAGGTTTAACGTATTCTAAGGATGTGTATGATATTGAACGTTTCCAGCAATTACGAGATATTTCTATTTCAATGATGTCACATTACACGAAAACAGATTGGGAAATCGTAGAGAAGTTATTTGCAAGTGAGACAGGCTATCAAACACCTAAAGTTGATATAAGAGCGGTTGTTTTTCAAAATGAAAAGTTATTATTTGTGAAAGAAAAAAGCGATGGGAAATGGGCATTGCCAGGTGGATGGGCTGATGTCGGTTATACGCCAACCGAAGTTGCAGCAAAAGAAGTTTTCGAAGAGACTGGTTATGAGGTAGATCATTTTAAGTTACTAGCTATATTTGATAAAGAAAAACATCAACCATCTCCATCGGCGACGCATGTATATAAGATTTTCATTGGATGCGAGATTATTGGTGGAGAAAAGAAAACTAGCATTGAAACAGAAGAGGTGGAGTTTTTTGGTGAAAATGAATTGCCTAATTTATCAATTGCTAGAAATACAGAAGACCAAATTAAAGAGATGTTTGCCTACATGAAAGACCCGCAGAAAGAGAAATTAATAGATTAATCCTGCTTGAATTGTACATATTGTTAAAATGAAGATATTGGCAGATTGCAGCCTTTATGTAATAATGGGATGGTATGTGAAGAAAAAAGGAGATAAAAAAGAACATGTTAGCAAACATAATAGATCAGTTATTGCAATTTTTTGCAAGCTTAGGTTACTTTGGAGTAGCTCTTGCTTTAATGATTGAAGTAATCCCGAGTGAAATTGTACTTTCGTATGCTGGCTTTTTAGTAGCAAATGGTAAAATTAGTTTTGTGGGTGCAGTTATCGCCGGAACGATTGGTGGTACTTTAGCGCAAATCTTTTTATACTGGCTTGGATACTACGGAGGGCGTCCGGTTGTAGAGAAATATGGGAAATATCTACTTATTAATAAACATCATTTAGACATAGCGGAAGGTTGGTTTAAGCGTTATGGAGCAGGTGTAATATTTTCTGCGCGCTTTATCCCAGTAGTACGTCATGCGATCTCTATTCCAGCAGGACTAGCTAAGATGCCATTAAAACTATTTACACTTTATACGGTTGTAGCGATCATTCCATGGTCAATTCTATTTATATACTTAGGTGAAAAACTTGGTGGGAATTGGCGACAAATTAAAGAGTATGCATCTGATTACACACATTACATAATTATAGGAGCTGTTCTTTTTATTGCTCTATACTTTGGTTTAAAGTATTTCAAAAAGAAAAAAGCAGCGCGTTAAAGTCAATGATTTTTCATTGGCTTTTTTTGTTTGTTTCGGTTCTAAAGAAAAGGAGTTGTCCATAATGTGTAATAATAAAGCGTAGCGGAGGAATGTGATGAAAGGGTCACCGTTTATACGTGGAACGATATTTTTAACGATGGCAACGATGATATCAAAAATGTTAGGGTTTATATATGTTATACCATTTACAGCGATGGTCGGTACGAGTGGTTACGTTCTATACACATACGCATATCGTCCTTATACCATCATGCTCAGCATAGCAACAATGGGATTACCGCTAGCTGTTTCAAAGATGGTATCAAAATATGATCAACTGAATGATTATCATACGGTTAAGAGAGTGTTGAAAAGTGGAATCGTGTTTATGTTTATAATGGGAGTCATTTCGTGTTTTACGTTATATATGCTAGCTCCGCATTTAGCTAAACTTGTCATCGATGGGAATGATCAAACGGGGAATAGTGTAGGAGCGGTTACTACTAATATTCGAATTGTAAGTTTTGCGTTAATACTTGTGCCAGTAATGAGTTTATTAAGGGGCTTCTTTCAAGGATTCCAATCGATGGGGCCTTCTGCATTAAGTGTCGTTGTAGAGCAATTTTTTCGGGTTTTAACCATTTTAATAGGAAGCTTTGTCGTTTTATATGTTTTAAAAGCTTCTGTTTCGCTAGCAGTTGGTATTTCAACGTTCGGTGCCTTTATGGGAGCTGTAGGTGGATTAACTGTTTTAAGTGCGTATTATATGAGAAGGAGAAGGCACTTAAAGAAAAAAGAAATGGCAAGTATACCACAAACAACGAAATCTTTTTTCTCGCTTTATAAGGAGCTCTTTACATATTCTATTCCTTTTGTTGTAGTAGGCTTAGCAATTCCGTTGTATCAGACGATTGATACATTTACAATTAATAAACTACTTATACAGATAGGGTATATGCAAGGCGAAGCGGAAAAAATTAATGCGATAATTGGCCTTGTTCAAATGGTTGTGCTTATCCCGGTATCCGTTGCGACAGCTTTTAGTATGTCTCTCGTACCAGAGATGACGAAAGCTTACACAGCAGGAAATACGAAGCTATTGTACAAACATTTTACGAGAACAAATGTATTAGTAGTAGCAATTACGGTACCGGCGGCAATTGGAATGATGGTGTTAGCCAAGCCTGTATATACCCTTTTATTTGGTGCTGGAAATGATCCAGAGATGGGGAGAATCATTTTACAGTATTATGCTCCTGCTTGCATACTATTTTCTCTTTTTACAGTAACGGCTGCTATGCTACAAGGAATCAATCAACAGCAGAAGACGGTGCTAGGACTAGTGATTGGAATTATTGTGAAGATAGTTTTAAATATTGTATTGCTTCCGTATTTCGATTATGTAAGTTTTATCATTTCAACATACGCGGGCTATACGATTTCAGTCGGGTTTAACTTGTGGATGCTTTCTAAATATGTTATAAAGGCAACATAAGCTTTTAAGGCAGAGAGCACTCTGTCTTTTTCTATGTTTATCCCGCTCTAACGGGCAGTAAGATCCTCATCTCAAAATTCAGCGAAAGAAAAGAAGTTTGGTTGGGGGCGGGCAGCCTGTAAAAGCCCGATTGGTGAGGGCTGAAAATCAGTGGGGGGGATGAAGCCCCCACTGATTAAAGTTTCACTTTATAATATTTTTCTTATAAAAACGTTTTCAAAATAATTTTTCTATTGAAATTTAAACGTATGTTTCATATGCTGAGAATGGCGGTTTAAAAACTGTGATTTAAGAGAGGTAGATTCCTACATGTAAAAAGAATCGGGGTGATAGTATGTTAAATATATATTTAACAGACCGAAACGGAAAACTACAAGAGATTGAGGAAATGCAAAAGGGGTGCTGGATTAATGTACTTCATCCAACAGAAGAAGAAATTCAATATCTAGTACAAACTTTAAATGTAGACTTAGATTTCATTAAAGACCCTTTGGATGATGAAGAACGCTCTCGTATTGAAAAGGAAGACAATAATACTTTAATTATCGTCGATATTCCGACAGTTAGACATGACGAAGAAGGAAATTCGATTTATGACACGATTCCAATAGGTATGATTGTGATGCCGGATTGTTTTGTTACAATCTGCTTAGAAGAGAATCCAATTTTTGAACGTTTTATTAATCAACGTATTAAAGAATTTTATACGTTTAAGAAGACGCGCTTTGCACTTCAGCTCTTATATACAATTTCTACTTATTATTTAAGATACTTAAAGCAAATAAATCGAAAAACAATTGATTTAGAGCATCAATTAAATCAGTCAATGAAAAATAAAGAGATTTTCACATTGTTAGGCCTTGAGAAAAGTTTAGTATACTTTACAACGTCATTAAAGGCTAATAAAATTGTAATTCAAAAGTTAATGCGTAATAGTACATTTTTAAAAATGTATGAAGACGATCAAGATTTATTAGAAGATGTATTAATTGAAAATAAACAGGCTATTGAAATGGCGGAAATATATAGTCACATTTTAAGTGGAATGATGAATACTTTTAGCTCCGTTATATCAAATAATTTAAATAGTGTTATGAAACTGTTAACGTCAATTACGATCATTTTATCTTTACCGACGATGGTTTCTAGTTTCTTTGGAATGAACGTAAAGGTTCCGTTTGAAGGAGAAGCCCACGGTTTTGTAATTGTACTCATCATATGTGTAACACTATCTTTCACGTTAGCTTTTGTTTTTTGGAAGAAACGTTACTTTTAACGATAAGAAAGCTGCTCTAGCATAGTTATACAACTACGCTAGAGCAGCTTTTTTGCTATGAAATCTCAAATTTTGAATAGAATATAACTTGTACAATGTAATGTATATAAAGGGTATGTATTCCATATAAGCCTTGTTCAATTAATGAAATGGGGTTAAAATTACATATTGTTAATGAAAAGTTGGAGGAAATACATCATGGAATTGTTTCAATTACCGAAAGCATTCCTGCAAATGAATACAATTTTTATTTCCATATTAATCGAAGCACTTCCGTTTGTGCTAATTGGTGTATTTATTTCAGGATTCATTCAAATGTTTGTGACAGAAGATATGGTGGCAAAATGGATGCCGAAGAACCGATTTCTGTCTGTTTTATTAGCTACTTTTTTAGGCATGTTGTTTCCAGGTTGTGAATGTGGAATTGTTCCGATTGTAAGACGATTAATTGGAAAAGGCGTTCCACCATACGCAGGGATTGCATTTATGTTAACTGGACCTATTATTAATCCAGTTGTATTATTTGCTACTTATGTTGCCTTTGGGAGTAGTATGCACATGGTATGGTATCGTTCTATTGTAGCGATTATCGTAGCCATTATCGTTGGAATTATATTATCCTTTATGTTTAAAGAACATCAATTAAGAGATGATCACTTCCCAGAAGTGAATAATAAGCGTCCACTGCGTAAAAAAATGTGGGATGTATGTACACACGCTGTTGAGGAATTCTTCTCAATGGGAAAATATTTAGTACTAGGTGCGTTAATTGCAGCAGCGGTACAAACGTTTGTACAAACTTCAACACTTCTTGCTATTGGACAAGGTCCGTTTTCTTCATCAGCTGTTATGATGGGACTTGCTTATATATTATCACTTTGTTCAGAGGCAGATGCATTTATCGCTTCTTCGTTCCAAAGTACGTTTTCAACAGCTTCACTTGTCGCGTTCCTCGTTTACGGACCGATGGTGGATATTAAAAATATGTTTATGATGCTTGCGACATTTAAAACGAAATTTGTAATTGTTGTTATAGTTACAGTTACTCTTGTTGTTTATGCAAGCTCACTACTCATTTATGCGATGGGGTGGTAGGTTATGTTTCGAGCATATATATTATTAGGTTTTACAATATTAATTGCGCAGCTTCATATTTCTGGTAACATTACGAAGTATATCAATATGAAGTATGCCTATTTATCAACAACAGCAGCAATTATTTTAGGTTTCTTAACGATTATACAAATTATCGTCGTTTTCCAAAAAGAGCACCAAAAGGAAAAAGAGAAAAATGATTGCAGTTGCGACCATAGCCATTGCGGGCATGATCATTCAAAAGATGAGAATACATGGTGGAAAAAAGCATTTTCGTACTCATTGTTTTGTTTTCCAATTATCTCAGGGTTATTTTTCCCAATTGCGACGCTAGATTCGGATATTGTTAAAGCGAAGGGCTTTCACTTTCCTGTTGCACAAGCAGAAAGTAAGGATCCATTTATGACAAGACAATTCCTAAGACCTGATACGAGCATTTATTACGGGAAAGAAGGATACCGCGGTGTAATGGAAAAAGGGAAGAAAGAGTTTGTTACGAAAGACAATATTAATTTGAAAGATGAAGACTTCCTAAAGGGTATGGAAACAATTTATAATTATCCTGGCGAGTTTACTGGGAAAAAATTATCTTTTAAAGGGTTTGTTTTTAGAGATGATTCTTCTAAAAAAGAACAATACTTCTTATTCCGTTTCGGTATTATACATTGCGTAGCAGATTCTGGTGTGTATGGTATGTTAGTGAAAAAACCAGAAGGCGTAGAGTGGAATAATGATGACTGGATTCAAGTAGAAGGAGAGATAACTACTGAGTTTTATCAGCCGTTTCATGCGAATATTCCTGTATTAGAAGTAACAAAATGGAATAAAGTTGAACAGCCGAAAGAACAATATGTATTTAGAGGAGCCGATTGATAAAATCGGTTCTTTTTTGTGGACTGAAAGTTCTGAATGTTGTTAATATTAAACGTGTAGTTCATTTAGTATAGTGATTATTGAAATATTAGGGATAGATCATTAAAGGGGTGATAACAATGACAGAAGTAAAGGGGAAAACAGCCAATGAGTCAAGGGTGTTCAAAACGAGCCGAGTCTTCCCAACAGATTTAAATGATCATAACACGCTATTTGGTGGGAAGATATTAGCGGAGATGGATATGGTTGCTTCTATTTCAGCATCCAGACATTCAAGAAAGGAATGTGTCACAGCATCTATGGACTGGGTCGATTTCTTACATCCTGTTCGTTCTTCAGATTGTGTTAGTTATGAATCTTTCGTAATTTGGACGGGAAGAACTTCGATGGAAGTGTTTGTGAAGGTAGTGGCTGAAGATTTAATTTCAGGCGAGAAGCGTATAGCGGCAACGTCATTCGTTACTTTTGTGGCACTTAGTAAGGAAAATAATCCAGTTCCAGTACCGCGTGTTATCCCTGAAACCGAAGAAGAGAAAGAATTACATCGTATTGCTGTGTTACGTGCAGAACAGCGTCATATACGTAAGGCAGAGAGTAAGAAAGTAGCCACATTGTTAACCTTTTGAGATGAATATTTAGCCATTTAAGTTACTATAGCAGTCGTAAATGGTTTTAAAATGAAAAGCGGACACCTAAAATAGGTGTCCGCTTTTATAGTTTTTTCATCCACATATCATATGACAGTAGCTACTTAGCAGAAGCAAGCAGCACCGACGATGATTAAGAGGATAAATAATACGACTAATAGCGCAAATCCATTACCATGTGCGAAGCCCATTGTTATTTCCTCCTTTTATTTTAAGATACAACATACAATATGCAAATGAGCTATTGTTTGATATGGACATATATCATGCAATGACATATTTTCTTGAATGATAATGTAATAAAAAAGGGAAGATATAGAAATAACAGTAAGTGGAGAAAGGAATTTATCCATGAAGCACTTTTTCGCTATAATCCTTTGTTTAATAGGTGTATTCATTTGGATGAACATCGATGTGGAAATGGGGAAGGAAATGGCTAGTGAATATGAATTAGGACAAGTTCGATTAGGTGAATTTCAACTATATACGAACGGTGAAGAGTTATATAGAAAATTATTTGACGATATAAACGATGCAGAAAAGTATATATATATCCATTTTTATATTGTAGGAAAAGACGAAATAAGCCAAGAGTTTTTACAGTTATTAGAGAAAAAAGCATCTAGCGGAGTAGAAGTGAAATTGTCAGTCGATCGGGTAGGCGGATATAAGCTGAAGAAAAAGGTAATTAGCCGATTAAAAGAAAACGGTGTGAAGTTTACATTTAGTAAAAAACCGAAACTGAAAAATATGTTCTATTCTTTGCATCAACGAAATCATAGACGTATTGTTACGATAGATGGAAAGGTATCATACGTCGGTGGCTTTAATATCGGAAAGGAGTACCTTGGACAAAATCCAAAGTTTGGGCCATGGCGTGATTATCACGTGCGTATCCATGGTGAGGGTGCATCGGATATGGAAAGAAAGTTCGCCGAAGATTGGAAAGAAGATACAGGAGAAAAAATGCCTATACATGAAAGTATACCTACATTAGGGAATATAAAATATCAATATTTATTTTCAAATGGAAAAGGCTTATGGGAAAAGTATGGGGCACTTTTAAAAAAAGCTAAAAAGTCTTTAATTATCGCTACACCATATTTTGTACCAAGTAAAGAAATGGTGAAAGAGTTAAAAGCTGCATTAAATCGTGGTGTTAATGTGAAAATTCTCGTGCCATTTAAAAGTGATGCCATATTGTTAAAACAAGCTGCCTATCCATATTTGAAAGATATGTTACATGCTGGAGCGGAGATTTATCAATATCGAAATGGATTTTTTCATGGGAAAGTAACAATCATTGATGGAGAAATTGTTGATATTGGGACAGCGAATTTTGATAATAGAAGTTTTTATTTAAATTGCGAGTCTAACTGTATCATATATGATAAAACAGTTGTTGATGAAGTATGGAGTCGATTACAGGTAGACTTTCATAAATCAAAACGATTTTCTGAAGAAGATTTTGAGAAAATTAGTAGATGGGATTGGTTTTTAGCAAGAATAGCGAATGTTTTAGCATCATATTTATAGTATATGGACAAAAGAGAAGGGAGGCGCTTTAATGGACTGTATGAAAGAATTAATGAGATATAGTTATATGCTAATATACAAGGTTGGAGAGTATGCTGGAAAGGTCAGAGACGAAGAATTAAAAAATCTATTACAGCACCATTTACCATATATGTTACAAGCATATAATGAACAAGTAAATTTTCAAGAAGGAGAGAATGTGCAGCATATAACCTGTGAAACAACGGAGTTTGATTTGCATGAAATGGAAAAGGAAACAGTTAGTAAATATACAGGGGATATTCATATTGCAACCAGTTATATTGCGCACTTGAAACGATTAGCTTTAAAGTTTGCTCAAGTTGCAGTGGAAGTTGCTAATCCAGAGTTTCGCTCATTTTTGGAAAATTGTTTCCTGAAAATGAACCGTTACGCTTATAGTGTGTGGCAATATGTTATGAAGAAGGAATATAATATTACACATCTATATGAAAATGAAAAGTTTGCATGAGAAACTAAGGCGAAATGGTATGCGCCTTAGTTTTTTTACGTCCATTGAGAGAAAAAACTAGTTTTATTGTGTATCGATTGGAAATGAAATAAAATCAGGTTTTGTTATCAGAAAATTTACAAAAATTTACCGTATATTTACTGTTTTTCAATCTCTCCTTTAAAAATAGAGAGTAATATGAGGTTGTACATATTCTATCACAAGGAGGAAACGCAAATGAACAAATGGGTTAAATCATTAACTGCTATGGCACTTGCAAGTTCTTTATTAATGGTAGGTTGTAGTAAAGGTGAGGACAAGAAGAAAGAAGACGACACAACAACACAACAAGAGGATAAAAAGGATAAAGAAACAAGCGGAACCGAGAAGTCTACTGATTCTAAAGAAAAGAAATAAAGTAATAATAAAGCTTCCTCTCATATATGAGGAAGCTTTTTTGTTGTAAATTTATTGAGATTATTGAAAAATAGAAAGAGAATGAAAGAGGGGGAAAACAAATGAAAGTATGTATATTGGGAGCAACAGGACGAGTAGGTTCAAACATAATTAATTTAGCATTAAAGGATTCAGCTGAAGTGACTGCATTAGCGCGTGATTTAAATAGAATAGAAATACAACATGAAAGGCTACGAGTGATAGAAGGTAATGTATTGAACGAAAATGATATAAAGAAAGTGATAGAAGGAAGCGATATAGTAATTAGTGCACTTGGAACGGATCAAAATGGAACATTAGGGAAGAGTATGCCACAAATCATTAAGCAAATGGAAGAAGAAGGGGTTCGTAGAATCATAACAATAGGAACAGCTGGTATTTTACAAGCAAGAACAAATCTAAATTTATATCGTTTTCAATCAACGGAATCCAAAAGGAAAACGACAACGGCAGCGGAAGATCATTTGGCTGCATATAAAGTACTAAGTAATAGTAATAATTTATGTTGGACAGTTGTTTGTCCGACACATTTAATAGATGGTGAGGCGACAGAGGTATATCGAACTGAAAAAGATATATTGCCAGAGGGTGGATCAAAAATTACAGTGGGTGATACAGCACACTTTGCATGGGATCTATGTAAGAAAAACATATATGAAAATAGTCGAGTAGGTATTGCATATTAAAAAACCATCCCGAAGTCGGGATGGTTAAAAGATGATATAACACAAGAAGATGATAATCATAATGATTTGGAGAATTGCTTTCGCTACTGTACTGCTTAAAAAACCAACTACAGTAGCGACTCCAACTAGAAAGGCATCTTTTGGCGCTTTTTTATGCACTAGTTCTGTTATAAATACTGATAAGAACGGTATGATAATAAGTCCGAATGGTGGGAAGAAGAACGATCCGACAATGATAGAAATCATTCCGACACGTTCGCCCCATTTAGAACTACCGTATTTTTTTAAGAAATATCCATTTGCAATAAAATCAGCAACGAAAATGAAAAGAGTAAAAATGACTTGAATAATCCAAAAAGAAGTTGTTAATTCGCCTCCATTTATACCGAAATGGTAAATCAAATATCCAGCCCAGACAGCTAGTATGCCAGGGATAATTGGATAAATAAAGGCGAGAAATGAAACAACGAAACAGGCAATGATACAAATTGTTAATAAAACAGTCACTTTATAGCTCCTTTTTAATATCTAGTTTATGTACAGCAACTTTTTTGACTTGATGGCCATCAAGTTCTAATACTTTAAATTGAAAACCAGCATATTCAATGGAATAGCCAGCTTCAATATTTAAGTCAACTGCTTGAGAAAGAAGCCATCCTCCGATTGTATCTAAATCACTATCATCAATATGTAGGCCAAACATATCATTTACTTCAGAAATAAGCACCTTTCCATCTAAAACAGTAAGCTTAGGTGTACGCTTTTCAATCATAGGTGATTCATCCGCATCGAATTCATCTTGAATTTCTCCAATGATTTCTTCAAGAATATCTTCCATCGTTAAAAGTCCGGCAGTACCACCATATTCATCCATAACGATTGCCATCTGAACGCGATTTTTTTGAAGATGGACTAACGTTTTACGAATTGGAACTGTTTCAAATACAGTTAGAACAGGATGTATATAAGATTCAAGTGGCTTATAAATACCTTTCGTTTGATCATGGAATACTTCTTTCGTATTGATCATCCCAATGATATCATCTTTATCTTTTTCGATAATTGGATAGCGTGTATATTTTTCAGTAGCGACGATATCCATATTTTCTTCTAACGTATTTTCAGTAGATAAGCAAATCATTTCGGTACGAGGAACCATAATTTCTTTTGCAACTCGATCATCAAATTCAAAAATGTTATTTACATATTTATATTCGGTTTGGTTTATTTCACCGCTTTTAAAACTTTCACCTAAAATGAGTCGCAATTCCTCTTCAGAATGAGCAAGTTCACTTTCTTTCGCAGGTTCTAATCCGAGTAATTTTGTGAAAAATATAGCTGTACTATTGAGTAGCCAAATGAATGGGTACATAATTTTATCAAATAAAATAAGCGGTCTTGCAAATTTGAGTGTGATTGCTTCTGCTTTTTGAATTGCGAAAGACTTTGGAACTAATTCACCTAATACAACGTGGAAAAATGTAATAACACTAAAAGCAATAACAAAAGATAAAGTGTTAGCCATTGTTCCAGTAATATTAATTTTTTCAAAGAGCGGTCGTAGTATATGTTCCACAGTCGGTTCACCAAGCCAACCAAGCCCTAAAGAAGTGATTGTAATTCCGAGCTGACAAGCTGATAAATAAACATCTAAATTAGATAGGACGCTTCTTGCAGCTAAAGCTTGTTTATTACCTTCATTTGCAAGTTGGTCAATTCGACTTTTTCGTACTTTTACAACAGCGAATTCTGATGCAACGAAAAAGCCAGAAATAAGAATAAGTACAAAGATGAGAAAAATATTTAATATGTCCAAGCGTGTTCTCCATTCCAAGGTTTGGAATAAAGATGTCACCTCCTGCAATTATGTTATACTTTTATAATAAATCCAAATGAAAAGAATAGTCAAAGGAAAAGGGTAAATATTGGTATGTTTCTGTAATAGTTTTTGAATTTGCTGTTATTTTGTCCGCTATACAAAAGGAATAACCCCCTACTTTTAGATTATAGAGGGTTATTTTAAATTAAGGTTTTGGAACACTTCTCGTTAAAGTGTATGACTGTTGCTTGGAGTAGTTTGTGGTCCATAGTGTTTGAAGGAAAGAAAGTATGCTATATGGGATATAGAGTAGTAATAAGCCGATTGTAACAATTATGGGTGAATTTCCGCCAAATTGAACGATAAATTGTAACAGTCCATTTGCATGAAAAACGCATTCCATAAAAACGAATGAAAGAATAATGGAACCTAAAATTGATTTATGATTCGAAGTAAGCGCCAAAAACAATGTATCCACAAGAAAAGAATCATGTTTTATTTCATATTCATTTGTGTTTTTTAAGAAAGGAATCCATTTTTTTACTGCTTGCATAACGATAATCATGGAAGTACTACATACGATGATAAATGATGAGTAGTAAGGAAGGTTTATAAATTGTGCGATGTATAGAAGTAGTAATAAGACTGAACATTGTAATACTACAGTGCAAAAAGAGTAAGGTATCCATTTCAATACAGTAGTAAACTTTTTAAACGAATTAGGTACTTTGAAAAATAAATGGCCGATACCCAAACTTATGAAAAATCCGATCGCAAGGGTAAAAGTAAAACGAACAATCGATATAAAATATATTTCCCATATGTAAGGGAATAATGGTGTTGAATGATTAGAAGTATGTATCATTTGGTTTGCTGAGAAAAAGATAGATTCATGCATCCAATCAACCTTTGGAATTGATATAGAAGAAAGCTGTGCGAAGTTTTGAAAAATGCTAATAAATCCATTTTGATAAGAATAATTGTGTGTAATAAAAAGAGCTGGAATAGGACTTATGGCAAAAATAACAATAATACCAATTATAAATTTACATATATGTGAGCGTAATAAGGACATATAACCACCTACTCTTAGAATATTCAGAAAATTCTTATTCTTATTTTAGCTTTTTTTGAAAGAAGTTACAATATATTTTTCATTTAGTAATTCAGAGAGAAGATTTGATAGCAAAAATATACAAGTGAAGGATTCATGAATAAATTATGACAAGAAAATGAATAATTTTCAGAAAATAAAATAAATTATTTATTTTTTTCTGAAAATATAATATAGTTATGGCACAGAAAGTATTTTAACATAAGGAGGCTTTTTATGAGGATTAAAGGGAATTACGTGCCGAAAAGGGAAGTTTTACTGTGCTCAAGTTCAATTACGATAGGGGAAGCGTTAGAGCATTTAAATAAAACGGGGTATCGTTGTGTACCAGTTTTAGATGAAAAAAAAGAGAAATTTTTAGGGAATATATATAAAGTAGATATTTTAGAATATAAAGGATCACTTGATGAGAGTGTAATACAATTATTAAACGATAAAGAAGGGTTTGTGAGAGAAGATTCATCTTTCTTTAAAGTATTTTTTACAATAAAAAAATTGCCTTATTTATCAGTAGTTGACGAAAAAGGGGTTTTCCTTGGAATTTTAACGCATAAAAAAGTTTTTGAGTTATTAGAGGATGCATGGGGCGTTCACTCTAGTAAATACTCTGTCATGATTGGAACGCAAGACTATAATGGAGCAATCCAAAAGTTATCGACAGTTTTAAAGAAATACACTGGTATTCAAAGTTTGATGACTTTTGATAATGATGCCTTATTAGTTCGTAGAATTATGTTTACATTAGGAGAAGAGTTTAACGACGGTGAATTAGAGACATTATTGGAAGATTTAGAAGATCACGGATTTAGAGTTGTGTATGTGGAAGAGATGAAAAATCCACGTGAAGTTGAAACGATAGAGTAACATACAAAAGCCATCTAATTTGAAGTGACCCCCGAAAGTTAGACAGGTCGTTTCATTAGGCAGCCTCTAGGGTATGAGCCCGGTATTGTA
>NZ_JASNGE010000070.1:0-6313 GCF_030164735.1 Bacillus sp. RB3
GTACAATACCGGGCTCATACCCTAGAGGCTGCCTAATGAAACGACCTGTCTAACTTTCGGGGGTCACTTCATTCCCGTAGGCGGGCTTTATCTTTATTACACAACATCAGAGTATACTCTCTTTTTTTCATACAGTTTATGTAATTATACATATTCATCAAAAAATACACTAAATGAATATTACATGTAGTAAAATATAACTTGTGGGCACGTTCTATAAAGCAGATTCTTTTAAAAGGCGTAACATATCAATTATTATAGGGGATGTGGCGTCACTTCAATATTGATCTCAAATCTCTTGTCTTTTGTGAACTAACAATCTAGTGTATATAGACGATTCTGCTTTATAGTATGTGTTTACACTCATAACAAAGGGGTAATGGTAATACGGATAGATTCGTATGAAATGAAATGGTTCAAGTCGGAGAGGGGCACCTTAAGGTGTCTTTTCTTTTTGGACATTACATCCATTTTGTTTTTCCACCTTATTTCAAATGCGCTAATTAACCTTCAACAAGAAGAAATGAGAATTAACAAAGATATTGTTTCTTCTGTTTAATATAGAAAAATGAAGGATACCCCATAGATATGGGGTATCCTTCATTTTTTATTTTTTCGCACCTTTCAATGACTCCCTCAGCACAAATTTCTGCAACTTCCCGCTCGCATTACGCGGAAGTTCATCTACAAATAAATAATGACGCGGACGTTTATAATCTGCTAGTTCATCACTTTCTTTGCAATACGTTTCTAAATCAGATTCTGTTATTGTTTCATCTTTCTTCACAATAACTGCCACAACACGCTCTCCCCATAATTCATCTGGCTCACCAAGTACCGCCACATCTAATATACCAGGATGACTATGAAGGAAATCTTCAATTTCACGAGGATAAATATTTACGCCACCGCTAATTACCATATCATCAACGCGATCAGCAACGAATAAATAACCGTCTTTATCAAAATAGCCTAGATCACCAGAATGATACCATCCTTTATACATCGATTTTTTATTCGCTTCTTCACGATTATGATAGCCAGCCATCATAGTTGGGCCGCGTAAAATAATTTCTCCCACTTCATAAGGAGGTAATACATCCTCTGGTTCTGCCGGTGCATCCTCGTTCGGTTTCACAATACGAACTTCATGGCTAAAACATGGCGTGCCTGCTGAACCAGCTTTCGTAATTTGATCCTCCTCTACGAGAAACGCAACAACTGGCCCCATTTCTGTCATTCCGTATATTTGAACAAGATCAATATAAAGACGTTCTTTACATTCTTTTACTAACGCCGGTGCCATTGCTGCTCCGCCGTATATACCAATCTTCATCGAAGTTAAATCATACTGAGCTAAATCTTTTTGCAACAACATATTCCACATTGTCGGCGCTGCAAAGAACGTCGTAATCTTTTCTTCTTGAATCGTATGTAATACTGTTTCTGTATCAAAATGATGCAAAATAACATTCTTTCCGCCAACTTGAATGCGTGGTATGATTCCGGCATTTAATTCACCACAGTGATATAAAGGCGCCACAACAAGCCCTACACTATCTCTATTATATTTAAGGAAATACGTACAAATCATACTATGCTCAGTCATTTCGCGATGACGATGTAATACGCCTTTCGGATGACCTGTCGTACCGCTCGTATAAAGCATTGAACAATAATCCATTTCATCAATTTCGATATTTACTTTCTCAGAAGATGCTTCATTCACTTTTTCATGGTAGGAACTTGCATAGGAAGGTTTATCGTTTTCTATAGACCAAAAAGATGTATTTGGAAAATCTCTTTCAATTATAGCAACAGTTGACTCAACTGCTTTTTCAAAGACAACGACTTTCGAGGATGCGTCCTGAAGAATATAAGATACTTCTTTTGCTTTTAAGCGGAAATTAATCGGGTTAAAGATCGCTCCAATTTTCGCACAGGCTAAGTAAACGTTTACAAATTCGCGGCAATTATATAAGTAAACAGATACAGTATCTCCCTTTCTTACCCCTTCTCCTAATAGAGCGTGCGCCGTTTTATTTATTTGTTCATCCCACTGTTTATACGTCCAGCGAATATTCTTTTCAGGTTCCACTAACGCCTCTTTATTCGGATACTTACCAACTGATAAATCAAAAATTCTCCCTATCGTCATGTACATGCCAACAATTTCCCCCTTTTCTCTTTCATAAATCTATCATTTCGTCCATAAGTAGACATTGTCCTTTAATGATTTGACTAATTTTTCTGATTATTATCGACATAGTTTTACATACGGTGCCGCTAAACGGTAAATGAAATTATATCAGCGATTTTCCAGGTATATCGACCGTAACTTGAAATATATCAGCGATTTTCAAAATATATCAGCGCAACTCGAATTATATCAGCGATTTTTCGAATATATCGACTTACCGACAAAAACTGACAATATAAAAAAGAGAGTGTTCCGCTTTGGAACACTCTCCTTCTTATACAAATAGCTCTTCTAAAATTTTCAGTTTATCTTCTGTATATTTTACGAAGCCATCGTTATATGATTTTGGATCTTTCGGATTTGCGAAGTGCGTAATTGCTCCTGTCTTCGGATGAACAAATTTACTTGATGCACCACAACCAAGTCCGATAATTGATTGTACTTCTTCCATAATGACAATGTTGTAAATACTTTCTTGCGTCGGCATTGCATAACCAACGTTCTCTAAGTTACCTAAAATATTCTTTTGACGATATAGGTAATATGGTACGTAATTATGCTTTTGCGTCCACTCTTCTGCTTCGTGCATCATCGCTGTAATTTCTTCGCGACCTGCTACTTTATATTTACGTTTGTTTTGCGTCATTTCAGAAGCACGTTTAAATGATAACGTATGAACTGTTAATGATTCTGGCATTAACTTTTCTGTTTCATCTAACGTATGTTTGAAGATATCTAACCCTTCACCAGGAAGACCAATAATTAAGTCCATATTAATATTGTTCATTCCCATTTCACGAGCTAAATGGTATTTCTCAATTGTTTCTTCTACAGTATGATGACGTCCAATTGCTTTTAGTGTCTCTTGATGGTATGACTGCGGATTAATACTAATACGGTCAATGTTCCATTTATTTAACACTTCTAGCTTTGCTGGCGTAATTGTATCTGGGCGACCTGCCTCAACTGTTACTTCACGCACATTTTTCACATCTGGGAACGCTTCATACATTTCTTCATACAGCATATCCATCTCTTCTGCTGTAATACTTGTAGGTGTACCTCCGCCGTAATAAATCGTCGTAACTTTTACACCTTTTTCTTTTAAAAACTTACCAATTTCACGAACTTCATAATGTAAACCACCTAAGAACGAATCAACAGACCCTTGGCGTCCATTAATCGCATAAGCCGGGAATGTACAATATGCACATTTCGTTGGGCAGAACGGAATACCGATATAAATACTTACTTCTTCTTTCAAACGGTATAAATCCGGAACAACTGCTAATTGGCAATCAACAATGCGCTGAAGAAGTTCAATTTTCTCTTCATGAATTAAATAACTTTCACGAAGCTCTTGATGCGCTTCTTCTTTTGACATACCATTTTGAAGCATTTTATGAAGAAGTTTCGTCGGACGTACTCCCGTTAAAATACCCCAGCTTTGTTCAATACCAGTTAACTGCTGAAGAACAGAAAGATATACATAAGAAACAACGTGTTTCACTTGCTTCATACGCTCTTTTTCATCTGTGAAAGCAGATAAATCTTTCGAGAATGTTTCTTCATACACATTTCCTGTGCTAACATCCGTTAATCGAGCGGATGCTTTCACATTATCCTCAATGTGTATATCAACGATAAGATTCGCTTCCTCTTGTTCAAATCCAATCGTACTATCTTCAAAAAATAAGCCGCCAATATTTTGTAGCGGACGTAAAAAACGATCATCTTGTAACGTTTTAATTGAAATTAACAACATTATCACCTTTTCATTTGCAAACTCTCTTTAGTTTACTTGAAGGGCGTTTACAGGTCAATACAGAAGGTTTTACCTGTTTCTCTTACATTTTTTCAAATAATTCTTTTTATGAATATCGCTCCTGTATATAGACATCATCATTTTCTCTTGTTAAAATTTATTAGTACTAAAATCGATACATAGTGAAAATACAATATAAAAAGGAGGAATGTTAACACTAGATTCCATAATCTAATGTGTTAAAAAAAATATGAAAAAGAAATTTTATAGTGTTTTAACTCTCTCTCTTGCATTACAAACTGTTCTTGCACCTACTTATTCATTTGCAGAGAGTGCTGAAAAATCCGCTGAAATATATACGGAAGATCAAGTTTTTAAAAGTATTAAAGAGCATGTTAATGAGCATAGTACTCATGAAGAAGATATCGAGGTTACTGGTCAATTCCTACTATACACTTCAAAAAAACATTCATTATATACCGCGAATGATTTAAAAAACAAATCGAATATCGAGATTACAGAACAAGTCGTAACGGCGACAAAGAAAAAAGGAAATGCTTATTACATAACGACGCCAACCGGCGCTGGATGGATAGATAACAATGATAATAGCTTAGAAGTTCAAGAGATTCATAAACTATCTAATCAAAAATTAATCGTAAAAGAAGAAGCTTCCATACATGCCCTTCCGTTCCAATCATTTAAAGAAGAAGGGAAACTACAGCCACAAGTCATAACTCCTACTGAACAAGCTGGAAATTGGTTTAAAGTCCAAATAAATGAAACAACAAAATGGATTTATGCACCTTCTGCTACATTTGAAGATACAAAAGCTTCATTATTAAAAAACAGTCGTTCTGCTAAAAATAGTTTATTGAGATCGCCAGAAGCTCTACAAACAAACAATATTTATGGCGTTACATTTAAAGAAATGATTGTCCCAAAAGGAAATGACGATATTCGCCCTGGCTACCCGATGGTGCCTAAATATATTACGATTCACGAAACGGCTAATACAGCGAAGGGTGCTAATGCTCTAAATCATGCAAAATTCTTAGATAATCAAGCACGCGGAACAGCTGATCGTGCCGCATCTTGGCATTTCACAGTAGATGATAAAGAAATTTATCAACATCTGCCAGTAAATGAAGTTGGATGGCATGCTGGAAATAAAACTGGAAACTATGAATCTATCGGAATTGAAATTGCCGTTAATCAAGATGGAAACTATGAAAAAGCGGTAGAAAATGCCCGTAAATTGGCAGCTTATTTAATGAACGACTTAAATATTTCTCTAGATAAGGTCCAAAAACATCAATTTTGGTCAGGAAAAAACTGCCCTGCGTTTATGATTCAACGCGGACAATGGGATGCTTTCTTAAAAGGAACTGAAACATACTATAAGGAAAACCAAAACAATCCCGTAACTGATGACATTACAGGTGGATGGTATGAACAAGACATTCGTCAATTAGCAGCTAGAGGCATTATGCAAGGAGAAGGGAACGGCAAGTACTTCCCAGAACGTCTTGTAACGCGTGCTGAATTTGCTACACTAATTACTCGTGCTTTACAATTACCAAGTGGAAATGCTAATTTCACAGACTTAGAACAAGTACACCCATCGTTAAGAGACGGTATTAACCGTGCAGCAAGCGCAGGCATAATCCGCGGACGTGGTGATAATACATTTGATCCAAATACTACAATTACACGCGAAGAAGCTGTTATTATGATTGATCGTTCTCTAAAACACGCTGGTATTTTTGCAAAACAAGTTGAACTACCATTCGTAGACCAAAACTTAATTTACGCTAAAGAAGAAGTACAAAGAGTGTATGGATATGGAATTGTAAAAGGTAATGAATTTAATCAATTCGTACCAAAAGGACCATCACAACGTGCACACGCAGCTGCATTTATAAACAGAATGCTTAGCGTAATTGAAGCTTAACATATTTATCATTCCATATAGATATTTTCATTTTATCTGTATTCACTTAAAAGGCATCAGAGACTATATATCTCTGATGCCTTTTATACATCTTTTAACCATTTTTAGCCATGAATCTTAAACGTATTCCTAGTAGCAGAAGCATAAAACCGATGAATGGAACGTAATTCGTATTGTGTCCTGTAGCTGGAAGTTGTTGATTATTAGAAGAACCTTGTCCTTTTTCTGGTAAATTAGGTTTTTCTACTCCCTCACCTGGTTTTTCTGTTCCTTCACCCGGCTTTTCTGTTCCTTCACCTGGCTTTTCTGTTCCTTCACCTGGCTTTTCTGTTCCTTCACCTGGTTTTTCTGTTCCTTCACCTGGTTTTTCTGTTCCTTCACCTGGTTTTTCTGT
>NZ_JASNGE010000071.1:0-6191 GCF_030164735.1 Bacillus sp. RB3
ATAAAACAGTATTGAGTCCATCATATCAGATGGACTCTTTTTTTACTGTCTACCTATAGGGGATAATACCAGTTTACACCTTTATTTATACCCTCTTTGTTAGGATCGTACCATACTATAAGAATTAAAAAAATATTACCGTCCTTAAAACCTAAAGCATTCTTAAACAGACTATAATTAGAAGCGGATACTATGTCCAATATTAGGGCATAAATCCGCTTTTTTCTTACATGATATATTCCATAATTAGAGGTTGAAAGTATGGTCTATTATGTATACAATAATACGAGAACTTACGTTCGATTTTGTATTAGGGAATATAGCCCACAACGTGAGGCGTAGCAAGGTCGAGAGACCGATCGTACAACGGAGTTAAGAGGTGAAGAACTATGCGTGTACAAGAGGTGATCCTAGAGAATGGAAAGAGATACATATTAGTAGATTCAGATGTGATTCCTGTGGTGAAGTACCTCAAGTATTTGGATGTTACAGGGAAAAGCAGCAACACACGGAAGACTTACTGTTATGTACTCAAACAGTATTTTTTGTACTTACAAGAAACAGAGAAAGATTACAAGCATATAAGATTAGAGGACTTGGTGGAGTTTGTGGGATGGCTTCGGAATTCGTATGAGAGCACCAAGATAATGTCCCTTCGGCCTGTGCAGACATTGACTTTCGAACATATAATGATTCCGTCTAACTTTTTCATCTTTAACATATTCACAATCTCTATTTCTTTATCCGCGCTATTATCCGTTTGGCAGAGCATCATATTGTAATTATGTTTTACAACCTCTCTTGAAATACCTTCTATAACTGCACTGTAATATTGATTATTTACAAATGGAAGAAGCACTCCAATAACATTTGTTTTTCCTCGTACTAAATGAATCGCATTCGAATTTTGCGTGTAATTTAACTTTTCGATAATTGCTAATATCTCTTTTCGTTTTTGTTCATTTACATACGGATAATTATTTAAAACACGAGAAACAGTAGAAATCGAGACCCCAGCCAGTTCTGCGATTTTTTAATATTTGTCATCATACACACTCCCTTCCCACTACATATTAGCGCATACAAAAAAATTGATAAATGCCCCTTGACCTGGTAAGCATTTCACATCATACCATGTTATGGAAGACTAAATAAGAAAGGATGTATGTTTTATATGATTTTGTAAGTAGAGCACATATTTTTCATAGGTGGATTACCAGGAAAATAATAATAATTATCGAAGGGAGAGATTTACTTGTTATTCTCTGAGAGATGTGAGTTACACGTAATTTCCGAAAATGATTATAAAAACATTAAAAAATTATATGAAAACGAGCTAGTAAGAAAATACTTAGGAGGTATTATCGACGAAGAAGCATATAAAATTAGATTTTATGATATATTAAATTCAAAAAATAGCTCCCTCCACTGGACAGTATTTTTAAAAGATAGTAAAGAATTTATAGGTTTTGTTTTCCTTGATACGTATCATGATGGGATTAATACAGAGATTGGGTATCAATTTTTACCTGAGTTTTGGGGCCAAGGCTATGCAAAAGAAGTGATTATGAAAGTATTAAACCATGGATTTAGTGCATTAAACTTAACCACTATTGTCGCTGAAACTCAGTCACTTAACATGGAATCTTGTGGACTATTAAAAAGAGTTGGAATGAAATTCGAGGGGACATTGGAACGATTCGGTAATCAACAGTCTAAATTTAGTATTTCAATTTCTAGTGGAAAGTAAGCCCGAAATATAAAAAAAGGGCCACCTTTTCGGTACACACGATGAATGGCCATCTATCCTAATTTTTTTCGGATAGATGGCTAGTTTGCACATGTGGCTTGGATTTTTTTCGACCAATGCATGTAATTATTTAAAATCGCTAGCTGCTGGTGAATCGGTAAATTTGGCAATTCTGTTATTAACGTCACTAGGTATTGATAGAAATCGATAACGGTAAAAAACGCCCCTTATAGGGGTCACCATACATGCACATCAACTTAAGAAAACAGATTCACCCCAAAACGAAAAAATAAGCTTAATTCTCAAATATAACTGTCGAGAGGTAAAATTTTTGTTTTGGTGGTTCTTCAAAATATTAGCTTGATAGCGATGTGGCGGGACCCCAATATGAAGTAAAAGTGCGATACATATTGGTCATGTCTAATATGTATCGCACTTTATTCTTTATGACTTTTTACAATTTAGGTCTTGATAAGAATGTATATCTTCTTTCAGTGAGCAACATGATTCTATTTTATCCATTTTGGAATTTTATCTCTAAGGGTATGCGCTTCTTTTTTCTTATTCATTTTAATCTCTCCAACAACTTATTATGCTCCTTAATAAGAGTATACTACCTATTAAGGAGTGTCTAAGCCTTGTGTTTATCAAACTATTCATTAGAAACAAAAAACAGGTACTTGTGCGTTTTTCACAAGTACCTGTTTTTCACTACTTCTATCTACTCTTTGTTTCTTAAAATTTCATTAACCTTTTCGACACTTAATTCAGTGGCTTCCGCTATCTTCTCTATAGGTACACCTACTTTAATTAAATTATGAATCATTTCTATTCTAGCTTCTTTTGCTGCTTTTTCTTCTGCCGTCTCTATTTCTGATATTCTATCTTTTATTGCCTTCTCTCTCGCCTCATATAAGCGTAAAAAGTCTTTATCACTACTTAAACGCTCCCAATCCTCTATTGCCTTTTTCAAAACTGGATCTTTTTCCATCGCGATTCCCTCCAGGATTGTAGTTAATTTCTCATCTTCATATGCAGGAAATAATAATAGCCAACGTGCTAATATATCCTCCCATGGATCCATTCGATCTTCTTGCCATTCTCGAATAACCTTTGGAATCTCAAGAAAGTGCAATTGCATATTCTCCGAAATTATGTGCACCGATTTTTTGTTCATGACTACACCGACATTATGAAAGTCCTCTTCTCCTGGAAACAGAATGAAATCCACTATATTAATACAAATAGTTGGTCTTAATTCTGTATACTTCATCCCCTGAGTCATTTGAGAATAATACATGCCAGCCCAGTAGAACAAAGATCGCTCGATCATGTCTTTTTTTGTCGCGAACCTGTATCTCTATATTTAATTTTATACCACTATTAAGGGTAGCTCGCAAATCTAAAATAGACATTTTATCATCCTTTTGTTCCCTTGGAAGATGTGGATCATCTAAATGCAAAGAAATAATTTCTTCATCTAAAGAGGATTGTAATACCGCATTAAGAAAACCAATGAGTATATCCTCGTTTCCTTCTACTCCAAACAAGCGCTTGAAAGCAAAATCAACTCGTAAATTTACTAGACTTTTTTTCATAGATGTATTCATATTCTCTTCTACCTTTCTTTTAGTGAATTTAAATCCTCTGTGGTAATTGGATATAAGAAAAAGATAGAATTACAAACTCTATCTTTTTCAATCTACCTATTTATGAAAATACCAACCTACTTTATGAATTTCACAATCTCTGAAATACAGGTTTAAATCCCGCTTGCATTGCATCATCCAGCCCCTTACCTTGTGCTGGGTTCCATGCAGCAATAATTACGTTATAGCCCTCTGTCTTTAACTTTGTCGCGAAGTCTATAAGAGCTTTTCTTACTTTTTGATTCTCTACTAAATCAGCGTCAAACGCTAAATAGACATTTTCTACACCCATATCCTTTAATACAGGCATAGTAATTCGCCAAGCATTTACACCAGGAATCGCAAGAACCGTTGTTCCTATTTCAGAAAGCTCCTCTTTATTAAATCTCTCTGGAAGCAAATCAGCAACCAGATCTGCTTTCATAGCTCCCTCTGTAATCATTACTGAGTTGGTTTGATGTAAGGTACCAGAATTCCAATGTTTCAAATGAGAACTTGGTACAGCTACATGTACAGGAAGTGGATTTTCACTACCGCCTGCACCAGTTCCTTGATTTTTGTTTGCTGATGAGAGCCACAGATACTTTTGTCCTTTATGAATCTTTACAACAATTTGTCCCTCTTGAAATGGAATCTCTACCTTTTTGCTCACTTCTAGTTCGCCTTCAAAGATACAATCACCATCTTTAGTTATCTTTACAACATTAGGCTGTTCGATTAATTCCGCTTGAACTCCAGTAGGTGCCGATTTCACATGAACGGAGTTTTTTACTTCATCCACACGAACCTGCCATCCAACAATTTGATTGTACTGGTTTCGAAAAGGAATCAATATACCAGGAGATCCTGACATCAAGCGAAGAGAAAGTTGACCTTTCCTCATCTCATAAAAGCCCGGAACACCCTGCCAACAGTTTTTATTCCCCATCTGTTTAAATAGCTGCTCCCAAACAGTCGTATACGTATTATCCTCCTCTAACACAATTTGTTGTTTTAAGAAAGAACGATATTGACGTACTTGTATTTGTTCTTCGCTCATTTTTCTATCTTTTAATAAATGTGCATGATGATGCTCTTGTAATGGTATGAACTCCATTAATTTACGATTAAACACATTTAACTCCTCATTACTTTTCTTATCATGAATCTGAATTTCATCCACCTCAGGCAATTGATATTTATCTTTTCCTTTTATGTAGTGAATGTAGCTTGGATTGCCCGTGTTTTTTCCATAAATCCATTTACTTTCTACACGTGTACATGCTACCTTATCTTGCAAAACGTGCAGCATACAATTGCCTGTATCATAACAAACTGGACAAGGTATACGGTAAAACTCCCACCAACTACCTCTCGGATAAGCACTTGTTAAACGAAACTGTCCTTTTTGAATGTTATAATTCATTTTTCCCCACTCCTTATATACTGTTTATTATATATGGGACTATTACTTCCATTAAACTTTTTATAATTACATTAGGATATTACGTATAATCACCTAATGGATATACAAAAGGATACGCATTACAAACTAAATAATCATTTCTATGTTCTTGATTTTGCAAATCCGATTCTACGTATGCTTCAAATGCTCTAGCAAACATCTCGTGATTTGTAGACTAATACTTTTTGCTTCTCTTCTTATCTAACTTAATTGTTGTATCACAAAGTACACAGACACTTTCGCTCGATAAGACATTCCATCAAATTTTCCACCTATTTTTCATAAAAATAAACCAACATTTGTGTAAATCTCTTGAATTCTTTGTCAATCTTACGTTCCATACGTGTCTTTATTGCTCCTGATAAAATAAAAGATAGAAATTCATAGTAATTCTTCACTACGGATTTCTGTCATTCCCTCTGACTACATACTTCCATATGGTTCTGTAAATTATTCATTACGATACGCTGACACCTGTTAAAGAGAATACACCCTCTTTTATCGGATTAAGTGCTTGTAATGCACGTAAACTTTGAATAGGACCATCTGGATGTGCAGAATAAAATAATGATACTTCATAACAGATAATCATAATTAAGTCCCCTAAATAAAATTTTTTTCCCAATGTGATAATGGGTTCTCCAATCAAACAGATTTGGAAACAACACAAAAAGGACTTCTTCAAGTCGATTAAAAATGTATATAGCAAAATAAGCTATATATACACTAATCGGCTCAAAGAAGCCCTTTCAGAATTAAAACAAGACGCAGCTTGCTTCTACAGCTCAACCACAACTCCTAAAGTGTGAGAATAAACAGAATCAAATAAACAATAAATACAATTACATATTAATGAATTCACATAAAAATTTCAACAACTTTATATTTCCTTAAGATTTTTCGCTCCATTCTACTTTCCAGTGAATATTTTTGTAGAACCATAAGTTTCTACCGTGTTAAATTGCAATTCTAAATCTTGCTCTCTTTACTAGCTCGTACATATCACACTAATTTCATCAGTCATCCCCTAATACTATTTAAAATTTATCATTGTTTTATATACTCTATTTCAGACTAACTCTTAGATAAATATAAGGTAAGATTTTAATAATTTTTCACAGCATTTCCCCACATCATCTAAAAGCATCAACTTTTAGACAGTTGAAATTTATTTTCGTTCTTTGTGTTCGTTTGTTTTGTAAAATGTTAAATAAAATTGAAACTGCATCCTTCTAGTTAATAAGTAGTAAGTGAACTACCCGCCACTTAACGCCCTTACGGACTGTTTGAAGTGGGGGCTTCTCGGTTAGTCGTTACTTTTGGTAGCTAACGAATTCGTCCTAAGACA
>NZ_JASNGE010000072.1:0-5597 GCF_030164735.1 Bacillus sp. RB3
GAACTACTTGGTCGCTCATTTGCGACTTCCTTATGTTAACATTTTCATCTTTCAATGTCAACTAAGTTTTTCATTTAGTTTGTCGCTTGCGATGTTATTGTCATCGGCGACTTGTTCTATATTACACCTCTAAAGTATAATCGTCAACACCTTTTTATAAAGAATTTCAATTTAATATTTTTATGCTCTTTTAGCTAGATACGTCTCTATAGGATTTCATTATCGGAGCACACCTTCTGCTTCTCTTTAATTTATTTTTCCAAATATATTCAAGTTAATTTGAACTCTAGACTTAACTTGTGTGGACGTTTTCCTCCAACAAAACTAGCAACCTTATTTTAACAAATACTAGTATATAATTAGAGAGTTGTTGTACTATCAATAAAACTCTATTAGAAGCAGGTGAAGATATGAAAGATATACGTATCCTTATAGCAGACGACGATAAAGAAATCCGAAATTTATTAAAAATATATTTAGAACGAGAATTATACATGGTAGACACTGCAATCAACGGCGAAGAAGCCTTGCATTTATTTAATCAAAATAAATATAACCTCGTTATATTAGATCTTATGATGCCCAAAATAGATGGAATCGAGGTATGTAAAAAACTTAGAGATAAAACTAACGTACCTATATTAATGCTCACAGCTAAAGATCACGAAGTTGATAAAATTTTAGGTTTAAGCATTGGTGCTGATGATTATATTACGAAACCTTTCAGCATTCACGAAGTAATTGCACGAGTAAAAGCTCTTATGCGGCGTTTTTTAGTTCTCGGAAGTAACAATACTGCTCAAGAAAAAACAACTTTATCTTTTAAAGGACTAACTATCAATTTAAATACATACACAGTTCATACAAACAAAGAAGAAATTAGCTTAACCGGAAAAGAATTGGAACTGTTAAAATTCTTTACTTCAAACCCAGGGCAAGTATTTACAAAAACACAGCTCTTCCGAAATGTGTGGGACGATAATTATATAGAAGATGACAATACCGTTATGGTACATATTCGAAAACTTAGAAAGAAAATAGAAATTGACCCTTCCAATCCAAAATTTATTCAGACTATATGGGGAATTGGTTATAAGTTTGTAGGTGAAAAGCTTGAAGACTGATAAAACCCTCTTCCTTATTTCATTACAACTTATCATTTGCGGGATTTTAAACATACAAATGGGCCCAAGATTAAAAATGTCTTTATTTATTATCCTTATCTTAATTACAATTTATCTCTTCTTTTCAAGAATACAATTCATTCAACATCGTAAAGCAATGGATACTAAATTAAGTCGTGTACTAAAAGGAAACTTACAAACGAGATTATTCACAAGCAATGACCACTCATTACATAATATCGTTTTTTCAATAAACGAGCTAATAGCTAAATTAGAGCAGGTTCAGATTGAAGCCAAAAGATCCGAGGAATCCAGAAAACAACTTTTGTCTAGTATCTCCCACGATATACGAACACCACTCACCTCCATAATCGGATATATAGATGCTTTGAAAGACGGAGTTGCTGCTTCTGAAATAGAAAAACAAGAATATCTTAAAATACTCTATATGAAATCAAATAACTTAAAGCACCTAGTTGATGATATATTCAATATGGCGAAGCTAGACGCTAATGAATTTCCACTAAAAGAAGAAGAACTCGACTTTTCTGAAGTTACTAGAGAAGTTTTGATTGAATTTTTACCTGAGCTCTCAAAACATAACATCGAACTGCAAATTCTCATACCAGATTCTACTTGTCCTATCATCGCAGATCATCTAAGCATTATGCGGATTATCGGTAATTTAATGAAAAATGCAATTTATTACGGAAAGGATGGGAAAACAATAGGAGTCGAACTGCTAGAAGCTGATGCAGAATACAAACTTCATATTTGGGATCAAGGCCCTGGTATTCCAAAACATGATTTACAAAACATATTTGAGCGAATGTACCGAAGCGAACAATCAAGAAACTCTTCATTTGGTGGTAGCGGTCTCGGACTCTCTATTTCTAAAGCACTCGTTGAAAAAAATGGTGGGCATATATGGGTTGAAAGTACTCCATGGAAACGAACTACTTTTGGCTTTTCTATTCCAAAACACAATACTTTTAAGAAATAGTTAAGAAATGATTAATATGCAGTTAAGCCTTCCTTTTTATGATGTAAGTAAGAACTTATAGAAAGCAGGTGTCTCCTATAAATACAATTATAAAAACGACTAACCTTACTAAAGTATATGGCAATCAAAAATCAGTAGATAATTTAAATATTAATGTTCAACAAGGAGAGATTTATGGCTTCATAGGCCGCAACGGTGCTGGTAAAACAACAACCATTCGTATGCTGCTTAGTCTTATAAAACCTACAAGTGGAACGATTGAAATATTCGGAGAGAACTTATTCCAAAATCAAAAAGATATTTTAAGCAGAATTGGTTCTATAGTTGAAGTTCCAGGATTTTATGAAAACTTAACTGCAAAAGAAAACCTACTAATTAATGCAAAGATAATTGGGGTTCACAAAAAGAATGCTATCGAAGAAGCATTAGAAATAGTAGGCTTGCAGCATGAGACAAAAAAGTTAGTAGGAAAGTATTCTTTAGGAATGAAGCAACGCTTAGGAATTGCACGCGCTCTTCTCCATTATCCTGAGCTACTCATATTAGATGAACCAACTAACGGACTAGACCCTATTGGTATTAAAGAAATGCGAAAACTTATTCATTCTTTAGCTCAAGAAAGAAATATAACAATACTCATTTCTAGTCACATATTAGCCGAGATAGAACAGTTGGTCGATCGTATCGGAATTATTCATGAAGGAAAGTTACTAGAAGAAGTTTCTCTTGATACGCTGCGCAAAGCAAACCGTAAGTACATAGAGTTTCAAGTGAATAATGACGATAAAGCTGTGATGTTATTAGAAAATCATCTTCAAATTTTTGATTATGAAGTACATGATGAAGGAAATATTCGTATTTACTCTCATTTTGGACAACAAGGATACATAAACAGAACGTTTGTTCTTAATGGTATTGAAGTATTAAAAATGATGATAAGCGAAGATAGACTAGAAGATTATTTCACCAAACTAGTTGGAGGTGGAACAATTGGTTAATCTACTCTATACAGAACTCTTAAAACTAAAACGCTCTAATATGTTTTTAATTAGCATTATTGGTGCTGGTGTCGCACCTTTCTTAGTTGTAGTAGCCTCTTATATACATATAAAAACAAAACAGCCTACTCCAACTATTTGGTTCCATCAATTATTCACTGACGTTAACTTATATACTACTTTAGTTATAGGATTCCCCTTATATGGAGTAGTGGTTGCATATTTGCTTACCCGCGAATATGCAGAAGATACACTGAAAAATTTACTAACTATCCCCGTGTCGCGCATTAGCTTTATTATAAGTAAATTCATCATTCTCTTTCTTTGGATTATGATGCTAACTTTAGTCGCTTGGGCACTTACTTTAATATTAGGGCTATTGGGGAACTTCCCTGGCTTTAACATTTCTTTACTTTTAGGTTCTTTCCTAGAATTTTTAATATGTGGTGGACTTCTCTTTCTATTGTCTTCACCTATTGTGCTACTAACTCTTGTAATGAAGAGCTATGTACCGCCCATTATATTAACAGTCATTATTACAATGACTAATCTTATGCTCGTAAACTCCAAGCATAAAGATTTATTTCCGTGGACCGCTACTCTAGATATCGCAAATAACGAATTACAACCGACATATCCACCAGAGTATTCTTATATCATCATTGCAGTAACGACAATTTCCGGATTTATTGCAACACTATTCTATTTTAAAAAAGTAGACATTCATTAATTTGTAGGAGTGAAACTATGAGCGATATCATTATTGCCTTCATACTCGGTATTGTAGAAGGATTAGCTGAATTTTTACCTATATCCTCTACTGGCCATCTTATATTAGTCGGGCATTTATTAGGCTTTGAGGGAGAAAGAGCGAAAACGTTTGAAATTGTTATTCAGCTAGGCGCAATTTTAGCCATTGCAATTTTATATCATAAACGTCTCGTTTCTTTATGTAATATTAAGCCACTTCTACAGAAAGAAAAAAAATTCAACGCGTTCCATGTATTTCTTGGCGTATTTCCGGCAGTGGTTGCTGGTTTGCTACTACATGATATTATTAAAACATACTTATTCCAGCCATACACTGTTGTGATTGGACTTGTAGCAGGTGCAATTCTTATGCTCTTTGCAGAAGTAAAAAAGAAAGAGGCAGCAGCCTATTCACTGGACGATTTAACATACCGCCAAGCTTTAACAATCGGATTATTTCAGTGCTTAGCAATATACCCTGGCTTCTCTAGAGCTGGCTCTACTATCTCTGGAGGTCTATTAGCAAAAGTAAATTATAAGACTGCATCTGAATTCTCTTTTCTAATAGCTCTTCCTGTAATGATTGGGGCTACAGGCTTAGACTTACTAAAAAGTTGGAAGTATTTAAGTGTCGATGACATCCCTATGTTTGCGGTAGGATTCATTACCTCTTTTATAGTAGCGATGCTAGCGGTAGTAACTTTTCTAAAGCTTTTAGAGAAGATAGGTTTAAAACCTTTTGCGTACTATCGTATTTTGTTGGCTATCTTATTTACGCTTTTCGTATTGCTATAGATTCATATAAGTCACATATTATTAAACTGATATTCAATTTAGAATATCAGTTTTTTCATCTATTTTAACTCTAGTATTACTCACTTCAATATGGCATAGTGATAATAAACTACCATTCATAATCTGAACGTTCTTTAAGTAACTACATCCTTTATCATAAAATGCAATTGAAAAATTAAAGATTCCATATATGTACAGAACATATTTACAAACTATATTCACTCCACATAGTATCTTTTTAATTTGCAACACACCGCTACAACTTTTAAATGAGTACAAAGACATACTAAATAAGTAAGTAAATTTCCTAGGAATTATAAAGAGACTAAATATGAATTAGAGTGAGGTAACGATAAAAATGAATCAATTAGCACAGACATATTGGGATACTTATTGGGGAAACAACAAAAAACCAGAATCTGTTACAGCTTGGCAATTTGGGGATGCCCCTAATTATCTTGCACAACTAGTAATTGACGGTATTAAAACCGCTACATGCTCCGGTCACATTTTTTATGAATTAGAACATGAATCACTACCGACTACTATTGATTATAGTATTATACTCAATAGTAATGATGAACCTGTAGCTATTATTAAGACAATAGAAGTAACTGTAACACCAATGAATGAAGTAAGCGAAGAATTCGCTATCGCTGAAGGCGAAGGAGATCGTACTTATAATTACTGGAGAGACACCCATGTTCGTTTTTTTACAAAGGAACTAAATGAGCTTGGTCTTAATTTCTCTGAAAATATGTTACTCGTCTGTGAGCGTTTTGAACTTGTTGATGTGAACAATAAAGTGAAATTTTAATAAACTGAGATTTACCAGCCATTCTTATTTTTATAAAACACAAAAAAGACGAGTCATTCTGACTCGTCTTAAAGTTGCTTGGCGACGTCCTACTCTCACAGGGACAAGGT
>NZ_JASNGE010000073.1:0-3640 GCF_030164735.1 Bacillus sp. RB3
AAATATTTGTTGGGTTCTAATACAGATCCTGTACAACTCTTAAAAAAGATGGATGAAGCTACTCGAATTCAAGACAAAGTAGCTGGATTATCTGAAGAACAAGTAGATAAACATTATGTTCATTACGTAGAAGAAAATCATTCTCCTGATTATTATATGTATGCAACTTCTTATCGAACAGCATATGTAGGAGATGCAATCCAATACGTGTTAGATATTAATAAATTTATAACAGATGGCTGGGGCCCTTGGCATGAGGCAGGACATTTGAGACAACAATCGCCCTGGAAGTTTTATAATATGACAGAAGTACAAAATAATATATACAGCCTTTCTGTAGAAAAAGCATTTAATCAACCATCCAACTTAGAGAAAAGTGGAATTTATCCAAAAGCATTTCAATATCTAGAACAAGTGAATAAAAATTATGATGAAATTAGCGATGTTTTTGTAAAGCTTGTTATGCTTTGGCAACTACAGTTAGCGTATGGAGAGGATTTCTATCCTAAATTACATCAATTGTATAGAGACATGCCTTCAAGTGAACTTCCACAAACTGATGAAAATAAAAAACAACTATTTATGATTTCAGCATCAAAAGTAGCCAAACAAAATTTAATTCCTTTCTTTGAGAAGTGGGGATTACGTCCAAATAACGATACAATTCAAAAAGTAGCTGCATTAGGATATCCGATTTTAACAGCAGAGATTTGGAAGGGTACGGATTCTAATCCAATTAAACCAGATATGCCTAATGTAAATAATATTTTAGAAGGAAACCAGTTTGCATGGTCACTAAAAGGAATTAGTGATTTCGAGTTTGCAAAAATCAATTTCAATAAAACGACAGAAGAAATGCAAATTGATTTAAAGGCAGGCGTACCACATCATTATTTTAATGAAACATATGCGAGTATTAAAGTGCAAAATGCATCAGGTAAAGTAGTATACAATAAAGACATTTATGGGAACAAACAACAAAATGCTGAATCACAAAAGGTTCCAGTCAAAGTAGGAGATTATATTGAGCTGACACATTTAGAAGGTGTGCATAGAGCTACTTTAACAAATGTAGGCAACAGTAAACAAGAAAGCTTTGGAAAAAAAGTCATATACCAAGTTACAAAGGAAGGTCTGAAGAAAGTTGAAAAAATGCCAGAAACAACAATTTTAGATGGAAATCAATTTGCATGGTCACTAAAAGGAATTAGTGATTTCGAGTTTGCAAAAGTCAATTTTAATAAGTCGACAGAAGAAATGCAAATCGACTTAAAAGCAGGCGTACCGCATCATTATTTTAATGAAACATATGCGAGTATTAAAGTACAAAATGCATCAGGTAAAGTAGTGTACAATAAAGACATTTATGGGAACAAACAACAAAATGCTGAATCACAAAAGGTTCCAGTCAAAGTAGGAGATTATATTGAGCTGACACATTTAGAAGGTGTGCATAGAGCTACTTTAACAAATGTAGGCAACAGTAAACAAGAAAGCTTTGGAAAAAAAGCAATGTATGAAGTCACAAAAGAAGGCTTGAAGAAAGTTGAAAAAATGCCAGAAACAACAGTTTTAGATGGAAATCATTTTGGTTGGTCTTTAAAAGGATATAGTGATAGAGAAATCGCAAAAGTAGATTATAATAGGACAACAGAGAAAATGCAGGTGAATTTAGAAGCAGGCGTACCACATTCTTACTTTAATAATACCTATGCAAGTATTACAGTAAAGAATTCAACCGGTAGTGTTGTATACAATAAGGATATAGTGGGAAATAGTCAACAAACTGCTGAAAGTCAAACCGTGCCGGTAAAAGTGGGAGATTACATTGAGTTTACCCATATAGAAGGGGAAGCAGTAAAGGAAAAGACACGCGCTACACTTATTAACTTTGAGAATAATAAACAAGAATATATAGGCAAAAAAAGAATCTATCAAGTTACTTCAACGGGATTAAACAAAATAGATTAATATGAAGAACATTCTAATTATTAGTTAGATGCAAATAGTCGTTCATTATGAACGGCTATTTGGCTTTTATTTAATAATACGCTCTCTTTTTTATATACTCTCGTTGCCATCAAATGCTACATTTTTTTATAAATATGTTTTTGAATTAATAAATGTTTAAGTGCAATAGATTTGAGAAAAAAGAAACAGAATAGTAGGGTATTTGTTGATAAATCTTCTCAAATATTACAATGTTTTACATATTTGGTATGATGTATATGAGTTCTATGTATATTAAGGGAGGAATGGGAATGAAAAGGTTTATAACACGTGCAAGAGGTAATACAGTCTCAAAAAATTTAGTTTTAATGGTGTTGTCGATGGTTTTAATGATATTTATGATTACACCATCCAATGATGTATCTGCAGCCAACCTATCAAAAGCAGCTACATTAAAAGGCGTGAATTTATTTAATGGAAGTTGGACAGTTGCTATACAGGCAGCAAATTTACAATATGTTTCTGCTGAGCCTTTGGGAAATGTAACAGCAAATCGTAATGCAGTTAATGAATGGGAGAAATTCGAATTAATTCCGACTGGAGAATTATATACGTACGCTTTAAAAGCAAAAAGTAATGGGAAGTATGTTTCGTTTGAGCCAAATGGTAGAGTAGTAGCAGATCGTACATCAATTGGGGCATGGGAAAAGTTTATCTTATATAATGGTGGAGACAATAGGATATATGTATTACAAGCACTCAGTAATGGCAGGTATATATCAGCAAATGGTGGTAGAGAATTAACAGCTACTAGTTATGTAGCTGGAAGCTGGGAACGATTTGTTATTGTATACTTCTAAACTTTAAAGTGTTATATGTCTAAATGATAATGGCATGTTTAGTATGTATGAATGCCTAATACAATAAAGTGTTAAGTATTTAATACAAGTGTATATTAATGTGTAAAGGGCTGCAGGTAATTAGCAGTCCTTTTTGCATGGACTTACTGAGGTTATAATGAGAAGAAAAAGAACCCTATAGGGTTCTTTTTTAAGGCATATTAACAGTAAGGAGAATCATGAAATGCTACTTCAAATCTTTATTAGGGGAAAGATTTTGAAAAAGCTTAACATACATCCATTTTTACATATATGTAATATATAGTAAATTGATAATATTTATACTTACTATTACTAATATTCAATTAACATGGTTAACACTATTTATATGATGTTAAATGGCGCTTAGTACAGTATACATTTAGAAATCTAATAGTAGATTTCATTTGTTAAAAAAGGTAATAAATATATTATTTCAAATTAAACTATAGGCATATCGAAATAGGTGAAAAAGCTTGAGTACCGTGATTAAATTGCCTTTAAAGATGAGGTTTAGATTAGAGGGCTAATTGGATCTTACTGAAAAGGAAAAATGTTTTTTAGATGAAAAGAAGAAAAGACACCTTTTGGGTGTCTTTTCTTTAGGCAAACAGTTCACATATTGCTGAATTAGATATGAAACCAAAATTCGACTATGAAGTAAATTTTAACATAATCTGAACAGAAAAAAATATGTAATAATCCATTTTTAGTTTTTAATTATTTTATGAAATATAGAGCAGCAACGTAAATAAAAGGGCATGCAGTCGTATCTGCAGCCCTTTTTAGGAGGAATTCAAGATACCATTAGG
>NZ_JASNGE010000074.1:0-3610 GCF_030164735.1 Bacillus sp. RB3
ATGCCTGGTGCCACCCCACGTACTTCAACTATGGCGTTGGCAAATGGAAATATTGAGTATTTACTAGCAATTTCTAAAGATGGATTAGAAAATGCAATTCAAAATAAATCATCATTAGCATCTGGGGTAAATGTATATAAAGGTATTATTACCTATGAAAATTTAGGTATGACGCTAGGTTTGGACTTTAAACAATTGAAAGAAGTGTTAGTATGATTACCAAAAACGTATTGTTAGATATCACTGACATTAAAAAAGCCAAAGAAATTCTTGATGTAAATGCCCGAAAAACACCTTTGGTTAAATCTTTCTATTTAACTAGTAAAACCGGTGGAGAAATTTATTTAAAGTTGGAAAACATGCAGTTAACGGGTTCATTCAAGTTTCGTGGTGCATTTAATAAAATTTCCCAACTAACAAATGAAGAAAAAGAACGTGGTGTAATCGCTTGTTCAGCTGGAAATCATGCACAAGGTGTCGCATTATCTTCTCATTTACTTGGAATCAAAAGTAAAATTGTGATGCCAACCTCTGCACCGCAAGCTAAAGTGGATGCGACGAGAGGATATGGTTCGGAAGTTATTTTATACGGTGATACGTTTGATGATGCAAAAGCGAAATGTGAAGAGATTATAAAAGAAACAGGGGAAACATACCTACATCCATATGATGATGTAGAAGTAATGGCTGGTCAAGGGACAATTGGGTTAGATATTCTGGATGATATGTGGGATGTTGATACTGTTATTGTTCCTATTGGTGGTGGAGGAATTATTTCAGGGATTGCTGTAGCGCTGAAATCATTTAATCCTTCCATTAATATTATTGGGGTTCAAGCAGATAATGTTCATGGAATGAAAGCTTCTTATGATGCGGGGAGAATTTTAGAACACTATGAAGCACCAACAATAGCGGATGGTTGTGCGGTAAAAATACCTGGAAATTTAACTTTTGAAATTGTAAAAGACCTAGTAGATGACATTGTAACTGTATCGGAAGAAGAATTAGAAGTAGCGATGAAAGACTTACTGCAACGCGGAAAAGCTGTCGTAGAAGGTGCGGGAGCATTAGCCACAGCCGCTCTTCTTGCAGGCAAAGTTGATAAATATGTACAGGGTAAAAAAGTAGTAGCGGTTATTTCAGGCGGCAATGTGGATTTAAAACGTATTTCAACTGTATGTGAGCATTTCTTTGTTGCCAATGAGGTAAAATAACGATTCAATAATCTTATAAAATAAAATTATTTTACTTAAGGGGAGCTAGGAGACGATATCTTAGCTCCTTTTTAAATAAAAGGAGGCGTGTGTGATGGCCAACTTATTTAGGAAAAAATCAGTAAAGAAATTGTTGGAAGATAGTGAAAGTAAGACTTTGACAAAAACGTTGGGCGCATTTGACCTTACCATGCTAGGGATTGGTGCAATAATTGGTACAGGAGTACTTGTATTAACTGGATTAGTAGCTTCAAGAGATGCGGGGCCAGCAGTTATTTTTTCATTTATGATTGCCGCAATTGTTTGTGGGTTTGCAGCCCTATGTTATGCGGAAATCGCATCTACCCTTCCAGTCTCGGGTAGTGTATACACCTATTCATATGCGACGATTGGTGAGTTTGTAGCCCACTTAATGGGATGGACTTTATTGTCTGTATATATAGTTACAACTGCCGCAGTAGCGGGTGGATGGACAGGCTATTTTCACAACTTATTAAACGGGTTTGGGGTTGAGATACCAAGATCACTTTTAACAATTCCAACACAAGGTGGAATCGTTAACTTACCAGCAGTAATCATTACTTTGTTATTAACTTGGTTATTATCAAAAGGCACGAAAGAAAGTAAGCGAGTGAATAACGCAATGGTATTAATAAAAATTGGTATTGTTGTTTTATTCATTTCAGTTGGTATATTTTACGTAAAACCAGAAAACTGGATCCCGTTTGCACCTTATGGTATAAGCGGAATCTTTGCCGGAGGAGCTGCAGTATTTTTTGCCTTTTTAGGATTTGATGCGTTAGCAACGTCTGCTGAAGAAGTAAAAAATCCACAACGTGATTTACCGATTGGTATTATTGCTTCGCTAGTTATTTGTACAATTATTTATGTTATAGTTTGCCTTGTTATGACTGGTATGGTTTCTTATAAGAAATTAGATGTACCAGAAGCAATGGCCTACGTATTAGAAGTTGTAGGACAAGATAAAGTAGCGGGTATAATCGCAGTTGGAGCTGTAATTGGTATTATGGCTGTAATTTTCGCTTACATTTATGCAACAACACGTGTATTCTTTGCGATGAGTCGTGACGGCTTATTACCAAAATCGTTTGCGAAAATTAATAAGAAGACAGAAGCACCAGTATTCTCAACTTGGTTAACAGGTATTGGTAGTGCTTTAATTGCTGGATTTATCGATTTAAAAGAATTATCGAATTTAGCGAATATTGGAGCGTTATTAACATTTGCGATGGTTGGTGTGTCAGTTATTATTCTTCGTAAAACACATCCAAATTTAAAACGTGGTTTCATGGTACCACTGGTACCAATCTTACCAATTATTTCAATAACATGTTGCTTATTCTTAATGGTAAATCTACCTTTAAAAACTTGGGTTTATTTCGGTATTTGGTTATTTATAGGGATAATAGTATATTTTATGTATTCTAAAAGACATAGTCAATTAAACAAACTATAAATGAGATATATCAGAGACAAAGGTTATCACAACCTACATGTTTGAGCAAGTAGGATTCTTCTCTTTTGGGATGTGCCTTTTCTTTTTATAAAAAATTCAATCAAAAAAACTTGAGAGTTTATGTTATACGTAAAAAAAAACGAATCTATTTTTAAAATAGATTCGTTTTTTTATCTCCTAATAACTTAAAAACTTAAACTGAAATAGAAAAAATGAATGAAGTATTTGGATGATAGTAAATGTCTGAGTGATTTCAATGTACACATGACGAATCAGTTTGTATTTATTTCCTTGATAGAATTTTACATAATATTAATTTTTTGTGAATTATTAATCTGAAAATAATTTGATTTAAAGTACTATTCACACAAAATGACTACCTTTATGTAATTTATTTGATTTATAAGTTAGTTAGGAATACTTAATCAAAACATAAAAGCTCATTATTGATTGATATTTTATAAAGTTGTATTAATATGTGTCATAAAATAACATCTAAATATAATTATAAACAGAACGAGGGGAGGGCTATGTGAAAAGTAATAAATACAAGTTCATGAACTGCTTTTGCACGTAAGTACACGCTAACGAAACGAAAACTATTAAATTTATTAAGGAAATGTGAGGGAGATACTATGGGGAATAAATCAAAGCATAAAACTAAAAGAATACTTGTAGCTACTGCAACATTAACTATAATTGCTTCTGGAATGGCTTCTTCATCAGATGTCTTTGCGGAGGAAACGCAGCAGCAAAAAAGTTTATCGACATCACTGCAAAGTGAAAAGTCAGTCAAATCTGAAAATAGAACATTTACAGTCCCAGGAAAAGGGGATGTTGAGGTACTGAAACAACAGGAAAGAAAAAGTATGGCATTTAGTCCATATGAACCAACTGGTTTATATGCAAAGCCAAATGA
>NZ_JASNGE010000075.1:0-3057 GCF_030164735.1 Bacillus sp. RB3
GTACGGTTCTGAGGGGAGTTGGGGGCAGCGATGCCCCCCGCTTACCCGACTAAATAAGCTGTCCATATGGGTAGCTTATTCTATGTTTTTGCTTAGCGTGGAGGTTTTCCAAAATGCTAGCAGTACCCCAATAGTAAATACACCTTTCGCCAAAGTAGAAAAGTAGAAATGTATACTTTTCTACTTTAGCGTAGTTTATTGCAACCCTTACCGTATCTACCACCACTAGCTCATTTACACGATTATCGATATAGAAAATAGTTTTAAGCATCAGGTAATATAAATTCCATTTGGCGACTCTGTGTTTTAAATCCAAGTTTTTCATAGAATTGTATAGCCGTCTTGTTAAATTCTAAAACATTTAATTCTACACTTGTTGCTTGTATTTCTTTAGCATACTCAAATGCTTTTTGTACTAATATTTTTCCTATTCCTGTTCCTTGACATATTTCGCTTACACCAATATTGCGGATAAAGAGTACTTTTCGCTCAACTAACTTTGGATTTTTGGATGGTTCTTTTATATCTAAAATTATGTAAGCAAGAATCTCTTTATTATTGTCCTCTACTACAAATATCTCTATGGTTTTATCATTAAGCCACTCTTCGTATGCATTGTGATCCCAAGAAGCTGAAGTATCAGAGTAAATATCTGGCCTTCCCTCTATATGCAACTGTTGAACTTGCTTGTTTATATTTGATATATCCCAAAAATCTTCTGGTGCAGCTAACCTTACTGTGAAAGGCAAAATTTCATTAGACATAAGTACATTCCTCCTAATGTTTTATTTAATTACCTATTTTCAACGGATTCGTATTTTAGATGCAACGATTTTTCAAGTGCCAAAACATTTAACTAGTGTGTATCCTGGGTCAGGTGGTTGTGCACAAACAGCGGGTATAAAGATTCAATTAGAATATGATTTACATAGCGGATAGTTTTTAAATTTTCAAGTTGGATCGGCGAAGAATAATGATAAGGCCTTTAGAACAGAATGTTTAGCGACCTTACGGCCTGGCGATCTATGTATTCGGGATTTAGGCTATTATTCACTGGACGATTTAGATCAAATAGACCAACGTGGCGTGTATTATATATCGCGGCTTAAACTAAATAATATGGTATATATCAAAAATGAGTTTCCTGAATACTTTCGAAATGGGACAGTAAAAAAACAGTCTCAGTACATCAAAGTTGATTTAGAACACATTATGAATACCTTAAAACCAAGACAGGTCTATGAAATAACAGATGCTTATATTGGAAAGGATAAAAAACTATTTACACGAGTTATTATATATCGTTTAACTGAAAAACAACTTCGAGAACGTAAGAAAAAACAAGTGTATACGGAAAATAAAAAGGGTATTACGTACTCAGAGAAAAGCAAACGATTAGCTGGTATGAACATTTATGTTACCAATACACCTTTGGAATGGGTTCCGATGGAACAAATACATGATTTTTATTCCCTTCGCTGGCAGATTGAAATTATCTTTAAAACTTGGAAATCCTTATTTCAAATCCATGATTGGCACAATATCAAACGAGAGCGATTAGAATGCTACATTTACGGAAAACTTATCGCTATTTTTCTATGTTCTTCTACTATGTTTAAGATGCGACAATTAATTTTACAAAAGAAGAAAAGAGAATTAAGCGAATATAAAGCCATTGGAATAATTCAAGACCATCTATACATTCTTTATCAAGCCACACAGCAAAACACCCGAGAAATAACAAAGATTTTAATCCGCCTGTTCCATCTTCTACAAAAAAATGGACGAAAATCTCACAGATATGAGAAGAAGACTATATTTGATATTATGGGAGTTGTCTATGAGTATAATGGATTGAGAAAACAAATGAAAATTGCATAATAAAAAAAGTGAAACCCGTTAGGGCTTATTTGGTATGCGCATTTTTAAGAATATACTTCTATTTTAAGAATGTTTTAATCCAGCTAAACTAAAGTTCAGTTTGTTTATAATCTTAAGTTGATGGGCATGTATGGTGACCCCTACCAGGTCTATTTCACATATTTTATCCCCTATGCACAATACCCTTTTATAAAATATATTTTATCGTTTTCCGACAGAAGACTCCTTCCTCAAAAATGTGAAGGTGTGAAACACCAATTTTAGGTGGGAGATGAATGTCGGTTGGCATAAGCCAACATATTTGCTATCATTTACTTGTACAGATTGCTCTTCGAAAACTGAAGATATGAGGTTGGTTGCAGAAAAACGTTGCAACCGTAAAATCTTCAACGTTCTATCGCCCCATGCTTGCCGAAGTTGCGAAAACCAAGCTAAAGTAGGGAGTGTGGTGCGTTAACGTACAAGATACTTATGTTCTCACCGTAGGGACTACGGGTAGAGCCTGCTAAGATAACCGGTGTTCGCAGGAATCTCCCACTTCAAAAAGTCCGTAAGGGCGTTAAGTGGTGAGTAGTTCAATCATATATCATTACCCAATATTTTTCTTCTAGCTCACCTTCTTCAATAACTTTTTTCCAGCCCATATTCTCATAAAATTTTAGTGCTTTTTGATTTTTAGAAACACACTTTAATCTTAATGGTGTATTCATCTTTTCTATGGAAGCATGAACTAACTGTCTTCCAGCCCCCTTACCAAAAAACTCAGGATGTACAAATAAATTGTGTATAAAGTTTTCTGGTAAATATAAAGAAGCAAATCCTAGTATATGATTATCTTCCTCTGCTAGTATTATATATTCTCCTTCAGTATGTTTATCAAAATCTTCTACAGTCATTTCATTGCTATCTAACCAATAAAAACTTTCACGCCGTGACTCTAAATATATCCTTCTTAAATTAGGGTAGTCTAATGCAGTCGCTACTCTAATATCCATTTTCTCACTCTCTTCCTTTTTTTAATTGAATAAATCTAACCGTCTCTAGAGGAAACGGTTAGATTTACGAGAGAAAATTTATTCACTCGTATCTCTTTAAAACAATAGCTGCATTATGACCTCCGAAACCAAATGAGTTAGATAGACCTATATTTATTTTCACTTGGCGAGCAACAGATGG
>NZ_JASNGE010000076.1:0-3017 GCF_030164735.1 Bacillus sp. RB3
GTATGTTCTTTGAAAACTAGATAACAGTGTAGCTCATATTTTTTAATTTTAGTTTGGTTAAGTTAGAAAGGGCGCACGGTGGATGCCTTGACACTAGGAGTCGATGAAGGACGGGACTAACGCCGATATGCTTCGGGGAGCTGTAAGTAAGCTTTGATCCGAAGATTTCCGAATGGGGAAACCCACCATACGTAATGGTATGGTATCCTTATCTGAATACATAGGGTAAGGAAGACAGACCCAGGGAACTGAAACATCTAAGTACCTGGAGGAAGAGAAAGCAAATGCGATTTCCTGAGTAGCGGCGAGCGAAACGGAACATAGCCCAAACCAAGAGGCTTGCCTCTTGGGGTTGTAGGACATTCTATACGGAGTTACAAAGGAACGAGGTAGACGAAGCGACCTGGAAAGGTCCGTCGTAGAGGGTAACAACCCCGTAGTCGAAACTTCGTTCTCTCTTGAATGTATCCTGAGTACGGCGGAACACGTGAAATTCCGTCGGAATCTGGGAGGACCATCTCCCAAGGCTAAATACTCCCTAGTGATCGATAGTGAACCAGTACCGTGAGGGAAAGGTGAAAAGCACCCCGGAAGGGGAGTGAAAGAGATCCTGAAACCGTGTGCCTACAAATAGTCAGAGCCCGTTAACGGGTGATGGCGTGCCTTTTGTAGAATGAACCGGCGAGTTACGATCCCGTGCGAGGTTAAGCTGAAGAGGCGGAGCCGCAGCGAAAGCGAGTCTGAATAGGGCGTTTAGTACGTGGTCGTAGACCCGAAACCAGGTGATCTACCCATGTCCAGGGTGAAGTTCAGGTAACACTGAATGGAGGCCCGAACCCACGCACGTTGAAAAGTGCGGGGATGAGGTGTGGGTAGCGGAGAAATTCCAATCGAACCTGGAGATAGCTGGTTCTCCCCGAAATAGCTTTAGGGCTAGCCTTAAGTGTAAGAGTCTTGGAGGTAGAGCACTGATTGGACTAGGGGTCCTCATCGGATTACCGAATTCAGTCAAACTCCGAATGCCAATGACTTATCCTTAGGAGTCAGACTGCGAGTGATAAGATCCGTAGTCAAAAGGGAAACAGCCCAGACCGCCAGCTAAGGTCCCAAAGTGTGTATTAAGTGGAAAAGGATGTGGAGTTGCTTAGACAACTAGGATGTTGGCTTAGAAGCAGCCACCATTTAAAGAGTGCGTAATAGCTCACTAGTCGAGTGACTCTGCGCCGAAAATGTACCGGGGCTAAATACACCACCGAAGCTGCGGATTGATACCAATGGTATCAGTGGTAGGGGAGCGTTCTAAGGACAGTGAAGTCAGACCGTAAGGACTGGTGGAGTGCTTAGAAGTGAGAATGCCGGTATGAGTAGCGAAAGACGGGTGAGAATCCCGTCCACCGAATGCCTAAGGTTTCCTGAGGAAGGCTCGTCCGCTCAGGGTTAGTCAGGACCTAAGCCGAGGCCGACAGGCGTAGGCGATGGACAACAGGTTGATATTCCTGTACCACCTCTTTATCGTTTGAGCAATGGAGGGACGCAGAAGGATAGAAGAAGCGTGCGATTGGTTGTGCACGTCCAAGCAGTTAGGCTGATAAGTAGGCAAATCCGCTTATCATAAAGGCTGAGCTGTGATGGGGAAGCTCCTTATGGAGCGAAGTCTTTGATTCCCCGCTGCCAAGAAAAGCTTCTAGCGAGATAAAAGGTGCCTGTACCGCAAACCGACACAGGTAGGCGAGGAGAGAATCCTAAGGTGTGCGAGAGAACTCTGGTTAAGGAACTCGGCAAAATGACCCCGTAACTTCGGGAGAAGGGGTGCTTTCTTAACGGAAAGCCGCAGTGAATAGGCCCAAGCGACTGTTTAGCAAAAACACAGCTCTCTGCGAAGCCGTAAGGCGAAGTATAGGGGGTGACACCTGCCCGGTGCTGGAAGGTTAAGGAGAGGGGTTAGCGTAAGCGAAGCTCTGAACTGAAGCCCCAGTAAACGGCGGCCGTAACTATAACGGTCCTAAGGTAGCGAAATTCCTTGTCGGGTAAGTTCCGACCCGCACGAAAGGTGTAACGATTTGGGCACTGTCTCAACCAGAGACTCGGTGAAATTATAGTACCTGTGAAGATGCAGGTTACCCGCGACAGGACGGAAAGACCCCGTGGAGCTTTACTGTAGCCTGATATTGAATTTTGGTACAGTTTGTACAGGATAGGCGGGAGCCATTGAAACCGGAGCGCTAGCTTCGGTGGAGGCGCTGGTGGGATACCGCCCTGACTGTATTGAAATTCTAACCTACGGGTCTTATCGACCCGGGAGACAGTGTCAGGTGGGCAGTTTGACTGGGGCGGTCGCCTCCTAAAGTGTAACGGAGGCGCCCAAAGGTTCCCTCAGAATGGTTGGAAATCATTCGTAGAGTGCAAAGGCATAAGGGAGCTTGACTGCGAGACCTACAAGTCGAGCAGGGACGAAAGTCGGGCTTAGTGATCCGGTGGTTCCGCATGGAAGGGCCATCGCTCAACGGATAAAAGCTACCCCGGGGATAACAGGCTTATCTCCCCCAAGAGTCCACATCGACGGGGAGGTTTGGCACCTCGATGTCGGCTCATCGCATCCTGGGGCTGTAGTCGGTCCCAAGGGTTGGGCTGTTCGCCCATTAAAGCGGTACGCGAGCTGGGTTCAGAACGTCGTGAGACAGTTCGGTCCCTATCCGTCGTGGGCGTAGGAAATTTGAGAGGAGCTGTCCTTAGTACGAGAGGACCGGGATGGACGCACCGCTGGTGTACCAGTTGTTCTGCCAAGGGCATAGCTGGGTAGCTATGTGCGGAAGGGATAAGTGCTGAAAGCATCTAAGCATGAAGCCCCCCTCAAGATGAGATTTCCCATAGCGTAAGCTAGTAAGATCCCTGAAAGATGATCAGGTTGATAGGTTCGAGGTGGAAGCATGGTGACATGTGGAGCTGACGAATACTAATAGATCGAGGACTTAACCATATAATATGTAGCAATGTTATCTAGTTTTGAAGGAATATGC
>NZ_JASNGE010000077.1:0-2956 GCF_030164735.1 Bacillus sp. RB3
GATAGAATATCGGGAAAAGGCCGTGGCATAATACTCTTTTTATTACTGTCTACTTGACAGGGAGATGACCAAACAAGGTCTTGTTTTTATAAAAACGTATTGCTATAATATAAAAGTAATAAGATTTTACAATAAAAATATAAAATTAATCAGTTCGCATATAAGAGAAGACCTCAATATGCGCCATGTCCTTAGGGGACGTGTGCGTGTATTGAGGTCTTTTTGCGTTTTGCGAGAAAAACACCTGGAGGTGCAGGAATTATGTTGAATTGGTTGTCTGCAAAACTTATGACAACATCAGTAGGAGATTTCTTACTGGCAAAAAGTAGCTTTACGAAGGGGCTTGGTGGTAGTGGCAGTGGTGCCAATGCTGAAACCGTCCAAAAAAGCATGAACACTTTGGTGAAAACCTTAATTGGTTTTGGGGGAATATGGGTGGCAGCTTGCGTTGTATTTGCAGCTATTAAACTATCTGGTGCACAAGGGAAGAATCCTGAAAACCGTACACAAGCTATGATTGGTTTAGCCTGCGCAGCAATTGGAGGCTTTGTCATGATCAAAGCGTACGATATCGCTGCTTGGGTTACGACAATCTAACATAAGAGTTTGTACAAGCTTTCCTCGATTTGGGGAGAGCTTCTCTTATACAAGGGAGGAAAAAGAATGAGAAAAGTAACCGTTCCTGTTGATATGACTTCGGAACAAAAAACACTACTAGGTGTGCTGAGCAAGCGCCAATTGATTTATCTATTGGGTGGCGGAGCATCCCTTTATTTATATGTACCATTTTTATGGCGACTATTTGCACCTATTGATGCGGTAGTAGCATTTTTTATTTGCTTAATTTTAGCACTACCAACGGTAGTAAGTGTAATAGCGTTTGCGTTTATATATAAAGAAAAACAACACATGTATCTAGATAAGTATTTAATTATTAAAATGCGTAGCCGCTCCGAAAAAGGTAAGTGGAGAAAAGGGTACGAGCCAACTACATGGGCAAAGGAGAATCTGTAAATGTTAGAAATGATATATTTTGCGGCGATAGCCATTGTAGGATTTTTCTTTTATCGAAAAATGAATGGAAAACCGCTGTTTGGTTCTAAGAAAAAAGGGAAAAAGCAAGGTGGAGTAGAGAAACACACTACTGAAAAAGCTGGAAAGAAAAATAAAAAAAATATGTCTGCTGAATCGGAAATTGATGAGGATAATGTTGACTTCTTTCGTAATTTTGTAGAGGACATTAAGGAAATTGATAATCATATGATTCGGTATCATGATGACACATTTGTCCTGATTGCGGAAGCACATCCAGTTAACTATTATTTACTTTCCAATATGGAACAAGAAGCGATTGATATCAAAATTGAATCATGGTTAACCACATTAGAGTTTAATACGAAAGTATATATTCAAAGTAAGTTTGTAGATTTAACAGATCCTGTACGAAAAATGACAGAAACGATGAAAGGTGCGAAGGACCTTACACCAGAGACGGTTCTATATGGTCAAGAAGTTATTGATAATTTAGAGTACTGGCAACGTTCGCAACCTCGATATGAACAAAAACGTTATTTAATTTATCCATACAAGGTTGATATTAGTACGATTACGGCTGATACAGAGGACGAGTTAGAAGAAAAGATTGTAGATAAGGCATTTAACGAACTATATCGTCGTTATAATGCATCTCGAAATCTACTATCGAAAGCAAAAATTAATGTAGAAATGTTAACGAAAGATAAATTAATAGAACTTTTATATGTAGCATTTAACCGTCGTAAAGCTATAAAAGCTCGTTTCCAGGACTTAATTGAAAACGAGAATTTCTCCCTCTATTCAACAGGGGAAACGAATGAAAGAAAACTAGAGTTAATGAAGAAAGTGCTAGCGGAAGAAAAGGCGGAAAAATCAAATAACGGGGTGGCGTAAACATGAAGTTGTTCGGAAAAAAGAAAAAGGAAAAGAAAAAAATAGAAGCAGAAGAGAGGGATGAATTGGAGCTAGAGGAGGAAGAGTTGGAAGAAGAGGAAATACCGACGCAATTAGACAATCAAACAACAGTGTTTGATGTTATTGCTCCAGAAGGAATGAAAATTGATGCAGAAGATTATGGGGTCATTAAACAATCTTTAGGAAGTAATACGTTCTTTCGTCCGTTTTATATTCCACGTGATGGGTACCCGCGTATGATGCAAACCAATTGGCTCAACATGTTAACTTTGGCTGGGGAAGTGGATGTCATGATCGATATTCATAAAGAACCAAAAGCTAAAGCAATGCGATCATTAGATATGCAGCTGACGATGTTACGTTCCAATCTTTCTTTCCAACGTACACGAGGAAACATTGACCAAGAAAAAGACTTAGATGCAAAAATTCAAGATACAAACAATTTAATGGATGAAATCCAGTTCAATGAAAACGACTCCTATATGGTGAGTACAATGGGTGTTGCTTACGCAGAATCAAAGAAAGAATTGGACGTTTTATGTGAGTATATTGAAGATGAAATGCAAGCATCTCACTTTAAGATAGCAAGTACTTGGAACCGTGTGAAGAGTGGTTTGAAAGCTACTATGCCACTAGGAGCACCAAATACGCTGCAAGATACCTATCGAAATATCGATAGACGTGCGTTATGTACATTTGCACCCTTTGTATCAGGATCCGGAAGATTTAATGGTGGGATACCAATAGGAAAGAACAAAATTAATGGCCAAGTAGAATTTTTAAATTCATTCGGGAATGCAGATTATCGTCCACCAAACTATAACATTGGTGTGACAGGAATTTCAGGTTCCGGGAAAAGTTTACTTTTAAAAATGAAGCTCGCTCGTGAAACATCACTTGCAGATACGCATGCAATGATTATCGATCCAGAGGGAGGTGCGACACGTTCCTAAGTGAAAAGCTTAGGCATTGTCGAACTTACAGTTCAACAGTGAACTGTCATTCC
>NZ_JASNGE010000078.1:0-2946 GCF_030164735.1 Bacillus sp. RB3
CAAGTAATCTTTTCTAGCATTTGATATGTATTCATGAATTCTAGCTACCTTTACTCGTTATTTATTCCAGCAAGAAGATCCTTTCATTCTTCTAAAAAGAACACGCTGTGCTTTCGCCAACTTATCTTCTAATGATTGAATCCTTATATTCAATCTATATATTTTTAAATTATAAAAATATATAGAAAATTCCCTATTGAAAGATAAAGTAAAAAATGGTATTATTTACATGAAGGCAGGTGAATAGTTCACATGAATAAAATCGATATTGAAAGAATTGATCAAAGATCAGGTTTTTGGGATTGGATTTTTGGAGGTACTACTGGAGGAACATAAGATTTAAAAAAGGTGTTTTAGAATTTAATTCTTAAAGCACCTTTTTTAAATCTTATATATTGAGGTGGTTTTTATCATGTTTTATAAAATAAAAGATATACATCCTGTCACTTATATAAGTGATACAGAAATTATTATTGGTAAAGATCGAAATTTTATGAGTGTATTGAAAGATAGCGATGGTTTTCTTAAAGAACTTCTTAATTTATTAGATGGAAATAAGAGCGTGACAGAAATTTTTAAAATATTACACTCTAAATTCCCTTCATTAACCAAACAAGATGTATGGGATACTATCAAAGAATTAAATAATTACGGTCATATAGAACAGTGCTTACCTAATCCTATTATAGATAATAATCGACATTTAACAAATCTTCATTTCTTTTCAAACTTTTCTTCTATGGATAATTCAGCAGGGAACATTTTAAAAGAATTACAAGAATTAAAAATTGGGATTATTGGTCTTGGGGGACTGGGAAGTAATTTATTGTTACAATTGGCAGGGTTAGGCGTAAATACTATTTATGTAGTAGATCCTGATAAAATTGAATATAAAAATTTGAATAGGCAATTTTTATATAAATTATCTGATATAGGTGAATATAAAGTGAAATCAGCTATAAATAATATCAAAGATTTCAATGATGAGATTTCTATAACAGGTTTCACAAAACGCATAAATAGTGTAGAAGATTTATTAGAGATATTCCCTGAGGACATTGATATCTTAGTTTGTGCAGCAGATTCCCCCCCTATATATATTCAATTATGGTCTAATTTATTTTCACAGATAAGGAATATTCCTCTTATAACAGGTGGATTAGGGTGTGTGACAGGTCAAATTTTAACTAGCATTCCTAATCAGACACCTTGTTTAGAATGTTTTTATCACGATTTATTAGAAAACAATTCCTTGAAAAAAGATAAATTATTAGAGTTAGAATCTAAAACAATTACTACTGCCATAGGTCCATACATTAGTTTAATAGCCAATCTTATTTGCACTGAAATTATTAATTATTCTTTAAAACACCCTTTGGCATCTAGTGGAAAAAAATTATCAATTAACTATTTAACATTGGAAATTACCCATGAAAAAGAATGGCTTCCAAATATAAATTGTATTTGTAAAACTAAGAAATTCGACTCTAATAAAATATTACTTGAGCGATTCTAAAAAAGATACTATTAAATATGTTTTGGGGATTGCTACCCTGTTTCTTAACATACAGGGTATCGTAATGAACTATAAATTAACAAAAGAGATAAAAATGTAGAATAAAATGTGATATTCAATTTAAAAAAGGAGGATTATATTTATATGTTAAAAAAATTTGTGGTAAGTGCATTAACATTAGGTGGATTAGTTATAGGGGGAATCTCATCACATGCTGATGAACATGATCAATACTTCGGAAACTGTAAAAATGTCACGCAGAATGTAGAAGCAAATGAATACGTAAAAAACTGTGTTAAAATATTCCCGAACTCCCCCTTCGGTCCAAATGTAATAAAAATACCTAAATCTTTTTCATATGATGATGGCACTTATCAAGGAGTACTCTATCTAGTTTCTCAAAAAAATACTCTGTATTCTATCGTTGCTAATTATGAAGGCACTTTAAAAAAATACAAATGAAATATAAAAGATAAATTCTTTTTATATTAATTGAAATGTTATGACTAAAAATATCAGTCTTAATGTCTCTTCAAACATTCTATATGAATACTTATCAAAAATCTAAGGAATTATATATAGTTAAATAAAAGTAATGGCTGAGGTTTTTAAGATAGGATTACAAATTGCTTTATTTTCAAAAATTGATGGAATTGAGTGGGCTGATCAAATCATTGAAACATTAAATATTCCTTCTAATGAAATTATAGAAGTATCTCTATTCAGTAATGATAAGTTAGTTGACATTGCATCTAAATTTAAAAACATAAAGAAAATATATGATAAAAAGTTACCCGTAAAAATTATATTGGGACTGTTTTGTGAGAAATTTATTATGAATAAAGAAAATGCATTGAAAATAAAACCATTTATATCTAATTTGATACATAATAATTACTGTGAGAGATTCAGTTATGTAGATGTACAGCTATATCATTCTAATGAGAAAATTAATTTAGCCGCATATACTATATACGGGACCTAAAAGATATTAGTCAAGAATTAAAAAGCTTTTTATCTTCTTATAAGGATTTTAGTCAGTACTTTTGTTTTGGAGATACTACAAAAATATTAAATTGATGGAAATTAAAAATTTGGGAGTAGATTCTCATAAAAGAAGACTATCTAATTTAAGTACTGGAAAATAGAAGTTAAAGTGGAAGAAGGCGTTGTATTATTAAAAGAATTCATTCTGCTAGCTAATAATGAGTTAATTTAGAGAAAATAATATAGCTAAATGAGATGCTGCTAAACAGCGGCGTCTCATTTGTATTTTTATTAAATCATAAAATAGATGAATAGAAATTAAAATTTTTATAACTTATATATCAAGAAAAGTTATACACCGGAAACAAGATCTTGAACTACCCCCACTTTCACTTCGTTTAGAAGTGAGGGATTCCTAAGTAAAGAGTTCTATCGAACTCTAA
>NZ_JASNGE010000079.1:0-2925 GCF_030164735.1 Bacillus sp. RB3
TTATTCGAATTTATTATTTTCATCCATTCGCTGCAACTTGCATCTGGTATGTTAATTATGCCAAGCCCACTGGCTACTACTGCTGGTACAGATGGCTGGATTTCGATCATTCTCGGATGGATAGTTACTTCTATAATCGGTGTAATTATTATATTAATGTTACAAAAAAATCCCAACAAAAATTTCTCACAAATCTTAAAAACATACTTTGGTAAATGGATAGGAACAATTCTTTTTCTTGCATATGCCTCTTATCTATTTTTTGCTGGATTTAATACTTTATTAAAGGCAACTGATATTGTAAAAGTGTGGATATTTCCTTCCACTCCTGCTTATCAAATCACCATATTATTACTATTACCTTTTATTATTTTAGTCCTGAGTGGGTTAAGGGCTCTTACTAGTTATTCTATGCTTGTTTTCTTCTTCACTACTTGGATGCCACTATTTCTTCTTTTTTCACTAAAGACTAACTACAACCCTTTACACCTACTACCTATTTTTAAAGATGGATTATACCCTATTATAAAGGCAACAAAAGAAACCATTACACCTTATGCTGGCTTAGAAATTACATATTATATATACCCGTTCTTACAAAAAAAACAAAAAGCCATAAAAGGGCTACTAATAGCGAATACTGGAACTATGCTTTTCTATCTATATGTGACTATTCTTTCTTATATATACTTTAGTCCAGAGGGGATAAAAGACGTAATCTGGCCAGTATTTCATCTGTTAAAAGGGGTTCGTTTTTCTTTCATGGAAAGATTAGAAATTATATATATCGCTTACTACTTGATTGTATTTTCCACTACAATATATCCGTATTTATTTTTCAGTTTTGAATCTGTGACCATTTCACTTCAAAAAAACGTCCGTAATTGGGCGCTACTTGCTTTTATGTTATTTATAGTTGGTCTATTTATTTTCCTAAATCCCGATGTGGATCAATATTTGTTTATATATTCTCTTATGGATATCTTAAATGTCATTTTCTTTATTCTATTACCAATTATTTTTTTCGTTTACAGTATTCTTTTTACTTGGGTTACTAGGAGGAAACAACTTTGATTCGAAAATGGATATGGGTTTTAATTTGTTGTGTATATATAATTGGTTGTAGTCAAAGAATTCCTCTTGAGAAGGTTTCATTAATCCTGTTAATTGGCTTGGATAGAACCGCTAATGGAGACATAAAAGTTGGAACAAGTATACCACTCTTTCATCATAAGCAGCAAAAAAGTACTATAGAACATTGGACAAAAGCATCAACTGTATATACTGGATTCAGTAAGATAGATACGAAGTTAACGGGCTTTATGACCGCTTCCAAAGCTGAAATCATTTTAATTGGGAAAAAATTAGCGCAAGAGGCAAATTGGTTACAGGAGCTTGATTCTTCTTACCGTGATCCTTACGCTACCATTAATGCTAAAGTAGTACTTGTAGATGGGCCTGCAGAAGAAATTTTTAAAATTTATAAGCCTAGTAAACCATCACTATCATCTTATATAAATGGTGTAATCGAATCCTCAATTCAAAATAACCAATCCGTCTCTTCTACAATTCAGCAATTAATGAGAGAACAAAATGAAGATGGAATGACGCAAACTGTTCCAATTATCAAAAAAACAAAGAATGAAATCGACACAGTAGGAATTGCATTTTTAAATCGAAAAGGGAAATATTTAACTTATATCCCTAAAAAAGATGTTAAATTTTTCAATCTTTTAAATAAGTCAAAAAGTAACGGGCGAATGATACTACACCTTGCACTTTCTCCTAAAAATTCCAACAAAAAAACAAATACTTCTATCTTCGTACAGAACGCGACAAGGAAGGTAGATGTTACTTTTCAAAACGGAAAGTTTGTATTTAATCTCGATATATATGCTAATGTAGCTTTAATAGAAAAAACCAATCCGAATTTAATTAAGGGGTACTATGATAATAAAAAAAATATATATCATTTAAAAAGTGCTATTGAAAAAGAAATTAATAATAATTCACAAAATATATTAAATGAAATACAGCAGAATAAAATTGATCCAATCGGATTATCCCTATATGCTAGAGCTTTTCAATATAAAGAATGGAAAAAAGTAAAAGGAGATTGGTTGCGAGCGTTAGCAGAGGCTAAAATAAATGTAAAGACGCACGTCAAAATAAAAGATACTGGGACCATTAGAAATTAAAATAGACTAGTCTATTTTTCTGCTTAAAAGTCTTTCTAAGTGGGTTTTCCCTCTTCAATATTTATCATGTAAAAGGTGCTAACTCGAAAAAACTCTTTCCGTTCTTTTAAAAGGCAATAATTTAACTACGCTAATCAAGTACCAGTTTCTAATTTAAAGAGCTGAAGAAATTATAACTCTGGTGCAGTAGATATGCCAGATGCCATTCCAATTGCAATTCCATGATATAACGTCAAAGCCAAAATTCCTAAGTTAAGGAATTTTGGCTTTTTGAGTTCACAAGAATATCTTATTTTTAGCTCTATGTACCTAGCTACAATAAATACATATCAACATTGGAAAAATAAAAAGCAAAGCCTTTTGGCTCCACCAAACCAAAATTCATCTCTCACCTATCGTCGTGCTATGTTCTTCACACGCTTGAGGAAGGAGAATTCTTTCGGGAAATACGTTAAATTATAAGTACATTCGACAACAATCAATTATTTTCTAAAAAACAATTCCACATCTTTATCAACTCATTTTAGAATATTTAAACAATAATTATATATACATTCCCTGCATAAATTATTCATTTTCTTTTATATAACACCTATTTTTTTACTTCTGATAAATTATTAAACATTGGATTATTATACACTACCCCTAAAACATGGGGTATTTTGTAGAATTTTGTCTATCAATATGTATGTACACCCTTTTGTAGTGGATATAGACTGTGAGGTGT
>NZ_JASNGE010000008.1:0-210120 GCF_030164735.1 Bacillus sp. RB3
TTTGTCTAGCATCTAAAATAAAAATTGACGTTTCACGTTGTTTGTTTCGTTCAGTTTTCAAAGAACTACTTAGTCGCTCATTCGCGACTTCCTTATGTTAACATCTTCATTTTTCAATGTCAACTAAGTTTTTTAATTTCTTTTTTGTCGTTTTCTGCGTTTCCGCATCAGCGACGGTTATTAATATATCATGCAGTATATACAGGGTCAATACTTTTTATAAAAAAATTTCACATCCCGTTAAAAACTTAAAAACCGCTGTAAAAATCCTTATAGCGTCCATTCATTCTTCATGGTCCCCCTCCTATTCATTTCATATCTTATCCCTTTATCAATTTACAAGAGAGTGAAAATTCTAAATTGTATGTTATATTATTAGTATAGGAGCGTGGTGAGAATGAGCATTAAGTATTCAAACAAAATCAATAAAATCCGGACCTTTGCATTAAGTTTAGTATTTATCGGCCTCTTCATTGCATACTTAGGTGTCTTTTTCCGCGAAAACATTATTATTATGACAACGTTTATGATGGTTGGCTTTTTAGCTGTTATCGCTAGCACTGTCGTTTACTTTTGGATTGGCATGTTATCTACTAAGACTATCCAAATTATTTGCCCAAGCTGTGATAAGCCAACCAAAATGCTCGGCCGTGTCGATGCATGTATGCACTGCAATCAACCTTTAACACTAGATCGAGATCTAGAAGGAAAAGAATTTGATGAAAAGTATAATAAGAAGAGTTATAAATCATAAGTATCAAGGGAAATACGAATTTGCAACACTACAAACGTTTCAACTCATTAAAAAGTTGATTTCTTAAAAAATCAACTTTTTAATTGTTTTATTAAATTTATTACACCTATTTTTTCGAAATAACAGTAAACATCCCTGTCATATTAGGCGAATAATCTTTAAAATCATATTTTTCGTAGAATGATGTTTTACCTTGCGACGCAAACAAACCAATGAATGCTTTATCTGGAGCATTCTGATTTAAGTATTCTACTAAAGTATTCATTATTTTCTTTCCAATACCATTCTTTTGATACTCTGGATGAACCACTATATCTTGAATATAGAAATAGATAGCCCCATCACCAACAATTCTCCCCATGCCGATGATTTGATTATTATCCTTGACTGTTATACAGTAAATCGAATTTTGAAGTGATATTTCCGCCACCTCAAAGTTCATATAGTTAGTCCATCCCACAGAATCACATAAATATTTATATTCTTCCAATGTTGGAATGTTATTTTTAATCTCATATTTCTTCAAAATGTCCCCTCCCAGAATTCATTTCCACCAATACAAAGTAAATTCGACAAACTTTTATCTAACCCTCCTTACTAACTTAGCACTGTAAATCCCGATTAACCTCACGCTAATCCTTATATAATAAAGAAAGAGGCTGACGTATAGCCGTCAGCCTCTTTCTTTATTATATATTACGCCTTATGACACTCTGGACAAACGCCATAAATTTCTAAGCGATGACTATTGATAACGAAGCCTGTCGTTTTCGCAGCTTCCTCTTCCAGCTTTTCCAAGCCTCCATAAGGAAAATCAACAATCTTACCACATTTTTCGCAAATCACATGATAATGTTGACTTGTAACATAATCAAATCTACTTGAAGCGTCTCCATAAGTTAATTCCTTTACAAGTCCAACCTCTTTAAACACACGTAAGTTATTATAGACAGTTGCAACACTCATATTTGGAAACTTACCTTCTAATGCTTTATAAATATCATCCGCTGTTGGGTGCGTCATTGATTCCACAAGGTACTCTAAAATAGCATGACGCTGTGGAGTAATGCGTACACCCGTATTTTTCAGCATTTCTAGCGCTTCTTTTAATTCTTCTTTGACCACCGTCATGCACCCCGATTCTATACGGATTATTATTTTATAATTCTTATAAAGAGTGTACTCCTTTTCTTATAAATCGTCAATATTTCTACTATAAGTATGTAGTTTATTTTTATATTCAGGACTTGTTTTTATGTATCTTTCCCTTTTTTCTTCATATATTCCATAGAAAAAAGTGCGACATAATCGCACTTGGAATACTATCATCTGAGGAGGTATGCCCTACACTTCCACTTTATGTAAGGCAGTAAAATATGTATAGACACTTGCCTTGTTTCTGCATATTTTATCTCCAATGTAGATTTATTTTATATAAGAAAGAACATCCTCAATATGTCCTTTCACTTTCACTTTACGCCACTCTTTTACAAGTTCACCGTCTTTATTAATAAGGAATGTAGAACGCTCGATTCCCATATACTCTTTCCCAAAGTTCTTTTTTAACTTCCAAACATCGTATAACTCTGCTACTTTATGATCTTCATCTACTAAAAGTATAAATGGCAATTCATGTTTCTCAATGAATTTCAAATGTCTATTCGCTGAATCAGGACTTACTCCAAGAATAACCGTATCCTTCTCTTGAAATACTCCATACGCATCACGAAAATCACATGCTTCAGTTGTACATCCTGGCGTCATATCTTTCGGATAAAAATAGAGAACTACATTTTTACCGCGGAAATCAGCTAGGCAAACTTCTTCTCCGTTACTTCCCTCTAATGTGAATTCTGGTGCCATTTCTCCTACTGTAATCATATTTATCACTCCTACTCTTTTCCTTTACTATAACAAATGCTTCCTTATTTTTCATTGTCTATTACAGACCTCATCACAAAAGCAAAAGGGAGTGTATATCCAATTAGCGCTTCTGCGATTGCAATCCATCGCCCAATTCCAATCGGAGATATGTCACCATATCCAACAGACAATAAAGTAACTGCGCTAAAATATAAACAAACTTCGACGAGTTGAAAAGAATGAGCGTTCAAACTTTCTCCATCCTCTTTCAAAACTGCGAAACCCATTTCCTCTAATACAACGTAACTTAATCCAAATGCGATTAGTACTGTTGTATAGATTAAAAATAATGTGGCCAAATTATAGAGCGAAAAAAAACGCGTTGAATCTGAATAGGAACTCCATAATAATTGGACACTTTTCAAAATAGCGATTGCTGCAATTAATAGAATAAATCCCCATAACATGTCCTCCACCTCATTTTATATGTATGAGGTGGAGAACTGATTTATCCCTTAGAAACGAACAAGCTTCTATAATTAATTACCCGCGCCACGATACCTTTTTACCCCTTGGTTCCAGAGGGTGATTGCAATCGTAAAACAGATAATACCAACAATTGGCGTCGCAAATGCATAACTATTCCATTCTGTTTTTCTTAAAAAGTATGCTGCTGGATATACTCCAACAAACGCAAACGGTAAAACGAACGTTAAAATGAAACGAATTACACGATTATAAATATTAACAGGATAGCGCCCGTAATTACCTATGTTATACATAAGAGGCATAATTGAACTTTTCGCATCCGACCAAAAACCAAGGCTCGCCAACGTAACAAATATCCCTCCATATACAAGTGCTCCTCCTCCTACCATCAATATAAATAAGAAGAAATCATACCAGTAAAAAGATAATTGTAACTCCACAGCTGCATATCCCATTACAACAATCCCTGTAATAGCTCCAATTAAAGATTCAAGTTCCATTCTTTCTAATATAATTTGAAATAGGCTATGGATCGGTCGCGTTAATACACGATCCATCTCCCCTTTAATAATGTATCGATCATTAAAATCCCATATATTAAAGAAAGCTGAAAAGATGGCAAATGGTACTAAAAAGAAACCATAAATAAAGATTACCTCTTCTCGACTCCATCCCTTCAATGCTTGTGTATGCCCAAATACAACGAGAATAAATATTAAATTAACTGCTTGAAGCGATAAATCAGAAAGTAAACCAACGATAAAATCGCCTCGATACTCCAATTTCGTTTTTATATATTGACTTGCATATTGTAAAAATAAGTTTATATATAGCATCTCATCATCCCCCTTGTACAATTAGACGTTTTCTCGCCGTTCTCCACATGAGTACAATTGGAATAATAAGTACAATCGCCCAAATCACTTGAAATACTAAAGCCTCATACAACTTACTCCCCTGTATACCTTCAGAAAAAATCATACTTGGAATATAACTAATAGCCTGAAACGGTAAAAACATCATTGCTTTTTGGGCCCATAACGGATAAAAACTAATTGGTAATAATAGACCTGAAAATAAATCAATAACAACGCGTTTTGCATACATAATTCCACTATTATTAAATAGGAAAAACGTAAGCATTCCCGTCATTAAATTAATTTGTGTATTAATAATAAAGCTAAATATTAAAGATAAGAAGAAATATAACCAAGTTTGAAAATTCGTTGTAATTTGCAACGAAAATAATAACGTAACGATAACCATGCCTGGAATGGAAAAGAAGGCAAAACGGAATATTCCCTCGCCAAGACCTTGCATAACTTTCATTCCCAAATAGTTATACGGACGAATTAATTCTACAGCCACACGTCCTTCTTGAATCTCTATCGCAATTTCCCTATCTATATTATTAAAATAGAAGGCACGTGCCATCCACGCGATTGCGATATACGTGGTCATTTGCGAAATAGATAAACTTTCAATATTCTCTTTTCCGCTATAAATTGCTTGCCATAAAAAATAGTAAGCACCGATATTAATCGTATAAATTAAAATCCCGCTATAGTAATTTGTACGATACGCAAGCATCATTAAAAAGCGAATTCGAATCATTTCAATATACTTACCCATGCGTAATACCTTCTTCATAAATGTTACGAATAATTTCCTCTGTAGACACTTCGTTAATTTTTAAATCTTTAATTTGAAATGCTTGTACTACTTTAGAAATAAGCATTGAAATAATAACTTCTTCATTCGGAATTTTTGCAACCCATGCATTTTCCTCTTTCGCTTTCGACCAAACGACATGATTATCTGGCATAACCATTGATAAAGCCTGATAGGAAACTGGTGCAACAAACTGAAAGTGAATTTCCTTCTCTGCTCCCCACTGCGTACGAAGATTACTTAAAGAACCGTCATACATAATATTCCCTTCATCCAGCATGATAACGCGCTCACATAAAGCTTCAATATCAGTAATATCGTGTGTTGTTAATAAAATTGTTGTTTTATAACGTTCATTCATTTCTTTTAAAAATTCACGTATTTTCAATTTCACAAGTACATCTAACCCAATTGTTGGCTCATCTAAAAATAATAACGGTGGATTATGAATTAAGGCTGCCGCTAATTCACAACGCATTCTTTGACCAAGAGATAATTTTCGAACTGGTTTATCTAATAAAGGCCCTATATCTAACGTTTCAATTACGTGCTCCATATGCTCCTTATACTGAGCGTCTGATACACCGTATACTTTCTTTAATAAACGAAACGATTCTTGTACTGCAATATCCCACCAAAGTTGCGAACGCTGTCCAAAAACAACACCAATTGTTCTTACAAATTCTTCTCTTTGTTTATGTGGGTTCATTCCATTTACTGTGATTTGCCCTGATGTCGGAGTTAAAATCCCCGTAAGCATTTTAATTGTTGTTGATTTACCAGCACCGTTCTCACCAATATAACCAACCATTTCACCTTGCTTTACAGTAAAAGATACATCGTTTACTGCTGGTACTATTTTATAATTACGATTTAATAAATCGCGAAATGCACCCTTTAAGCCCGGACGACTTGAATAGGCTGTAAACTCTTTACGTAACCCTTGTACCTCAATTACCGATTTCATAATCGGACCCCCCTCCTAAATGTCACAACGAATAGTTTACCCAACTGCCTTCGCTATCACAAACAATACGTCTTTTCGAAAAACATGTTAGAATAATACATAGATTTTTGTAAGGAGATGAATTGTAGTGAAATTCACAAAGTCAGAAGCATTACATAAAGAAGCTTTAGAGCATATCGTTGGCGGTGTTAATAGTCCTTCTCGTTCTTTTAAAGCAGTTGGCGGCGGCGCTCCTGTTGCTATGGAACGTGGGAAAGGCGCTTATTTCTGGGATGTAGACGGAAATAAATATATCGATTATTTAGCAGCATACGGTCCTATTATTACTGGACATGCTCATCCGCATATAACAAAAGCAATTACAACAGCTGCTGAAAATGGGGTACTTTATGGAACACCAACAGCGCTAGAGGTAAAATTCGCAAAAATGTTAAAAGAAGCAATGCCTGCATTAGATAAAGTCCGTTTCGTAAACTCTGGTACAGAAGCAGTGATGACAACGATTCGTGTTGCTCGTGCTTATACAGGTCGCACAAAAATCATGAAATTCGCTGGTTGTTACCACGGTCATTCTGATTTAGTACTTGTGGCAGCTGGATCTGGTCCTTCTACTTTAGGAACTCCTGACTCAGCTGGCGTACCACAAAGTATTGCACAAGAAGTTATTACCGTTCCATTTAATAATGTCGAAACTTTAAAAGAGGCTTTAGATAAATGGGGTCATGAAGTAGCAGCTATCCTTGTAGAACCGATCGTTGGAAACTTCGGTATTGTAGAGCCTAAACCAGGATTCCTTGAAAAAGTGAATGAACTTGTTCACGAAGCTGGCGCATTAGTAATTTATGATGAAGTTATTACTGCTTTCCGCTTTATGTACGGTGGTGCTCAAGACTTACTTGGTGTGACACCTGACTTAACAGCGCTTGGTAAAGTTATTGGCGGCGGCTTACCAATCGGTGCTTACGGTGGTAAGAAAGAAATTATGGAACAAGTTGCTCCGCTTGGACCTGCATACCAAGCTGGTACAATGGCAGGAAACCCTGCTTCTATGGCATCAGGTATCGCTTGTCTAGAAGTGCTTCAACAAGAAGGGCTTTATGAGAGATTAGATGAACTTGGTGCAATGCTTGAAAAAGGAATTTTAGAGCAAGCAGCGAAACATAATATCGATATTACATTAAACCGTCTAAAAGGGGCTTTAACTGTATACTTCACAACAAATACAATTGAAGATTACGATGCCGCACAAGATACAGACGGTGAAATGTTCGGTAAATTCTTCAAGCTTATGCTTCAAGAAGGAGTTAACTTAGCACCTTCTAAATACGAGGCATGGTTCTTAACTACAGAACATACAAAAGAAGATATTGAATATACAATCGAAGCTGTCGGCAGAGCATTTGCTGCCCTAGCAGACAATAAATAATCCCGTCATTAAAAGGAAAAAAGAAAGCTCACCTTTCTTTTTTCCTTTTTTCTATTTCATAAATTCCGTATTAATAGTATAATTATTCATAATTATCTGTTTTATATTCTTTTACAGCATTACTATCTCTGTGTACAAGGTGATTCGCACCTTAAATAGTAAGATTATTCTAATTTTTACAAGAGGGGGGATTGACGGATGCTCAATAAAAAAAATACATGGACACCGTCTTTATTTCGAGATTATAGAAATGCAGAACATGATGCGTGTGGAATCGTTTCCGTTATGGAGAAACGAAAAATTGCTACAAAAGAAAACATTGACCTTTGCATACAATCACTCGTCAAAATGAATCATAGAGCTGGTTTCATTAATGGTGAGGGCGATGGCATCGGCATTCACATTGATATACCAAAAACGCTTTGGAATGAAAAACTAAAAAGTAGCGGATATAATCCAACGATTGTGGATCATCCCCACTTTATCGTTGGACATTTTTTTCTAAATAAAAAAGAAGACATTACTGCCTTAAAAGATTATATTCGTACGCAATTAAACAACAAAAACTTTACTATCATTTTCGAAAGTGATGATGTAACAAACTCAGATGCACTCGGTCCACTTGGTAAACAAGAAGAACCTTTATTTTGGCAAGTTGCCCTTATCGCAGAAAACGAAATTACAAATATTGAGCAAACATTATTTTCTGTCACAATAAAAATAGAGGAAAACGAAGCAATTCATGTTGCTTCATTAAGTCGTAATCATGTTGTATATAAAGTTCTAGGTGCTGGTGATACGCTTGTTGCCTACTATAATGATTTACAACATCCGCTTATCGCTTCAACTATGACATTAGGACATAACCGCTACTCTACTAATACATTATCTAATTTTTTTCGTGTACAACCATTTAGCATTCTCGGACATAATGGTGAAATTAACACAATTGCGAAATTACGCGATCAAGCTGAAATGATTGATGTACCACTTACTGCAGGAGGCAGTGACTCTCAAGATTTAAACCGCACCTTAGAAACCCTACTTGTTCAATACAACTACAGCTTATTTGAAGCAATGGAAATTCTATTCCCACCAATTATTAATGAAATTAAACTTTATGAAACACCTTTACAAGATTTATATACGTATATACGTGAAGCATGGGGACATTTTGCCCAAGGACCAGCTGGCATCATTTCCCGTTTTAAAGATGAAGCTGTTTTCAGCGTTGATTCCCTTGGATTACGCCCAGTATGGAAAGTAGAGACAGAGAGCTCTTATATTTTCTCTTCTGAACCTGGAGTTGTATCACCAACTAAATATGTAGCAGAACCAAAACCACTCGCTCCTGGAGAAAAAGTCGGATTAAAATGGAATGAACAAGATGAACTTGTTCTTTATGAATATGACAAATATCAAATCCAAGTATATAACCGTTTTAAAAAGCGAATTGATACTACCAATTACCATTTAAATTTATCTATCCCTGAAACGAAAAAAATCCAAGGGCTATGTGATTCTGTTCAAGTTGAAACGAAACAATACGTCGCTTTCGGATGGGACCGAGAACATATTCAACTCCTTGAACAGATGGCAACAAAAGGCGTTGAGCCAATACGCTCACTTGGGCATGACTCACCACTTGCCGCACTTGATACTGATAGACGAAATATCGCTGACTTCATTAAAGAAAGTGTAGCTGTTGTTACAAACCCTGCAATTGACCGTGACCGTGAAATTGAACACTTCTCTACACGTACTGTACTTGGAGAGCGTCCAAGTTTATTAAGTGGCGCAAAACGGCCATTTGTAGTTGAAATGCTTTCACCAATTATTTTAGAAGGCAGCGTGGCACAACCTATTGCAGAGGAATTACACACAATTACGTACGAACAACTCATAGAGCTATTTAAAACTCATAACTCTATCGCCACAATCTCTGCTACATTCAGCTCGTCAGAAACTCTACAATGTGCATTAAGCCGCATTAGTTCTGAAGCGATAGCTGCTGTTAACAATGGTGCTTCCCTACTAGTATTAGATGACGCAAAAGCCCATCTAAATGAAAGATTGTGGATTGATCCACATTTAGTTACTGCTAAAGTACATCAAGCATTAAGTGAAAATAAATTACGCCGCAATTGTTCTCTCGTTATACGTTCTGGTGCCCTTCGCTCCTTACATGACATTGTCACGCTATATGGATTAGGAGCAGATAGTATTAATCCATATTTATTATTCGCGACTGTAAATGATGGAACAAAAACACCAATTACGAATCTGTATAATGCACTTAATAAAGGATTAGAAAAAGTCATTTCAACAATTGGAATTCATGAGTTACGTGGTTACGGACGTCTCTATTCATCTATTGGGTTACATGAAGAAATCGCAAATATATTACAGATTACAAATTTCTTCGGTTCAAATGATTTAGCTTTTTCACTTGAATCACTTGCTGAAGATGCAAAAATGCGAGCGGATGATTATAACAATCCTAAAATTAGAATGCGAAAATCATTTCATATATTCCCGCGAATTTGGAAAGCAATCGGCGATGTTGCAAAAGGAAATTCTTATGATGATTACCGTGACAAGTTAAGTGAACTAGAAGAGAATAATCCCATCGCAATCAGACACCTTGTTCAAACGAAACAAACAAAACATGTCGTTCCAACTGAAGAAGTATCTATCGGCATTAAAACCCATGATTTTCCATTTATTATTAGTTCTATGTCATTTGGTTCTCAAAACGAAATTGCCTTTCGCGCATATGCAGAAGCGGCCGATCAGCTAAATATGATTAGCTTGAACGGTGAAGGCGGCGAAATTAAAGATATGATTGGAAAATATCCACATACACGTGGACAACAAGTGGCATCTGGGCGATTTGGAGTAAATGCCGAACTACTAAACTCATCGAACTTAATTGAAATCAAAATTGGTCAAGGCGCAAAGCCTGGGGAAGGTGGGCATTTACCTGGTTCAAAAGTAACAGCCAAAATCGCTGAAGCACGTAATGCGACAATTGGCTCAGATTTAATTTCACCTTCTAATAACCATGATATTTATTCAATTGAAGATTTAGCTCAAATGATTACGGAAATTAAAACAGCTAATCAACTTGCCAAAGTAGCCGTGAAAGTCCCTGTCGTTCCTAATATCGGAACAATTGCTGTCGGTATCGCCAAAGCTGGTGCTGATTTTATTAACATTAGCGGATTCGATGGCGGAACAGGTGCTGCACGTATTCACGCCTTGCAACATGTAGGTCTTCCTGTAGAAATTGGTGTTAAAGCCGCTCACAACGCTTTATTAGAAGCGAGCATGAGACATAAAGTAGAGATTTGGGCAGATGGTGGTATTCGAAGTGTAAATGATGCCTTGAAAATCATGCTTCTCGGAGCAAACCGTATTGGATTTGGCACACTATCAATGATTGCAATCGGCTGCACTACTTGCCGTGGGTGTCATCTAGATACTTGTCATGTCGGAATTGCAACACAAATCGAGTCTGAAGCACAAGCAAAGGAACATGGGTTACGCCGCTTCGTCCCACGCGAATTAGAAAGCGCAGTTACTGGCCTGCTAAATTTATTCACCTCTTTCGGTATAGAACTAAAACGATTAACAGGACAGCTTGGGTGTACAAATTTACAAGCAATTGTTGGGCGTTCTGATTTATTAGAGCAAGTTCGAGGCGAAAATTTATTAAACTTACGTAATTTATTACAAATAATAGAACATCCATCTGTTACAACAACAGATGGTGTACCAGAAAAACAATTTAAGACAGTTCATTCCGCTGACTCAAAAGAATTAGTAGGCGTTGGTGTAGAGCAACGCGTTATGGGTGGTCTAGAATCATGTTATCGCGTTCGCAGTAAACTATATGAAGCTACTCAACTTGAACCACTTACATTAAAGTATACGAATGGTTCTATTCCCGGAAATGGGTTAGGCGCTTACAATAGTGAAAATTTATTTATACACGTAAATGGCGGCGCACAAGATGGCATTGGTAAAACTTCCTTTGGTGGTGGGATTTATATAACGAAATCAAAAGGAAAAGACGGAGTATATTATAACGGTTCTGTCGGAAAAGGATTTGGATATGGTGCACAAAAAGGGGCACTATACGTGCAAGGGAACGCTGATGCTCGCGCTGGCATTCGCCTTTCTGGGGCAGACATGATAATTGGAGGTAGAATAACAAAACCACTCCGTGAAAAAGAGCAAGGAAATATAGGGGCATACTCCAATATTAAAGGTTTTGCTTTTGAATATATGACAAATGGGCGAGCGCTTGTTTTAGGTGACCCTGGTCCATGGATTTGCGCTGGCATGACTGGCGGTGTTGTTTATTTGCGTCATGATTCAAACTTAGGCCTAACAGAACAGGCCTTAAAAAGAAGAATTGCAAAAGGGGCAAATGTTACATTACAACCAATTAGTAAAAATGGTTTGAAAGATGTAACTGAATTATTGCTAGACTATATTCGTGTACTAAACGAACATGAGCAATATGAGGAAGTTGCTTTATTAACAGCATTATTAGATGATATACAGAACCAGTTTTTTGAGATTATCCCGAAAAAAGAACAGGCAGACCCATCTATCTCAACAGAGTAAAATGAGTAATTTTCATTATTAAGAAAAAATTGACGAAGTACGCTTCTCATAGTAATCTATAGTAACAATTTGAGACCTGCTGAAATTCAGCAGGTTTTTTTACTAAAAACTGATGTTTAAAAGGAATTAGGAAAAATTATAAAGTGAAACTTTAATTAGCCTACACCAATCGAGCGTTTACCGGCATCTAGCTTCTAATTTTTGAGGCAGGAATCTTACTACTCACAATTAGCGGGATAAAATGAACACTAATTTCTTTTAACGTCACTAAAATATCACTTGCTAACATATTGTAATGAATGTATAGTATCATGTTGTACATTCATTATGACAAGAGAAAGGATCTTATTAAGGGTATGAAACTTGGTGCTCGCATTTTAAAAACGGGTATTGCCATCACGTTAGCTTTATTTGCTTGTATTTTACTTCAATTACCGAGTCCGGTATTTGCGGGAATTTCAGCTATCTTTGCTGTTCAACCGTCTGTATACCGTTCTTATTTAACAGCACTTGAACAAATTCAAGCAAATGTAATTGGTGCGATATTTGCTATCGCATTTGCTACTGCTTTTGGACATAATCCTTTTATTATTGGATTAACATGTATATTAGTAATTGCTCTTACATTACAATTACGATTAGAAAACACAATATCAATTGCTTTAGTAACAGTTATCGCCATTATGGAGTATCAAGGCGAAGATTTCTTTAGTTTTGCCTTACTTCGATTTGCGACGATTATGATTGGTATTATTGCGGCTTCACTTGTAAATTTAGTATTTATGCCGCCAAAATATGAAACAAAACTTTATCATCGTATCGTTGATAATACAGAAGAAATTGTAAAATGGATTCGAATGAATAGCAGGCAGGCTTCTGATTTTACAACGCTAAAAACTGATATTGATCGTATGAAAGAAAAAATGATTAAACTAAATCATTACTATTTGCTGTATAAAGAAGAAAGAAGCTATACGAAAAAAGTAAAGTTCGCAAAAATTCGTAAGCTCGTTTTATTCAGACAAATGTTAGCGACAACAAGCCGTGCTTTAAGTACGTTAAAATCATTACACCGTACTGAAAATGAACTGCGCTATATGCCGGAAGAATTTCAGGAATCTATCCAAAATGAACTTGACTCATTAACGCATTATCATGAACAAGTTTTATTAAAATTTATTGGTAAAGCAAAAAAACAACAATCAGTTGAAATGCTTGATGAAGTTGAAACAGGTAAACAAGAATTAATTGATATCTTTATGGAATATCAAAATAAGGACGATGAAGAAGCATATAAAACATGGTTACATCTCTTCCCTCTTATTTCTTCCATCATTAACTATAGCGAAGAAGTAGAGCATTTAGATTTGCTTGTAGATAGCTTCTACACATATCATAAACCAGAAAAAGAACTCCAAATCGATGATAAAAAAGAAGACGAATAAAAAAACAGCTCCTTTTATGGTAAAGGAGCTGTTTCTGTTATATGTTGAAGTTGATATAAATTGTAATAAAATCCTCTTTTTCGCATTAACTCTTCATGAGAACCAGTCTCTTTAATCTCACCGTCTTCAATGTAAATAATCGTATCAACATGCGTAATCGTCGCTAATCGATGTGCGATTATAATCGTTGTCCGGTCAGCAACTAACGTCTGAAGCGCCTCTTGAATATACCTTTCATTTTCTAAATCTAATGCTGAAGTTGCTTCATCTAATATAAGTACCGACGGATTCTTTAGAAACACTCGTGCAATTGCCACGCGTTGTCTTTGCCCGCCTGATAGCTTCACACCACGTTCTCCAACGACAGTATTATAACCATCTGGTAAGTCTATAATAAAATCATGAATTTGCGCAGCTTTGGCAGCTGCAATCACTTCTTTCTCTGTAGCTTTCGGATTTCCATATAAAATATTAGCTCCAATTGTATCGCTAAACAATAAATTATCCTGCAGTACAATTCCAATATGACTACGCAAATTTCTCATATTGTACTTTCTTACATCTATGCCATCTACATAAACCGCGCCTTCAGAAACATCATAGAAACGCGGGATCAAACTAGCAAGAGATGACTTTCCTCCCCCACTCGCTCCTACAAGCGCTACTTTCTCTCCAGGCTGCATAGTTAATGACAAGTTGTGTAATATCTCTTTTTCATCTGCATTATAACGAAAAGAAACATTGTCAAATACAATTTCTCCATTTAATTTTTTCGTTTGTACCGCATTTGGTACATTAACAATATCGTATTTTTCATCTAACAGTTCAAACACACGGTCCATCGATGCAAAAGATTGTGTTAATGTTGTAGATGAATTAACAAGGCGGCGAAGCGGACTATATAAACTATCCATATATCCAACAAAAGCTACCATCGTTCCTAGCGTTAACTGCCCTTGAATTACTTCATATGCTGCAAAACCAATCACAAGTAACGGACCTAAATCGGTTAACGTATTTACTGCCGAAAATGTTCTTGCCGTCCAACTTGTATGGGTTAATGCTTTCGTTAAAAATTCATTATTTCTTTTTTCAAACTGCTTCCCCTCATACTCTTCTAACGCAAAGCTACGTGTCACTTGCATTCCTTGAATACGTTCATGCAAATACCCTTGCATCGTCGCTAACGCTTGTGAACGCTCTTTCGTCAATTTCCGAAGACGTCCGAAAAAATATTTCACTGCAATTACATAAATAGGTAAAATCAATAACGCAACAAATGTTAATTTTATATTCATAGAAAACATAACAATGATAGCAATAGCAATTGTTGCAGTATCTAACCAGACGTTCATCAAACCAGTAATTACAAAATCCTTCGTTTGTTCTACATCATGGATGACACGCGAAATAATCTCCCCTGTTTTTGTATTGGAGTAATAACGTAAACTTAACTTTTGTAAGTGACCGAAAATATGCTTCCGCAAATCATACAGTATTGTATTTGCGATACGTTGAGCGAAATATTGACGATAATATTCAATCGGTGGTCTTAATACCGCAAAAATAAAAAAAGCAATTCCAATCGCTGTTATTAATTGAGATGTTTTATCTTGAAGTGAGCCCGCGCCTTGAATTACATCATCGATAATATACTTTAATAACCACGGCATAATAAGTGGGATACCGAACTTAACTAGTCCAATAATAATTGTAATAGCAATAAGCCATCGATATGGTTTAACAAATTGTAAATATCTTTTTATGCCTTGCACATAATCCCCCCTCTAATAGGACAAACCTGCCGGGAAGCCCCCTGCAGGTTTGTTTTAATTTCTGTACATTAAATATCGTTCATACCACATATCTACGAAGTCTGGTGCAAATGGACCTTTTCTTTGATGAATCCACTGTGTTAAATGTGCTACATTTCGTTTTAAAATTGTATCAATAACAGGTGGATACTGCATAATTTGACTATGTTTTTCATACTCATCTTCATCTAGAAGCGTATATGTCATATCTGGATATACTTTAATATCTAAATCATAATCAATATACTTTAATGCTTCAGGATCATACGCAAAAGGTGAGCTTAAATTACAATAATAATATACGCCATCTTCCCTAAGCATCCCAATCACATTAAACCAATAGTTGGCATGAAAATAACAAATTGCTGGTTCACGAGTAATCCATGTTCGGCCATCCGATTCTGTAACTACTGTACGATCATTCGCTCCGATTACAAGACTCTGTGTCCCTTTTAAAATTGTTGTTTCTTCCCACATTCTATGAATGGAGCCATTATGTTTATAACTATGTATTTGTACTTTTTCTCCTTCTTTGGGAAATCCCATATATGCTCCCTTCTTTCAACTGCAAATGCCCTTTGAACGGCATTCACTTTTTTTCTATTATAACTTTTTTGTCGAAATTTTAAAACTAAAGGGATAAGACTCTATTTTTCAAACTGAATATGCAGGAGGTTTATCGTTGAATACTATGCCCCAACTCTTCTTAAGAGATAGGGATTGTACTGCATTATTTATAAGCGAGGACATGTAATAGAAAAAGCCCTTCTCTATTTCCATACAAAGAAGGACTTTTCACCTGAAGATAACAATATATCTTACCCTAAATTTGAAATCATTTTTTCAGTTGCAAAAGATTGAATTACACTATTCGTTTGTTCTTCAAATTTCTCATGTAACATCTTCAACGCTACTTCTGTTCTATATATTTCCTGACGGATAAAATGCAGTTCTTTTTTATCGCACGTATCTTTTTCATTCATTTCGATTTGTTGATACTTCTCTAGATGTGCTTGTAACTTTAACAACTCATCCATCGTTTCTAATTGCTCCCCTACCAACTTATCAAAATCGTTCATTACTTACCCCCTTTTGGACTTATTCATCAGTTATTATTCCTAATTACATAATTCTAATTGTTAACTTCCTTCTCCTTTGACTACATTTGTTGACTTATTAGAAGTTATGTCGTTCGCTTTCTTTTCATTACAACGATCCACGCAAAAAGAAAACACTTCTCCCGAATTAGAGAAGTGTTTTTCTTTCATTACTGATTTGAGCTAGAAGATTGTGATTGTTTTGCAGCTGACTTAGCATTTTGTTTTTTCACAGAATGCACGTCTGTTTCAGTTGCAAATTCTGTACCATAACTAGCGTTTGCACTTTGTGCACCAGAAGCTTGTGCTTTCTTTGCTTCTGATTGTGCGTTTGCTTGTTTTACAGCTTGTACATCTGTTTCAGTTGAAAACTCTGTACCATAACTAGCATTTGTACTTTGAATGCTAGCACCAGAAGTTGCTTTGTTATAACCTTGTTGTTTTTTACTCATCTTTCTCACCTCCACAATCAATAATGTAACCAATTCACTTAGAAGCTATCCGTAATTTTCTTTTTTAAAATTTCCGCATATAACTTTTGTTACTCATTCAAACTATAGAAAATGGAGGTGTAAATATGTATATAGGACGCGATATGACTGAACTAACGATGATTTCAAAAAATGAATGGAAAGAAGATGAATTAGCTTATTTTCATCACTCACTACAACAGGTTCTGCCTTATTTAAATGTAGAAGGGCAAAGTATTTACAAAGAAATTGTAGTAGAAATCGAATCAAGAGGCGGCTTACAAGAAGGTGAAGCTAGTTGGACTCATGGGACAAAAATTTCTTACGATTAAAAAAGTGTTCCCTAGATTGGGAACACTTTTTTATTTATTGCATTGTAATTTTCTCCACACAATTTTCATAAATAGTACGGTGTGATTTTGAGAAAGGTAATTGCTCAAATACCTCTTTTGATACAAATTTTAATGTATCTGTATCAACAATATTACCTGTTACTTTTCCGTAAAATACAAATATATCCCAAGTACGATGTGTAAACGTATGTTGTACATTCATTGCGTATTCATCAATAGAAACCTCGAGCTCAAATTTTTCTTTCATATAATCTATAAGCTGTTCCTTCTGATTTCGAATACTTTCTCCAAGTTCTACATTCGGAAACTCCCACATGTTAGCTAACAAACCTGTACTTGGACGTTTATTAATAACGTAACGACCGTCTTCAGTTTGAAGTACACCTGCAACAATAGGTACCATTTTAGGAGCTTTCGCTTTACTTTTTACTGGTAATTCTTTTTGAACACCTTCAGCATACCCTCTGCAATGTTCACGTACAGGACAAAGTAAGCATGCTGGATTTTTCGGAATACAAATTAGTGCACCTAATTCCATCAAACCTTGATTAAAATAAGATGGATTTTCAATCGAAATAATTTCACGCACAATCTCTTCAAAAACTTTTCGAGTCTTTGGTTTTGCAATATCATCCCATACTGATAAAATACGAGATAATACACGCATAACATTTCCATCAACTGCCGGCTCTGGTATACCATATGCGATACTTAAAATAGCACCTTTTGTATATGGTCCGACTCCTTTTAACTTTTCAATTTTCTTTACATCACTTGGTACAACTCCGCCGTATACTTCTTTTACCTCTTTTACTGCCGCATGTAAATTACGTGCTCTAGAATAATATCCTAAACCTTCCCATGCTTTTAATACTTCTTCATCATCTGCGTTCGCTAACGCTTCAAGTGTAGGAAACTTCCCCATAAAATTTGCGTAATATGGTTTTACAGCCTCTACTCTTGTTTGCTGTAACATAATTTCAGAAACCCAAACGCGGTATGGATCTTTATTCTTTCTCCATGGTAAGTCGCGCTGTTCTTCTTCAAACCAACCAATTAAATCATTTTGAAACTGCTCTATATTAAAATTGTTTAGTATTTCAAGTGTCAAACTTGATCCCCCTCATTTTTTTGCATATAAGTACTATTATAAAGATTTTAGGAAAAAATTTAAGTAAGATGATACAGGAAATAGAAGGCAAAGGACTTGAGGTATCGAATAAAAAGAGTTACATTAATAAAAAACGGAGGTGGATTTCTATGGACACAGCCACTCACCTTGTTATGGGTATCACTTTAGGTAGCTTAGCAACATTAGATCCAGCCATAGCACAAAGTGATATTGGCCCCCAAGCTGTTATGCTTGCTACAATTGCTGGTTCCAACATTCCTGACATTGACACAGTTTTAAAATTGCGTAATAACGCTAAATATATAAGAAATCATCGTGGGATTACTCATTCTATTCCTGCGGTAATTCTTTGGTCATTCCTTATAAGTGGCATCTCTTTCGCCTTCTTTTCAGACGCTCCATATCTTCATCTACTGCTTTGGTCATTTATTGCTGTCTTCCTTCACGTCTTTGTAGATATTTTCAATGCCTATGGTACACAAGCATTACGGCCTTTCACAAAAAAATGGGTCGCACTCGGCGTGATTAATACATTCGATACCGTAATTTTCTTTATCCATATACTTGCAATTGCTTGCATGCTCGTCGGTTCTCATAAGGGATATACAGCTTTAGCGGCATATATATTAATGATTGTTTACTATATCGGACGGATTATGATGCACAGAAATATAAGAAGCGTTGTACACAAACGTTTCAAAAATGTCGAAAAGATTATCATTTCTCCTTCTTACCGATTTTACCATTACCATTTAGCAATCGTTACGGCTGATTATTACTACGTTGCGAGATGGCACCGTGGTAACATCATGATATATGATAAGTTCGATCGGGTACCGTTCCCAGACAATAATATTATGCGAGCAGCTAAACAAGATGAAAACATCTCGGCCTTTCTATCTTTCTCTCCTGTATATCGCTGGGATATTTTTGATCATGACCATTATTATGAAGTACGATTCATTGATTTACGATATCGAAGTAAAGATTATTATCCATTTGTTGCAATCGTTCAGCTCGACCACAATTTAAATATTATTAGTTCCTATACAGGATGGATCTTTAGTGAAGAAAAGCTTCGAAAAAAACTGGAATTACTTCCACATTAAAAAAAGCGACTTAAGTCGCTTTTTTTAATGTTTCAAATGATCTTCTTGATTAATTAAATGACTATACTTCGGATTATTTGTACGCATTTCATGAAGGCGTACACCATGATTATTAATCCATGATCGTACCACTTGTTCTGTCATTTCATCGCCTTGATAACGACCTGATTTTGCATAAGTTGTTTGAAAATCTTCCCATAGTAACTCAACCCACGCACGAGCTTGTGCGTAAGAAAGCTTGTCATTCTTGTCTAATAATTCTTTCGTTAATGTTTCATAAATATCATTCATATTATAATCTCCTTTTACCTATTTATCCCTTCATTTCTAAAGGATAGTTTCTTCAATTTTGCACATTCTATAATTGATACTTCTTAAAGAGGTATCAACCGATAATGAGGAGGGCGTTCGTAATGGGTAAACAAGCCGAATTTTGGTCTGAGTCAAAAAACAACAGCAAAATCGACGGTCCACCGAAAGCGAAATCACGCTTCGCTTCGAAACGACCTAACGGCACAATTAACACGCACCCACAAGAACGTATGCGTGCTGCAAATCAGCAGGAAGAGTAATACAAATTAAATTAACTTCCTACACGAGGTGATAAAGATGAGCTACCGTGATCGCTTAGATAGTCGTTCTGAATTATTTAACCATACGTGGACTCGTCCAAAACATGCGAAAGCGCAAGTTAACGGACAGACGCAACAAACCCAGTCTCTCATTATATTGGCAAATGAATGTAAAAAACGCCAATTTTAGAATCTCCTATCTCCTTTAACGCCTACCAAAGATGAAAACCAGAGAGATATATGCTCTCTGGTTTTTATTTTTCTTGCAATAAGGAAATTGGTATGCCAATCTCTTCATTATCATTTTGCTTATATCCCCAAGCAAATACCCCATTGAAATACGTAATTTTAAATAATACACCAGGTTCTTCTACTAATTCATATGTTTCACCAATACGGAATTTGTTTATATCCGTCATATAAGCACGAGCCATTGCCATTTTTCTCATTAATACATCAAATTCATTGACAATCCCAAGCTGCTCAGCTTTTACTGCTTGCTCCTTCAAAGCGCCAATTTCTTCCCTTAGCTCATGCGGTGTCATTTCACTGTAGCGTTTTGGCATATTCATCTTATTCTCCTCATTCCTCTTCGCGTTTCATTTGCAAAAATATCTCGATTTCATCAATAGAGAATCCTTTTCGATATAACGCTTGTTTCATCTTGTTTTCAAATGTCCATCCATCATGCTTCTTATATTTCTCATAATATTTATTCCCATGATAGTGTAACGCTTCTTGTTGCTTTTCGTCATCTTTTTCGTCTTTCAATTCTTCCAAACAAATTTGAATTACTTCTCTAGAATATCCTTTTCGAACAAGCATCTCATCTAACTTTAGTTTCATTTGTAAAAAAGAATGTTTTTGATAAGATTTTTTCTTCTTCTCTATGAGAAACAAGGCATTCTCAATTTGCTTTTCCTTCGGATATTCTTGTAAACTATGTGTAATAATTAAATCCTGAACACCTTTATTTAATAACTCTCTTTTAATAACAGTTGGACCTTTTCGATTCACATTACTTTGCGTTCGCGTATATAAAACAGCATACTCTTTATCATTAATATATCGGTCATGTAATAATTTCGAAACGACTTCAGAGATGATGGCCTGTCCCACTTCTTTTTTTCGTAAAAAATCTTCTATTTCTTGTTTTGTTCTCATTTGATAGGATAAATAGGAGATTGCTTGTAAATATGCTTTTTGCACTTCTTCATTGTACAAAATATTTCCTAACTCGATTTCATCAATTTCTAAGCCTTTTTGTAATCCATGTTTTATTAAGATTACTTGATCCACACTAAATCCGTACTCTTCGCCTTGACCTTTATCAATATAAATATTAAATCGTTCTTTCGATCGTTTTTGTACTTCTATTTTTGTAATGACAGCCATACTCTCACCTCTCTATTATTTTAACATAGTCGAGGAACATTTTTTCTTTTCAAGAATATATATAATGAGGAGGAAATACTTGTGAAAATCGCAATTTCTGGTGGTACAGGCTTTATCGGCAAATCCCTTTCTACTTTTTTTATTCAAAAAGGATATACTGTTTACATTCTCACACGAAAAAAAACTACTGAAACTTCCGATCCTAACCTTCAGTATGTTCAATGGACACCAGATTTACAAACCTTCCCCCTCTCTTCTATTGATGTAGTTATTAATCTAGCCGGAGAGTCTATTAATAGTAGATGGACAAAGCAACAAAAGAAAGCCATTTTAAACAGTAGAATTCAAACAACAAAAGGACTCATTAAACAATTGCAGGGACTCCATACAAAGCCACACACATTTATTAACGCAAGTGCTATTGGATACTATGGAACGTCTGAAATAGAGTCTTTTACAGAACAGCATGAGACTCCTGGAAATGACTTTTTAGCAAATACAGTATATTCATGGGAACAAGAAGCATCTAAAGCACGTTCTCTCGGAATACGAACAATCTACGCAAGATTTGGAGTTGTATTAGGTGCAAATGAAGGAGCTCTTCCAAAAATGCTACTTCCCTATCAATTCTATATCGGCGGCACCATTGGTTCTGGGAAGCAATGGTTATCATGGATTCATATAGACGATGTCGTTCGTATGATGGATTTCATTATACACAAAAAAGAAATTGATGGTCCTCTTAATATGACAGCACCAACACCTATAAGAATGAAGGAATTTGGAGAAACCATTGCAACTATAATGAAAAAGCCTCATTGGTTGCCTGTACCTTCTTTTATCATTCAAACTTTATTAGGTGAAATGAGCATACTTGTACTAGAAGGGCAACGTGTATTACCCATTAAAGCAATTGAACATGGATACCAATACACATTTCCAGAAATAGACCATGCATTACAAAATATACTTTCGCATACAATGTAGTACTTCTAAAACACAATTTTACATGGGCTCTTTCAAAACTTTCATTTTCTAGGATCCGAAGCATTACCATACAAATAACCTTTCAGTTACTTTCCCTTAACTTCCATTAGCATTATAAAGTAACAGAAATGAGGTACCTATGAAAATATTGCTCAAACAAGCCATTGTATACCCTATTACATCTCAAAAGTTTCAAGGAGATGTACTCGTTACAGGAGAGCGAATTACCGAGGTCAAACCTTTTATTCCACCTACTCAAGATATGACCGTTATAGATGCACGAGCACTCCATCTCTTACCTGGCTTTATTGATGTCCATACTCACCTTGGTCTCTATGATGAAGGTACTGGTTGGGCTGGAAATGATGCCAATGAAACATCTGAAGTTTCAACACCACATATTCGTTCTTTAGATGGAATCCATCCTTTCGATATTGCCTTTCAAGACGCTGTACAAAACGGAATTACAACCGTTCACGTTATGCCTGGCAGTCAAAATATTATCGGGGGTACTACTTGTGTAATAAAAACAGCTGGAACTTGTATTGATCATATGATTATTCAAGAACCTGCTGGTTTAAAGATTGCCTTTGGAGAAAATCCTAAAAAAGTCCATAGTAATGGAACAAAAGAATCCATTACACGTATGGGGATTATGGGGTTACTTCGGGAATCATTCTATGAAGCACAACACTACGGGCACGAAGCTGATTTTCGAATGCTTCCTATTTTAAAAGCATTACGTCGGGAAATACCCGTACGTATCCACGCTCACCGAGCAGATGATATTAGTTCTGCTCTACGCTTTGCAACAGAATTCAATCTCGATTTACGCATTGAACATTGCACAGAAGGACACTTTATTGTTGAAGAACTTTCAAAACACAATTTGAAGGTTTCAGTTGGTCCCACTCTGACACGCCGTTCTAAAATCGAACTAAAAAATAAAACATGGGATACTTACCATATATTATCAAAAAATGGTGTGGAAGTTTCTATCACAACAGATCATCCTTATACACCCATTCAATATTTAAATGTTTGCGCTGCTGTTGCAGTAAGAGAAGGGTTAGACGAGAAAACAGCACTAGAAGGAATCACCATATTCCCAGCACGAAATTTGCGTTTAGAGGATAGAATTGGAAGCATCGAGGTTGGAAAAGACGCCGATCTCGTGCTATGGACTCATCATCCTTTCCATTATTTAGCCAAGCCTGTACTAACTATGATTGATGGAAAAATAATTTACAAAAAAAATAAAAAAAACTAGTTTATTTTTTTGACTAGATAAAGTATTATACGATTATAAACTGAATGAAACCATAATCAATTTGTGTCGTGATTATCATTTTCAAATTGATGAATGGGGAAGGCAAATGGTGCGCCACCAGCGTTAGAAACTGGTTCTAGTGGGTTCGATTCCCACCCCGAAATTTTTTAAAGATTGATATAAAAATTTCGAGGGTGGGGTGTTTTTTCGTCATGCTACCCTCGTGTGAGGAGGAGTTAGTATGTTGAAAAAACGCGACTTACACGACAGCCACGTTCTATACGAGTTAATGGTGGATCCAGCTGTCTTCCCTTTTGTGCGTCAAAAGGCTTATTCTTATGAAGAATATTTATTCTTAACGAAACAAACGATTGAAGCTGAAGAGCGTGGTGAATTAATTTCACGCACAATTTTAGATGAATGGGGTAACCCTATCGGAACAATTACTTTATTTGATGTGCAAGAAAAAGCTGGATTTCTCGGGACATGGCTTGGCAAACCATATCATGGAAAAGGCTATAACAAATTGGCAAAAGATTCATTTTTTAGTGAACTTTTCTATGAATTAGATATTGAAACAATTTTCATGCGTATTCGTAAAATAAATATTCGTTCTATTAAAGCTGCAGAAAAACTGCAATATGTGAATCTAGCAAACGAAACAAGAAAAGCCGTATATGATGAAATTAACGCAAACGAAGAAGTGTATAACTTATATGAAATTCCAAAAGATCAATACACACTTGCTACAATGCGAGATACAACCTTCCAAGATGCTCATCAATTAAAAGAAGCGTAATCTAAATTTTCTGAAATGATAATCAATCGTTAACATTTTCCATATGCGTATATCCCCTCATGTCTTTGGAAACGATAAATAGTAACTTTAAGACACGAGGTGATTTGTAATGGATAAAAAGAAACGTGATAAAGCAAAAAACACATTATCTAGTACACAAGAAGTTCTCTATCAACGCGAATTTCAAAAAGCAGATCGTGCAGCAGGATATCGCTCGAAAAGCATTTAAAGTGAAAATGAATAATTAGAAGTTTCCCCCCTAATTATTCATTTTCATTACATAATTTTCTCGACTGATAGAAGTAAGCAAAAAAGCCCCTTATACATAAGGGACTTTTTTGCTGTGGACAACTTTATCCACAAAACCGATGAAATTGTTAGTAATTTTCAAAAACATTTAATATTTTTCTATATTAAAGCATATATCAGCTGTTTTAATTGTGGATATTTTTCTAAAAATTGTGGACAATGTGGATATAGTTGTTAATATTCCGACTTTACTGTTTAATGAAAGCGCAATCCTTTTGTGGATAACTCACTAAATTTTCTTTAAAAATAATAAAGAACCCTCTTTACATATACAAAGAGGGTTTCATATTAAGTAAAAGATTGTGCAAGAGCAGGTGATTTAATAGGTATATGACGCGGTTCTGCATGATTTTCCGCCAAAATTGCATCTACAATATGACCAGCTGGCTCTGGAAGATAGATGCTTTTCATTGCTTCTTTCATTTGAAGAAGCTTCACATCATCTTGTAATAATGCCTCTGTTTTTGCAAAAACCTCACTATCATCGCGAATGACAACTGCTGCTCCCTTTCTTTCAAAGTACATCGCATTTTCATTTTCTTGTCCTGGAACAGGCTTATATAAAATGACAGGTACTTGCAACGCTGCTGCTTCACTTAATGTTATTCCGCCTGGCTTCGTAATCATACAAGAAGTAACACGGAATAATTCATCAATATTTTCAACATACCCAAACACTTTTAATGCATCGGAATTTTGCTTCTGTAAACTTAATAAATCCTGTTTTAAAGCTTCATTTTTCCCACAAACGACAACTACTTGTAAATTAGGCACTGACATAAATGATTGGCATAGTTCTTTTACATTTCCTAATACCCCATGAGCACCTGCTACAATTAGTAAAATCTTTTTATTCTTACATAACTGATATTTATTATATATGATTTCTGGATTTACCTTTAACTCAAAACTACTCCGAATTGGAATTCCTGTTTCAACAATTTGTTCCGCAGGTACACCGATATCAACCATCAATTCTTTCACATGATCCGTTGCAACAAAATAACGATCTACTTCTCGATGAATCCATATTTTGTGCACGCAAAAATCCGTTAATACGTTATAGACAGGAATTGAAATACCTGTTTGTTTCTTCAATTCTGGTACAGCGATAATTGGAAATGTATTAATTACAATATCTGGTTTCTCCACCTGTAACAGTGTTTTCAAACGTTTTCTTCCAAAGTTCGCATACCAAGATGCTATTTTCTTATCATAAATTTTTTCTACCCCGTAATAAAACAAACGATATAATTCTTTTCCTATTGTATAACTTTTTAAATATAGATATTTTGTAATGTCAGTTATAAATGGATGTGATTCTCCAAACAAGTCGCATACAATAACATCTTCAATTCCTTTTTGGCGAAATGTTTGTTCTAATGTTTTTGCTACTTGCACATGACCATTACCGTAATGTGCAGTTAATATTAAAACCTTGGGGTTTTTTATCAAACAAATCCACTCCTAGCTTTTTGTTTCTCCATATTGCATATACGACAATAGGAAAAACATTTTCCTTAAAAATTACATAAACAGATTCTAATAATTCCCTTTCAGCTATGTACCTGTCGTGGATATGCAAAGCATATAAGATTGACCCCTTAATCCTATCTGTGCTCATATCTTTACATTATACTTTCCTATAAGAGCTTTCGCAATAACTTACAAATGTTCTCTATTCCATGATACTCACTCTTTTACTTCTTAATTCTTTTTACTATTTTGATTTCCCTTTACAATTATGTAAATTTCTCCATTTATTCCGTACAAAATTATGGATATTCTATTTTCAGTATACTCTTTTATCAATATATACTCTAGATTTTATTGTAAAGAAAGCAAAAAGCCTAATCCAATATTTGGATTAGACCGCTTGTAAAATATATTTAGCATGTTCTACATTTTTCTCAGTAGGTGGTTCTACATTTGCGAGTGGATACTTGTGTCCAAGCGCCTCCCATTTATATACACCAAGCTTATGATATGGTAACACTTCAACTTTTTGAACATTAGACAGACTTTGAATAAAGCTAGATAGTTTTTGTAGATCCTCTTCATTATCCGTAACACCAGGAACTAATACGTGTCGTACCCAAATCGGTTTATTCTTATCCGATAAATAACGAGCAAATTGTAAAATATGTTCATTTGGTTTCCCTGTTAATTTACGATGCTTTTTGGAATCGATATGTTTCAGATCCAATAAAACTAAATCTGTATAATCCATTAAAATATCTAGCTTATTTTGGAATTCTGGTTCCTCAGAATAACAACCACCAGAAGAGTCGATTGTTGTATGGATACCAGCCTCTTTACACTTTTTAAACAACTCAATTAAAAAGTCTAGCTGTAATAATGGCTCTCCACCGCTAACTGTTATACCGCCTCCGGAAGCTTCAATAAATGGAAGGTAACATGTCACATCCTGCATCACTTCTTCAACTGTTATTTCTTTACCTTTACCGATTTCCCACGTATCAGCATTATGACAATATTGACAACGTAATAAACACCCTTGTGTAAATATGACATAACGAATCCCTGGGCCATCAACAGTACCACAAGACTCTACAGAATGTATTCTTCCTTTTACCATGTTACTTCCTCCTTTATTGAAACAGCCTCCCTTCGCTATATATTAAGAGCGAAGGGACACTTTTTTCATTTACATGCTTTCATGCATTGTACGGTTAATTACATCAATTTGTTGTTCACGAGTTAATTTAATAAAGTTTACAGCGTAACCAGATACGCGAATTGTTAATTGTGGATATTTCTCAGGATGTTCCATTGCATCCATTAATGTTTCACGGTTAAATACGTTAATATTTAAGTGGTGGCCTTCTTTTACTGCATAGCCATCAAGCATTGATACTAAGTTACGTACTTGTACATCATCTTCTTTACCAAGTGCTTTCGGAATAATAGAGAATGTATTAGAAATACCATCTTGTGCATCTTCATATGGTAATTTAGCCACAGATAATAATGAAGCTAATGCACCTTTTGTATCACGTCCATGCATTGGGTTCGCACCTGGTGCAAATGGTTCTCCAGTACGGCGGCCATCTGGAGTATTACCAGTTTTCTTACCGTATACAACGTTAGATGTGATTGTTAAGATTGACATTGTATGAACAGAATTTCTGTATGTTTTATGTTTACGAAGTTTATTCATAAATGTTTTTACAAGATTTACAGCAATCTCATCTACACGATCATCATTGTTACCGTATTTAGGGAAATCTCCTTCAATCTCGAAGTCAACTGCAATACCATTTTCATCACGAATTGGTTTTACTTTTGCGTATTTAATTGCACTTAATGAATCTGCTACTACAGATAGACCAGCAATACCTGTTGCCATTGTACGAAGAACGTTTGTATCATGAAGTGCCATTTCAATACGTTCATAGCTATATTTATCATGCATGTAATGGATAACATTTAATGTATTTAAATATAGACCCGCCAACCATTCCATTGTCATATCAAACTTATGCATAACTTCTTCATAATTTAATACTTCAGAAGTAATTGGTGCGTACTCAGGACCAACTTGTGCTTTAGATTTTTCATCTTTACCACCGTTAATCGCATATAATAATGCTTTCGCTAAGTTTGCACGAGCTCCGAAGAACTGCATTTGTTTACCGATTCTCATTGCAGATACGCAACATGCAATACCGTAATCATCGCCGTATTCAGGGCGCATAATGTCATCATTTTCATATTGAATTGCTGATGTTTTAATAGACATTTTCGCACAGTAGTTTTTAAAGTTCTCTGGTAATTGTTTAGACCAAAGAACAGTTAAGTTTGGTTCTGGAGCTGGTCCTAAATTATCTAATGTATGCAAGAAACGGAATGAGTTCTTTGTTACTAATGGACGACCATCTAATGCCATACCACCGATAGATTCAGTTACCCAAGTTGGGTCACCAGAGAATAATTCATTATAATCAGGTGTTCTTGCGAATTTCACAAGACGTAATTTCATAATGAAGTGATCTACAATTTCTTGTACTTCTTCTTCTGTTAAAGTACCATTTGCTAAATCTCTTTCAATGTAAATATCTAAGAATGTAGAAGTACGCCCAAGACTCATTGCAGCCCCGTTTTGCTCTTTAATCGCTGCAAGGTATGCGAAGTATAACCATTGGAATGCTTCCTGCGTGTTTGTTGCTGGCTTAGAAATATCGAAGCCATGAGAAGCGGCCATTTCTTTTAACTCTTGAAGTGCACGCATTTGCTCAGATAACTCTTCGCGTAAACGCATTGTATCTTCGCTCATTACACCGCCAGTTAAATTTAAATCAGCTTTTTTCGCTTCAATTAAATGATCAATACCATATAACGCTACTCGGCGATAGTCACCGATAATACGTCCACGTCCGTATGCATCTGGAAGACCCGTAATAACACCTGATTTACGTGCATTTCTCATTTCTGGTGTGTATGCATCAAATACACCTTGGTTATGAGTTTTTCTCCAATCTCTAAAAATACGACTAAGTTCTTTATCCATTTCGTATCCATAAGATTCACAAGCTTGTTCTGCCATACGAATACCACCATATGGTTGTAAAGAACGTTTAAATGGTTTATCAGTTTGGAAACCGACTACTTTTTCAATATCTTTATTTAAGTATCCAGGGGCATGTGATGTAATAGAAGAAACAATTTTTGTATCCATATCAAGAACGCCACCGTTTTCACGTTCTTTCGTTGTTAAATCCATTACTTGATCCCAAAGTTGTTTCGTTGCTTCAGTTGCTTCTGCTAAGAAAGATTCGTCTCCTTCGAAAACGTTTACATTATTTAAAATGAAATCGCGAACATCAATCTCTGCTTTCCATTTTTCACCTTTAAAGTTTTCCCATGCGTTTTTAACATTTTCTAATACTTGAGTCATCCTAATCTCCTCCATTTTTGATTAGTACAGGACTAAGATTTTTTATATAACAGCTTACACACTTAGAATACTACTTTTTTACGAAAGTGAACGAAATAGTTGTGACATGTTTGTGAAATATTGAGCAAACTACTATATATATAGTGTTAACTTCATTTAAAAGTCTTTAAAATTAACCCTTTCCTTAATTGTATTTTTTTGGTATCCTTATATACGAGTCCTATTTTGTAATATAAGAACAATACCCATTGTAGAGCTGTAATACTCTTATCTCCTAATCTGTTATAGTTTTTATAACAGAACAAAAAAGTGTACACATGTTGTACACTTTTTTGTTACTTCTATAAAACATCTCTTTTTCTATTGCCATCATAGAATCCGCCACGATTGTCTGTTAATGAAATTATTTGCTCTAGTCCCTCTATATGATCACCTATAATTCGAAGTACAGCTGGAGGGTGACCTATTTTTGCGAAATGTTCACTGGGACGAATACGGTTCATCTTATCAACCTCAACACGATATACACATGCAATTTCAAATCCAGACAGAAGAGCCTTCACTTGTGCTACACAAGGTGACAATAAAGATTTATACCCAATTGCTTTCAAACACTTTTGGCTAAATGCATTAGGTACCGCAATAAGTGAGCCTACCCCTAAATCCTTTCTATCACAAGCTAAATTTAGTGCATACTTAAATGCAGTTACAAGATGAAGTGGTACTCTTAAATCTAAATAGTGATTTAAATCATTTAATGCGACGTCCTTTCCATCTGCTATAGCTTTTGCAAAAGGATATAGCTCACTCGCTGGAATAATAAAATCGCCGTCTATAAATAACACAATTTCTCCTTTGGCAAAATAAGTTCCAAGTGAGCGCCCTACATCATTTCCGAGTGCTTCTTTATATACAATTGTCGTTGCCCCTTTGTCTTTTGCAATTTTTTTCGTTTTATCTGACGAACCATTTACGACAACGATAATTTCGAAGGGTTCAATTTTGCGAAGCTCTTCTATAACGTTTCCAATTGTTTTCTCTTCATCTTGTACGGGAATAACAACAGATAGTTGCTTTCCTTTATACAAATTAGATGTGACGCCCCATCCTTGATAAAACTCTTCAAAACTTAAAGTATGATAGACACTATCCCTTTTCCTATTTCCATCATAATATCCTCCGCGCTCATCACTGCTTAATATCCGTGCCGCTACTGCTTCTATATGATCACCTATCATTCTTTTTTCAGATTGGGAAAGATTTGTTCCATATGCAGCATGCTGGAATGGACGAAATTTATTTGGCGTAATAACGTCAATGGCGCAATGACGACTAATTCTCCATTTACTTTGAAGTAGGCGTAAATGAGCCACAATAGGATTAACAAAACATTCATATCCGATGCTTTGAACGACTTCTTTCGTCAGCGCATGAGGTACATCTAATAAAGAATTAATTTTTAATTCTTCACGCTCTAACATTGCATTTAATATTTGGCGCCATACTGTAATAGAAGTAGGTTTTTGCCTTTTTAAAAATAATGCATCCAAATTATTTAAAACTACATCTGCCTGATCGTATAAAATCGGATTAAGGAATAATTTTAATTTTGAAGTTTGAATAGCAAAATCACCATCTATAAATAGTAATACATCACCTATCGCATGTTTTGCGCCGACTGCACGTCCAACATCGTTCCCTAGTAGCTCTGTATGTTTGATTACTTTACACCCTAAACGATCTGCAACATCTTCTGTTCCATCATTACAACCGTTTGCTACTACAATAATTTCTACTGGATTTAATGGTCTTACCGATTGAATAACGTCTGAAATCGTATCGACCTCATTACATGCAGGAATAATAACAGATAATGACTTAGCCATTGTTTTGTTCACGAAACCACTTAATTGTTTCCTTCAATCCGTTTTCCCACGTTACTTTCGCCTGAAATTGAACAAGCTTTTTTAATTTTGTTACATCTGGTCTTCTATTTGGAATTTCTTCAAAACCATGAGGATATACTTCTTCAAAAGGCACTTGTACAATCTTCGAAGAAGAATTCGTTAATTTTTTAATTACTTCTGCTACTTCTTTTATACTCTGTTCATTCTCAGAACCTATATTAATAATCTCACCATTTACCTTCTCATCCATTGCCCGAATTGTTGCTTCTACCGCATCACTCACATACGTAAAACAACGTGTCTGCTTTCCATCTCCATATACGAGAATGTCTTCTCCTTGCAAAGCCGCACTAATAAATCGCGGGATTACCCCTGCATACGGACCATCTTTCGCTCTTGGACCATAAATATTAAAATATCGAACAATCGTTACCGATAAACCTTCTAATGCGTATCCTAAACATAATGTCTCTTCCAAAGTTTTACAAACTGCATAACTCCAACGAATTTTAGAAGTTGCCCCGTATAATCGATCTCCCTCTTCAGAGAAAGGTGGCTTGGCCTTACCATATACTTCTGAAGTAGAAGCAAAAACTACTTTCTTCTTTCCTTTTAACGCTGCTTGTAAAATATTTCTTGTCCCATCAAAATTCGTTTCTATGAGCTCTATACTTTTTTCCATTGTTGTTTTCACACCTAAAATTGCTGCTAAATGAAACACGACATCATGCTGATCTACTAATTCATAAATAGAATTTTTATCTAAAACACTTATTGGAATAACACGGATTTTTTTCATTAACTCTTTATGGTACTTATTTTTACCTTTATAAAAGTTATCCACAACAGTGACCTCATAACCTCTTCTCATCAACTCTTCAGCTAAATGCGACCCGATAAATCCGGCCCCACCTGTAATTAAACATTTCTTACTCATTTACTCACCTTCTTTACAATCCCGCGTGTATCTATTACTCGGTCCATTCCTTTAAAAAGCTTCCAATCAATATTAGAATGATCCGTTAAAATTAAAATACAATCCGCTTTTTTAACTTTTTCTTCATCTAAAGAAACAGATTGATACACCTTATCTCCAATTTCCGCGAAAGAAATATAAGGATCATGATATTCTATCTCGTATCCTTGATTTCTTAATAATTGAATAATCGGTAACGCTGGTGATTCTCTCAAATCATTTACATCTTTTTTATACGCAATCCCTACAATTAACACCGTTGCAGGTGATTGCACCACACTTTTTACTTTCCGGACCATTTTCTCTGGCATTTCTTCATTAATTATATGTGCTGCCTCAATTAATTGACTAATTGCCCCATTCTTTTTTATTCTCCATTGAAAATATAAAGGGTCTACTGGAATACAGTGTCCCCCTATCCCTGGCCCTGGCCAATATGGAGTAAACCCAAATGGTTTTGTAGATGCCGCTTCAATGGCCTCATAAAAATCAATGCCTAAACTTTCACATAGTGTGTTTAGTTCATTTACTAAAGAAATGTTAACTAAGCGCTGAATATTTTCAAATAGCTTGCACATCTCTGCTACTTTCGGAGAGCTAACAGGTACAACTTCGTCAAAAATGGTACTATATAAATCCTGTACCTTTTGTCTACACTTTTCTGTTTGTCCACTAATAACTTTTGGAATAGCTTGAACTGAATATTGACTATTTGCTGGATCAATTCTCTCAGGGGAATATCCGATATAGAAATCTTCCCCTACCTTGTTACTATTTTGAGAAATAATAGGTAGGATGACTTCTTCAAGTGTGCCTGGATATGTGGAGCTTTCAAAAATGAAGGTTTGTCCTTTTTGAAGGTTTTGTTGTATATAATGCGAAGCTGAAATGAGGGCACTTAAGTCTGGTTCTCTTTGTTCATTAATTGGAGTCGGGACAGTGACAATAACATAATCACTATTTTGAAAATCAGCAATGCCTTGATCCGGTGTGTTTACTGTTAATTTTTTTTTCGTCAATAAACTTTGTAACTCTTTAGAAGAAACATCTGGAATATAACTTTCTCCTTTTATAATTGAGTCTATTTTTCTAATATCTTTATCTAATCCAAGTACTGTATGCCCTCTTTCTGCAAAATGTACCGCTAAAGGAAGGCCAACATACCCTAACCCAATAATAGCTACTTTACTACTATTCATTTGTATTCTCTTCTTCCCTTCTCAATTGTTGAATGATATCTCTATCTCTATCTCCATCAGTAAAGCCACCACGTTCGTCCGTACGTTGTAATAAATACGTAACCGCCTCAAGTTGATCACCGAAAATACGATCAAACGCTGAAATACGCCCATTTACAAATTCGTGTTGCTCTGGACGTACTCGATTTGTTTTTATAACATCTACTAACTCTACTGTTGTAATAGAGAATCCTTCTAAAATAGCTTTCACTTGTGCTAATGGCGGAATGATAAGGGAGTCATATCCTATTTTCTCTATTACCTTCTTATGCATGGCATGTGGTACAGCAGTTAGTGAGTTATTCCATAAATCTGGTCTTTTCGCTACCAAATTCAAAAAGTATTTTCCCATACTAATTGGATCTGCTGGATGAAACATATCTAATAAGCATTGTAAATCATTTAACACCACGTCATTTCCATCTTCAACAGCATGTAAAAATGGAGTGAGTTTTTTTGCTGGAATAACAAAATCACCATCAACGAATAAACAAATATCTGCCGTAGCATGCATAGCCCCTATTGCTCGTGCTACATTATGTCCAAGCGCCTTCGTAAATTCAACTACAATAACATTCTCTAGCTTTGCCTGTTTAACAGTCTCAACATCTGCTCCATTTGCGACAACTATAATTTCATCTACACCTGCTTCTTTCACTTCTTGTATAACAGACCTTATAATTATTTTTTCTTCTGATACCGGGATAATGGCACTATATTTCGCTTTTTTCTTTTGTAATAAAACTGGTTTATACTTTCCTACAAACGCTCTATCTCTATTGTCCTCTGAAAAACCACCGCGATTACCGTATGTTTCGATTACGTATTGTAAAGCACGCAAATGATCACCCATAATACGACTAGTCGCTTTCGGATAAGGAGAGCCAGGTGATGTGCCCGTATGGACAGGACGAACTTTATTTGTGTAAATGACATCAACTGAAGCCATATCAGAAATATCTACTCCTCTAGACATCGCCATCGCTTGAAATAATGCTGGATCTGCTAAATTCCACCACCCCAGTTTTTCAATCACTTTACGACTTATCGCATGTGGTATTGCAATTAAAGATCCTACAACAAACTCCTTCTTGTTCAAATAACGATTTAACATATATTTTCCAACCGTCGTATAATGCGGTCTCATCTTCAAATAAACGGACCATGTTAAATTATTTAAAACAATCTCATGTCCTTGCTGTATTCCTTTAATAAAATTGTATAATTCTTCACTTTTCATGACGATATCACCATCTAAAAATAAAACAATTTCACCTTTTGCTTCTCTAGCACCAATTGCCCGTCCCACATCATTACCAAGGGAATATCTATAATAAATCACACGGCAATTATGCTGTAGCGCTATTTCTTTCGTACCATCTGTCGATCCATTATCTACTATGATAATTTCATATGGTTCGAGCTTTCTTACTTCTACTAAAACTTTTGATAAAGTACTTGCTTCATTATGCACTGGAATAACAACTGACACTCTCATACTTGTATCACTCTTACCCTTCCAAGCGAACATAAGCAATAATAGGAATACGCACAACTACATCTTCTGGTGGTCCATAAGAAGGAGAAGTACGAACAATTACTGCCCCATCCGTCACAGATAAAAGAACGCCTGCAATGATTTCTACAGCTGTCACAACTTGCACTAGTTCCCCAACATGGTTACGTAATTCATCAGTAAATAACATATATAACGCTCCTTTCTTACGCTTCTTTAATTGATATAATACTTGTAAATGGTAATAAAACTTCTGTTCCTATTCCTTCTTGCAATGTTAAGAAGTCATCACCAACTGCTACAATAACGCCTGTTAACTGTCCCACTGTCACAGTAATTTCTACGTTTTTACCTAAATACTGCTCTGCAATTTCTTTAAAAGGTGATGTAGTACATTCTTTTAAAATGTTACAAATAATAGATTGAAATCTACTTGATTCAATAACTTCTTCAGTAGCTTGCTTAGAGTTTCTTTGAATAAATCTCGCGAAGTTTTGTGAAAATAAAAGTCTTTCCACAGCAGGTAATAACTTATTATCTAAAAAATAATCTAATTGCCTATTAAACAATCTCGATAATTTATTCCAATATTTTCTGAACAGACACATACACTTCTCCTCCTATTATTTTTAGATTATAAAATTTCACATCCATACATCTTAATGTATACAAAATAGATATTTTTGTGATAGGTAAGACATACATTTTCTAAAAGAAATATTTGGTTCAAGGCATAAAAAAAACTATCCAAAAGGATAGTTTCTTACACTTCAATATTCCGCAATATCGAATAAATATCGTTATTCACTTTACCAAATGATTTAATGTTATTTTGAATGTTAGATAATAAAACAACATATACACTACCATTTTTACTAAATCCGTTTAAGCAATTCCATCCTGGCATTACACCGTGATTCGAATAGCTTCCTGGGTCTACGTACCATCCAAACCCGTAATCCTTTTTTCCACCCGTAAACATTTGATCGTAACTCTCTTTTGAAATTAATTTACCAGAGAATAGTGCTTCGTTAAATAAATATAAATCATGCGCACTTGTGTATATATCACCACAACCATATAGTTGTGACATGCTCGGAATATTAGGTGTTGTCATATTATTATTTACTATTTTATAACCCGTTGATGGGAATCTTGTTTGTTCTAACGCTGTGCCAAAACCAGAATGTTTCATACCCGCAATAGCAAAAATATGTTGTTTAATATATTCTTCGAGCGACTGTCCACTTACCTTCTCGGCAATGTATGCAAGTATAGAGTAGTTCGAGTCAGAATACTTCCATTTCTCTCCTGGACCACCAATACGCTTTTGATTTCCTATCCGCTTTATCAGTTCTTCATGAGAAATATCTTCTTTTCCCTGCTCATATTCGGGAATCCCTGATGTATGTGTTAATAGATGTTTTAGCTGAATACTATTACCTTGAGGAAAATTTGGAATATACTTTGCAACAGTATCTTCTACTTGTAATTTATTTTGATCTTTCAACTGCATAATAGCAGTTGCTACAAATGCCTTTGAAATAGAACCAATATAAAAAGTCGTCTCTGAATTATTCGGTACTTTCTGTTCTTTATTTGCCATACCGTACCCTTTATTCAAAAGAACTTTTCCATTCTTTACAATAACAGCTGTCCCGCTAAATCCTGCGTTTTGTAAATACTGGTCTAATTGAGCGTTTTCATTAATTTCTTGAGGTGGTCCCTCGGGAAGCTTCTCCACAGCTTGCGCTTGCTTCACTTGTTCTTCCTGCTCTTTTTGTTTTTGCTTCTGTACTTCTTGTTTCTTTTTTTCTTCTTTCTTTTTTAGCTCTTCTTGTTTCTTCATTTCTGCTGCCGCTTTTAAAGTTTCTTCTTTCTTATTATGCGCAACAATTTTTGTATACATAAAATATACAAGTGATAATAGTAAGACGAGAATGATTGTTCTTTTTATGTATACAATCGGCCGACGTACTTTCCCATTCGCATTATTTTTTTCCTGATCCATAATTGCTTTTTTCCCCTTACTCACCAATAATTTAATTCCTCTATTAAAGATTTATTTTAGTAGATTATGGATAATCCATTCTATATCATCCCTACTTTATCACGCACTGCACATATTACCAACCTATATGTACAAAAAAGAAAAAGAAAATTTACAAAAGTAAGATTCCCGTTAAATTATTAACAAAAAAAAGAGGATATCCTCTAAAAAATTGATGTTATCAATCTTTTTGGACATCCTCTTATCTCATTATTTATACGTGTTTTTTCATATCATCGGCAACAGATTCAACATTTGTACCTACGATAACTTGTACACTTGTATTACTTAATTTCATAACACCTTTTGCACCAGCACGTTTTAATGCTGCTTCATTTACTTGACCAGCATCTTTTACTTGTAAGCGTAGACGTGTTGCACAGTTATCAATAACTGTTAAGTTTTCTTTTCCGCCTAAAGCTGCTACGTAAGTTTCACCAATTGAACCTGCAACTGGTGCATCACCATCTTCAACTAACTCATCGTCATCTTCACGACCAGGAGTTTTTAAATCGAACTTCTTAATTAAGAAGTAGAATACTATGAAATAAATTGCTGCGTAAATTAAACCAATACCTGCTAGTAAGACTGGTTTTGTTGCAATACCGAAGTTTAAAGCGTAATCGATTGCACCGGCACTAAATGAGAAACCATCATGAATGCCAAGCGATGTTGTAATGAATAAAGAAAGACCTGTTAATACAGCATGAATACCATATAATACTGGTGATAAGAACATGAATGAGAATTCAATAGGCTCTGTAATACCAGTTAAGAATGAAGTTAATGCTAGACCAGCTAACATACCAGTAACTGCTTTACGCTTTTCTGGTTTAGCAGCTGCAATCATTGCGAAACATGCTGCTGGTAAACCGAACATCATAACTGGGAAGAAACCAGTCATAAACATACCTGCTGTTTTGTCACCTGCAAGGAAACGAGCAATATCACCATTAACAACATTACCTGCTGCATTTGTAAAGTCCCCAAATACAAACCAGAAGTATGTGTTCATTACGTGGTGTAAACCAATTGGGATTAATAAACGGTTTAATAAACCAAATAGTCCTGAACCAATTGCACCTAAATTAACAATTCCATGAGCTAATGCATCAATACCATTTTGAATTGTTGGCCAAATTTGTGCAAATAGAATTCCTAATATCAGCATCACAACTGATGTAACAATTGGAACGAAACGTTTTCCAGCAAAGAAACCTAACCATTCTGGAAGTTTAATCTTATGGAATTTATTATAAAGAAGTCCTGCTATAACACCAACAATAATACCACCTAAGACTTTCATATCTACTTTAGTCGATAATTCAGCAGCCTTAGATACTTGTGTCATTGTATCCGCAAGCTTAGATGGATCTACATTTGCGCTATTACCTATTAAATCTTGGACTTTACCTAATTTACCTTGTAATTCAGCAGTTGAATATCCTTTGCTAAGTGCATCAATACTATTTTTCATAACAAGATAACCAATTGCACCTGCAAGACCTGCTGCACCACTACCATCCACTGAAAGACCGATTGCAATACCAATTGCAAAAATAAGTGCTAAGTTATCAAAAACTGCTGCGCCGGCCTGTGCCATAACAGGAATATCAAATACATCTGGTTGCCCTAAACGAAGCAATAATCCTGCTGCTGGTAGTACTGCGATCGGAAGCATTAAAGCTTTACCAATACGTTGTAAAAACTGCAACATTTTAATTCCCCCTAATTAAATTTATGAAATCGTTATCATTATAAGTACGCTTTAGAAAACGCTTTCTATTACATAACCATAATAACATATAGTTGTATAGATGTGTAGTTTTTATTTCTGAACTTTTTATGGATAAATCTCCTATTTCCAAACTGTTATATAAAAGGAAAATTCTCCTTTTTAAAATACAGAATACTCGAAACGAAAGACCTATTATAGCACATTGAACTTTCGTTTTATCATTCCACTTTTTCATGTTATTATTTATTTCCGAGCATATCGGGAAAAGTAAACTTAGTTAATTCAAAATAGGAGCGTTGGTACTATGCAGTGCATTGAAACAAACAACTTACAACAGTTGTTAGAACAAGTAAAACCATATACGAAAAAAGGAAAACTTGCTACTTATATCCCCGAACTAGGAAATGCAAATCCAGACGATTTAGGGATTGCCATTTTCCATAAAGAAACAGAATATATCCATGCAGGCAACTCACAAACACTATTTACTCTTCAAAGTATTTCCAAAGTAATTACACTTGCCCTTGCCCTTTTAGACCGTGGTGAAGAATATGTATTTTCTAAAGTTGGAATGGAACCAACGGGTGACCCATTTAATTCTATTATTAAGTTAGAAACGACAAGTCCGTCCAAACCCCTTAATCCAATGATAAATGCAGGAGCTTTAGCTATTACAAGCATGTTAGCAGGAAAAGATAACGAGGAAAAAATGGAACGTATTCTTCATTTTGTACGTGAAATAACAGATAATCCTACTATTAATTATTCCTCTAAAGTTGCCGATTCAGAACTAGAGACAGCTTACCTAAACCGTTCACTTTGTTATTATATGAAACAAAACGGAATTATCGATTGTGATATTGAAGAACTTATGGATTTATATACTCGTCAATGCGCAGTTGAAGTAAACTGCATCGATTTAGCACGTATCGGCTTAATTTTTGCAATGGATGGATATGATCCATATAAGAAAAAACAAATTATCCCTAAGCATATTACAAAAATTTGCAAAACATTTATGGTCACATGTGGTATGTATAACGAATCTGGTGAATTTGCAATTCGTGTTGGTATTCCTGCAAAAAGTGGTGTAGCCGGTGGTATTTTTGGCTGCGTAAAAGGAGACATGGGAATCGGTATTTTCGGACCAGCTTTAGATGCAAACGGAAATAGTATTGCCGGTTTTAAAATCCTTGAACTTCTTTCTGCTCAAGAAGGTTGGAGCATTTTTTAATTGCGAGTTATCCTGCTATACTAGCAGGATTTTTTATTTCGCCAAAACCTCACTTTTGTCAGTTATCAATCCTCTTACAAAAACAGTGCTGAAAGTTTCTCTATATCATGCATATTTGTTCCCCCCTCCTGAATAATATAGTACAACCTAGCGCTATATGTGGAGGTGTGAAAGATGAAACTAATATTTCAAATGGGAAAACAACCTGTTCTAGAAAAAACAATCCTTCTTTTTATACTGAGTATTGTAGAAAGCTTGAAGTTAAAAGTTGTTTCACTCGACGAAGCTCACCGATACATATTCAATTTAGAAGTACTTGAATTATTAATGGATCGGAACATCGATGATCAAGTACTTGAACTTATTCATTTCGGGATGGGACTTGAAGACATTTATCATGTGCTTCCTGAAGAACTTGAGCATACGATTGAGGAATTAAAGTGGCTTTGCATTCAAGTATTAAGTGAGTACAGTATGCATGAAGAATCCGAACAATTAATTGAAGATATACGGTAAAAAAGCACCTATGTAGGTGCTTTTAATGTTTTTTTAAACTATTTTTATACGCCTCAATATTTACTGGTAGCTCTTCCTCTTCCAAAGTATGTTCATTTACATCTTTATGAATGAACGCACCTTTAGGTGGTTGATGATCATGCCCTTTTTTCTTATGATCAAATGCTTTCCCGCGTCCCATACAAATCCCCCTTTCTTAAAAGAAATCCGTATTAGTATGGAGAAAAGTACGTCGATATATGCAATCTCTTGCTGTATTTCCAAGGAAATACTCGAACCTTGTTTTCTACTCTCCTTACAACAACTGATCGATCCCAATAAGAATTAATAACACTCCTGCGATAACTGTCGCCCATTTCCCTAAGTATTCTGCTAAAAATCGTTTTCCTACATACGCAAAACCACTAATACAAATAAAACTAAACACCCCAGAAATAGTCGCTGTAAGCCAAAGATTTAAATTTGTTACCCCTGCATCAAATCCACCTGCAATATTATTAATAGACAACGCAACTCCTAAAACAATTGCTTCTGAGAAACTAATTGTTTTAGAACCATCAAAATCTGCTTTTTCCGGATCACGTAAAATTCCCATAAGTACATTATCATCTTTAGAACCTGCAGTATTTTTTTGGCCCAAGAAAGGCTGACATAAAATAAACACACCGATTATCCCTAAAACGATTGCTCCAATCAGATTTGCTGTAAACTCTGAAATAAATAACGCAATCCAGTTTCCAAAAAATCCAGCTAGTAAAGTAAATAAAAATCCAAAGAATGCGATGATAAAATTGTTAAACCACGAAATACGAATTTTACGAATGCCATATGCAATTCCAACACCTGCATTATCTAAATTAGAAGCGATCCCGATTAAAAAAATTGAAAATAAGCCTACCGTACTCATAAATAGTCACCCCTTTTTCTCACTTTTCAATGCATATTATGAAAATGTTGAGCAACTGTGCCTGTCTGTTTCATATACTTGTAATAAATGCTCAATATTTTTTCAACACTAAAAAAGGAGTGCCTACACTATGGCTAATGAAAACCCGAATGATCGGCTTGGCAAATTAATAAAAAAACTTTTAAAAGAACGCGCCTTATCTATGCGCCAACTAGGAATACTTACAAATATTGATCCTGCAACAGTCTCAAGAATTATTAATGGTAAACAACCACCAAAACAAAAACATCTACAAAAATTTGCAGAATGTCTTCAAGTTCCACCCCAATTGTTATTTGATGAAATGTACCCTGATTCTCCTCACATTAATAAAGAAAAAACAGATATGTACACATCTCTTGATACCATTCAGCAAACGCTGCAATCCTCTAACTTATTCGATTTCGATTACACTACAACTCGCGTAAAACAAGAACTCGAAAATTACGAACGCTATGCTCAGACAACAGAAGGCGAAAAACGTATTCATGACAGTTTCGCAAGCAAATTAGAGCAAATTGATAGTGCTGGTCCTTTTATTGAACAATTAACAGATATGTATCAACAATTTTGCAATGAAACCATTTCAAAAGAAGAACGTGCAGTTCTTGGAAGCGCATTACTGTATTTCATTTTATCGACGGATATTATTCCCGACTATCTCTTTCCAATTGGCTATTTAGATGATGCGATCGCCGTTGAATTAGCAAAAGAGAAATTACTTGAAATAAAACGAAAGACATAGCAAAATAAAGAACTATTTCAGTTGTTTATTTTCACCTCTGAAATAGTTCACTAAAAAATCGTACAAGTATACATACTCGTACGATTTTACTATATAAATCTATTTTTTCGTGTGGCAGCATTCATATATAAATGCTGTTATTACTTTTGTAAATTCAATTAACTGTTCAATTTCAACTTTCTCATTTACAGAATGTGCTTCTTCTAATGTACCTGGTCCATATATAATCGCTGGAATATGAAACTCACTAAACCAACCGCCATCAGTTACCGTTGCAGACATATCTAAAATTGCATTTTTTGATAAAATAGACTCGTGTACTGAGCTAAGTTTTTTTACAGCTGCATGTTCCCTATCTACTTCTAATGAAGGGAAAATTTCACCACGATCTACAATCATTGATTCTCCGCCCCACTTAAATTGTGGCGGATTTTCACTTAACCATGGATCGGCAGCTGCTACCTTTCCAATATATTCTTCAATTTCTTTTATTATTTGTTCATGTGTTTCGTTCGGATAGAAGTGCACTGTTATCCATAACTGGCACTCATCCGCAATAAACGCCGCATGCCTTCCCCCCTCAATAACAGCTGGATTAATTGTTGTTGTTCCAAATGGATAGCCTTCATATGTTTTCATGACTGCCCAGTGACGCTCTAATTCTTGTAAGCTCTGCACAATTTTCATCATTTTTTCAATCGCACTCGCTCCAAATAAACGTCCTCCAGCATGGATCATTTGTCTGCGCGTTGCATCATGAAACGTTTGCGGACTTTTCACTGTAATCCATCCAGTAATGACACCACCTTGCCCTTGCATATGCAAATCACTCGTATCCACTACGACTGCAAAATCAGCATCGTAACCTCGCCTGCAGCATTGAAGTGTTCCTGCCTCTCCAACTTCTTCCCCTATTACTGATTGAAAGATTAAATCTCCAGGTAATTCAATACCAGCTTCTTGTAAAAGTTGAATGGCAAATAGCGCTCCAGCCAGCCCACCTTTCATATCTGCTGCGCCACGTCCAACTAACCAGCCATCTTTTATAAATGGATCAAATGGATCTGTTTCCCACGCCTCATCTGCTGACACTTCAGCTACATCCATATGCCCATTAATAATAAGACTTTTATATGAGTCACTTTTTATTCCTTTTTTTACCCCAACAACGTTCGGATCATTCGGATATACATCCCATTTATTAATACTAAAATTTCGTTTTCTTAAAAACTCTGCAACAAATTCTTGCGCTTCATTTGTATTTCTCGCTGGCGGTGCTGGTGTTTCAAAACGAATTAATGTTTTTGTAAGTTCTAACAATTCCTCTTTCCTTGAATCTATTTGTTTTAACAACTGCGAAATTTCTCGATTCATCGCTAATTCCCCTTTGCATACATAGTATGTTTCCAGCTTTATTTTCACAAAAAAAGAGACTGTTTACAATTTTACAGTCTCCTAATTGATCACTATTATAAACTCTCTACTTCCGTTGTATTTGTCTTTTCAATATGCTCTACATTACTTCCCTTATTTCTTGTAGCACGATAAAACAGTAAACAAACAATCATAAATGGAATACCACAATACAATGCCATTCTTTGTTCTGGAATAAAGGCCATGCCAACGATTACTGTTACATTTAATACTAACGCAAGCAGTGGTACGAATGGATACAGCGGTGTTTTAAATTTCAGGTCTTTGACATCCCCGCCCTGCTTTATGTATGACCTTCTAGCTAATAAGTTAGATAGAGCAATAGATGCCCAAACTAGTATCGCTCCAAATCCAGCGATAGAAAGCAGCCATAAATAAACTGTATCTTCCGCATAAATACCTGATAATAATGAGAGACAACCTACAATTGTGCTTACAATCAATGCATAAATAGGAACACCGTTTTTAGATAACTTACCAAAAATCGGACTAATCATTCCTTGATTAGACATAGACCATAGCATACGAGAAGTTGCATATAATCCTGAATTCGCAACGGATAGAACTGCTGTAATAATAACGAAATTTATAATATCAGCTGCATAAGGAATACCAATTTTATCAAATACAACTACAAATGGACTTTCTATTACTCCTGCTTGCTGCCAAGGGAATAGTCCAGCAAGAATAAAAATAGATAGTACAAAGAAAACAAGTATACGCCAAACTGTATTGTTAATTGCCTTCGGGATCGTTTTCTCTGGATTTTCACTCTCACCTGCTGCAATACCAACTAGTTCTGTTCCTTGGAAGGAAAAATTAACAGCAATCATCGTAATTAAAATAGCGGATAATCCATTTGGAAACAATCCACCATAATCAGTAAAACTAGAGAACATTGGTGCTGGTTCATTTCCTTTCATATCTAGAAAACCAAACATTGCTGCCCCGCCCAAAATAATAAATGCAATGATTGTAATTACTTTAATACTTGCAAACCAAAATTCCACTTCCGCAAAACTTCTTGAAGATAACGCATTAATAGCAAAGAGCAGTACCGCGAACACTACACACCAAATCCATGACGGTACATCAGGAAACCAACGTTTCATCAAAATACTAACTGCAATTAACTCAATACCTATCGTAGCAGACCAGTTTAACCACGACATCCATCCCACTACATAACCTGCTGCAGGGGAAATATGCTTTGTCGCATACGTTTGATAAGACCCTGCATCAGGCATCGCAACAGCTAATTCTCCAAGACAGAGCATCGTTAAATACATTACAAATCCACCGACAAGATACGCTACAATTGCTCCTCCAGGTCCAGCCTCATGAATCGTATAACCTGACCCTAAAAAAAGTCCTGTACCAATAACTCCACCGAGTGCAATCATAAATATGTGCCTACTTTTCAATTCTCTTTTTAATCCTTGGTTTTGATCCATCATATAAATCCCCCCTTTTCACTTTGCCAACCCATTTAATGTAAGCGTTTTTAAAAGTATTCAGTGTAAAAATAATGATTTAAAAGAGCAAAAATACACGTCACTTACATTAATCACTGCCTGTTACTAAAAGGTCATCCCTTACTGTTATTAATAATTTTTGATCAGCAATAGCTTGTCCTTCTACTACTTCTAATGATTCAATATAACCACTGATCCCTATCTTAATTTCTACTTTCTGTTTATCTATTGTTTCAATTAATGCTAATTTCTCCCACTCGTATACGTAAGAACTTTCCGTCACAAATAACTTCTCTACTTTTCCATAACAAGGACTATACACACCTTCTATAACTGTCTTCACTTTATAAATTCCTCCCTCTTATTAATTGACACCAAAACGTTGTATATCCTGTAAAAATTCATATTCTCCCCTCTAGAGATTTCGAATATTATTTATGCAAAATACGTACCAAGTCTCTGATTCATATATTAAATGAGAGTTTCACACAAAAAAGTGTGCACAACCGCAAAATTTTTCTATCATTTGAAAAGTTTTAAGAGAAAAATAGCAAAAAAATTTTGCGGTTTTATAAGAATTTTAATAAAATTATAAAAAGTCAGTCTTCATAGGGTGAAATGAGGAGAAGATAATCTATGCGTACAGAAGAAATTAATTTAAAACAGATCGTTGAAATGAATATGCTATATGAAACTTTACTCAATGAGCTCGATATCGGGATTCATATTATTAATGAGGAAAGTAAAACGATTATCTACAACCGCAAAATGATGGAAATTGAATCAATGGAACGCTCAGATGTATTATATAAAAGTCCTTTAGAAGTATTTGCATTTGAAGAAAATAAAAATAGTACTCTTATAGAGGCATTAAAATTAGGAAAAACAAACAAAAATATAAAACAAACGTATTTTAACAATAAAGGACAAGAAATTACAACGATTAACGATACTTTCCCTATAATAGAAAATGGAAAAATTAAAGGCGCTATTGAAATATCAAAAGAAATTAGTCACTTAAAGCAAACGATAAAAATGGGTCCTTCTCGAAAACAAAGCACCAAATTTACCTTTGATCACATAATTGGTGATTCTAAAGCCATTCAATCAATCATTACAGAAGGAAAAAGAGTAATTCGTACATCTTCCTCCATACTTCTAGTAGGAGAAACAGGCACTGGTAAAGAACTATTTGCACAAAGCATCCATAATGAAAGTCAGCGTTCAACAAAACCCTTTATTTCACAAAACTGTGCCGCTATACCTGATACCTTAATGGAAAGCCTACTATTTGGCACAAATCGAGGTGCCTTTACAGGAGCAATAGATAAATCAGGCTTATTCGAAGAAGCGAACGGAGGAACTTTGTTATTAGATGAGATTAATTCATTAAGTCCAGCACTTCAAGCGAAGTTACTGCGAGCTATACAAGAAAAAACAATAAGAAGAATCGGAGGCACACAAGAAAAAGAAATTGACGTTCGTATTATAGCAACTATTAATGAAGATCCTCTTGAAGCTATTACACACAATCGATTACGAGAAGACTTATATTATCGATTAAGCGTCGTTACTTTATGTCTTCCGCCTTTACGTGAACGAAAAGAAGATATTCCGGCTCTTGTTCAGCACTTTATCGAAAAATACAATATTCAATTCGGACTTAGTGTAACAGATGTAGATGTGCATGTAAGAGAGTTTTTATATGCATATGATTGGCCTGGAAACGTAAGAGAATTGGAACATATCATTGAAGGTTCAATGAATTTAGTTGAAGATGAAAACATCATTACAGCGTTTCATCTTCCCACTCGCTTTCGCGAACGAATAAAAAAAGAATTCAATATGCAACCTTTCTTAACTAATAACGATACTGATACGCCTAAAACGTTAAAGCACACAATAGAAGAAATGGAAAAAAACTACATCAATCAAATTCTAAAAGAGTATCACGGGAATATCTCACAAGCTGCAAAATTTTTAGGATTAAGTAGACAAAACTTACAATATCGAATTAAAAAACTGCATTTACACATATGAAATGAAACTTGGATGAGTGGATTGCTAGCCCTAATCAATTCGACTTTTATTGCTTGTTAATGCAGCATAAATCTGCTTTAACATACAAATAAACACTTGGTAAAATATGCTACAATAAACATATAACATACTAGAAAGGAGCGATATATATGAGTAATGATAACAAATTAAAGTTATTACAATACTTAGCCTTCTTCCCTACCATTGTATGTATGATGTTACTAATTGATATAAACGCCTATCCTTATGCAAAGCTATTAGCAACAATTAGTGGCTCCTTTGTAGCTATTATGCTTGCTGCTTTTTGGAATTTGAAGCTACGTATAAAAAACGAGAAATCTTCGTAATACAAAAAAAATCGAGCTACTTAGCCCGATTTTTTTATTTGCCATTAAAACTCAACATTCTCTAAATACAACCCACTTGCCTCAGCAAGACAATTAATTTGATTGCGCTGCTTTTCCTCTAAAATGTTTGGAATTGCTTCAGCATCTAATTGTCCTAATCCAACTTCAATTAATGCCCCGACAATTTTTCTTACCATATTATGAAGGAAGCCGTTACCACTTACTCTAATTTGTACAAACCCTGCCTCTTCCATCACATCAAGTGTATATACTTCTCGAACCATAGATTTTTTCTTTGATTTCGCATTTGAAAAAGCAGTAAAGTCATGTGAACCAATTAAATGTTTCGCAGCTGCTTTCATGCTTTTCACATTTAATTTTTTATTCACATGCATGCTGTATTTACGCATAAATGGATTTGTATGCTCTTCATTCCAAATTTTATACAGATATGTTTTTGCTTTAGAATTGTAACGAGCATGGAAACGATCATGTACTTCTTCCACATTCGTAATGCTAATATCATTAGGTAAATATTGATTTAAATATTTTTTCACTTTATGTTCCACTAACTTCTCATCACTTTGAAAGTTAGCAACTTGATTCAAAGCATGTACACCAGCGTCTGTTCTACTACAACCGATAATTTCAATTTCTTTTCCGACCATTTCAGATATGACACTTTCGATTTTTCCTTGAATTGTATTATCGTTATTACCGAGACGTTGCCATCCTTTAAAACGTGCGCCATCGTACTGAATCGTTAATTTATAATTATGCATAATATTCTCCTTCATAGAAAATATTCCCTCATACCATGAGGGAATATTAATAAACTTTACTTTCTAACAAGCTTCACTACATTTTCTACGTGAGCTGTATGCGGGAACATATCAACTGGTTGCACATACTCCACTTCATAGCTCTTCATTAATGCTTGTACATCACGTGCTAATGAAGAAGGATTACAAGACACGTACACAACTTGTTTCGGCTTCACTTTTAAAATTGTTTCCAGTAATTTATCATCGCAACCTGTACGTGGTGGGTCGACAACAATTACATCTGGACGCCATCCTTCTTTTACCCATTTCGGTAACCATTGTTCAGCTTTACCTGCTTCATATTTCGTATTTGTAAATCCGTGACGCTTTGCATTTTTTCTTGCATCTGCAATCGCTTCTGGAATTACATCCATACCACGTACTTCCGCTGCATCATTTGCAAGCCAAAGACCGATTGTACCAACGCCACAATACGCATCTACAATTTTCTCATCGCCTGTTAACGCAGCGGCTTTTTTTGCTTCATTATATAAAACAACGGTTTGCTCTGGATTCAACTGGAAGAACGCACGTGCTGATAATTCAAATGATAAATCACCAAGTGTTTCTTGAATTACTTCTTTTCCAGCTAATTTAAATGTTTTGTCGCCAAAAATAACAGATGTTTTACGCCAGTTTACATTTTGCATAATTGATTTAACCGCTGGCATCTGTTTTTGTACTTCTGCAATAAATTGTTCTTTATTTGGTAATTCTTCTTTTGTTGTAATAAGTGTAACTTGTACTTCACTTGTTTGAACTGCAGTACGTGTTACAATTGTGCGTACTAAACCTTTTTGTTTTTTCTCATTGTAAATAGAAACATTTAATTTTTCTAAAATACGTCTTACAACTTTTGTCGCTTCATTCGTTGCTTTATGTTGAATCATACAGTGAGCGATATCAATTAACTGATGTGAGTTTTGTTTATATAGCCCTGTAATAACCTTTTCGTCTTTACGCCCCACTTGTAATTGACTCTTATTACGATAATGCCATGGATTTTCCATGCCAAGCGTTGGACGAATTTTCTCTTCCATACTATTTTTCATGTACTTCTCAAATGCTTGTACAACGATATCACGCTTTTGATTCAATTGTTCTTTATAATCTAAATGTTGCAGCTGACAACCGCCACACTCCTCATATACTGGACACGGTGCTTTCACACGATGCGGTGAAGCTTTACGAACTTTTTTCACTTTCGCTTCAGCGAAGCCACGCTGAATTTTCGTTGTTTCTGCAACAACTTCTTCTCCTGGTAATGCCCCTGGAATGAAAACAACTTGTCTCTTAAAATAACCAACGCCTTCTCCGTTAATCCCAAGACGTTTAATTGTCACAGGAAACGTTTGACCAACTTCCAACTTACTCTCATGTTGCTTTTGTATCATTATTACACCTCTACTCTATACTTTTCCATAAATATAACGCTGCATAACTGCAGTATGGTTCACACTCTTGTTTCAATTTTTCTAAAAATGCATCATCAGGTTTATCATCTAATTGAAATATACCTTGCACTGCACGCTGAATCCCAATGTCCGCTTTCGGGAACATATTTTTCCGTCCAAGCCCAAACGTTAAAAAGTTTTGCACTGTCCATGCACCAATTCCCCTAATTGGCAACAATTGTGCTGAAATGTCTTCTTCCGTCCCATTTTCTATACTCGCTAAATTTAATGTACCACTGACAATACTTCGACCTAATCCTACTATATATTCAGCCTTTCGCTGACTAAACTTCTGCTCTCTCAATTCTTCTATTGAAATATTTGCTACTATTTCCGGAGTGGGGAAAAAGAATACACCGTTCTTCTCTGTTCCATACCGTTTCACAAATTGTTCTGTTAACACAGTAGCAAATTTCAAATTTATTTGTTGGTGAATGATACAGCGAAGCAGACAAGCAAAATAATCAAATTCTAAAATAATTGGAGTATAAGCATATGTTTCAAATAGTGGACGTAATGATGTGTTTAAAAAATGATTTTGTATATCTTGAAACGGTTCATTCCAATGAAAAATGGCTCTCATTCGTTTCATGACTTTCTCTGGATCTCCTGTCTGACTAGAAATCCAAAACTGTGGATTTTGAACAGTACCAATCCCTTGTAAGCGAACAACAACCTGTTCCTCGTCGATACAAAGCGGGATATAAATAACTTTCTCATCTAATTGAATGACGTTAAGAGGATCAAAAGATAAACGTTTTAATACTTCTTCAAAATGATACGGATACTCTAACGTAACATGCTCGCTCCACATACGTTTCCCCATCCTTTTTACACATCATTATAGCATGAGAAAACCGTAAGCATACATGCTTACGGTTGATTGCCTTTTACTAAGTCATCTAGACTTTTAAAATGATACCCTTTCTCGCGCAAATCATCAATGATTTTTGCAAGTGCTTCTGCATTATCTTTTGATATTGCATGAAGTAATAAAATAGATCCTGGATGAATCATCGTCATAACATTATTATGCGCATATTGCCATCCTCTTTGCTGATCCACTTTCCAATCCAAAAATGCAAGTGACCAAAATACATTATAATAGCCCATTTCTTTCGTAAGAGCTAACGTTCTTTCACTAAATACACCGCGCGGAGGACGTACATATTTCACTTCTTTTTGCCCAGCTACTTTTTTAATTTCTTCTGTTACACTCGTTAATTCTTCACGAAGTTTCTCATCATTTACCGCTGTAAAATCAGGATGACTCCAAGAATGGTTTCCAATAATGTGTCCTTCATCCTTCATTCTTAACAATAAATCTTTTTGTGTTTTAATGTAATGTCCCGTTACAAAGAAAGTTGCTGGTACTTTTTTCTCTTTTAATACATCTAATATTTTCCCTGTGTATCCATTCTCATATCCATTATCAAATGTCAAATAAATATCTTTTTTCTTCGTATCTCCTAAATAAAACCCGCCATTTTTTTGTAGTAAATCTGTATATAACTTTCCTGCATCTGGTACTGTTTCATTTTTAGGACGCGGGATTCCCCAGTTATGTGGAGTATTTGTATAAGCCAGTGCTGAAACTGGAACAAGTGCCATCATAATTGAAAAAATGAGACCGATATATAACCATTTATATTTCATAAATAGTCTCCTTTCCATATATAATCGTACTTGTAGTTTCTGTTGCAACGCATTCTTTCATGCTGAACATGTTTTTCTATATATACCAAAAAAATGCATCTCGAATCATTCGAGATGCATTTTTTATTTACTTAAATACTGGCTCTTTAAAGCTAGCTAATTTTTCAAGTGATGTTTTATCAACATCTGCATGTAAGCTATTACCATGAGAGTCCATCGTTACAACTGCTTTAAACCCGTCGATACGTAAATGCCACATTGCTTCTGGAATACCAAATTGTAAGAAATCAACATCTTTCACTTCTTTAATACATTCAGCATAATATTGCGCTGCACCACCGATTGCGTTTAAATATACACCGCCATGTTCTTCTAAAGCCGCTAATGTTTTCGCACCCATACCGCCTTTTCCAATGACAGCGCGAATACCGAATTTCTTCATAATATCGCCTTGGTACGGTTCTTCACGAATACTTGTCGTTGGACCTGCCGCTTTAATTTGCCAATTGTCATTGTCATCTTTCACAACAACTGGACCACAGTGGTAAATAATTTGTCCATTTAAATCTACTGGACAATCATTATCCATTAAATGCTTATGGATTGCGTCACGACCCGTATACATCATGCCATTAATTGTTACAACATCACCAACGCGAAGTTCACGAATTTGCTCTTCTGTAATTGGTGCTTCTAATATAATCTCACGTTGCTCTGTTTTTTCTTGTACTTCATGCTGAAGTGTATCTTCCCCTTCTTGATATAGCCAATCCATAATGTCTCCTGTTTCAGGATGGATTTTCACACCAAGGCGACGATATGCCCAGCAATTATACGCAACAGATACATAGAAACTAGCTGGCAAACGATTATAGACGCCAATTTTACAACCAAGTAAAGTTGTTTCTCCGCCAAATCCCATCGTACCAATGCCAAGCTTGTTCGCATTTTCTAATACGTACTCTTCAAGATGTTGTAACTCTGGTACTGGATTGACATCATCTAATGTACGGAATAATTGATTTTTTGCTAATTCATAACCTGATGTGCGGTCTCCCCCGATACCAACACCAATTACACCAGCGCTACATCCTTGCCCTTGTGCTTGATATACTGCATGAAGAAGGCATTTACGAATCCCTTCTAAATCACGGCCAGCTCGTCCAAGTCCTTCTAGTTCACACGGTAAGCTATATTGAATATTTTTATTCTCACAGCCACCACCTTTTAGGATTAAACGTGCATCAATATAATCTTTTTCCCATTGTTCAAACTTAATCACCGGCGTACCTGGTCCTAAATTATTTCCACTATTATCTCCAAAAAGAGAATCAACAGAATTGGGACGAAGTTTACCATCTTTTGTCGCCCGCTCAAGCGCATTATAGATAGCTTCCTTCAACTTTAATTGATTCACACCAACTGGTGTATAAATTTTAAACGTTGGCATCCCTGTATCTTGGCAAATCGGCGAGATGTTATCATCAGCCATTTTAATATTATTTGTAATTGTGCCAAGTGCCATCGCAGAACGAGTCCCTGCATTTTCTCGCTCTTTCGCTTGTTGAATCGCACGACGAACATCTTTCGGTAAGTTCGTTGACGTTTCAACAATTAGTTGATACATGCTTTCTTGAAGCTTTTCCATTGTTACTTCCCCCTCAATTGTGAACGCTACCAAAACGTTATGAGCTGAAAATTCAATTGTTATGCTCTTTAGCTATTTATTTCACGCTATTAGAGCATAAATGAAATTTTTCACAACTTGATTATACCTCTTTTTCTATCGTCCTTCTATTACCCGAACAGAAAAAGGCTACCAAATTGAAATTGGTAGCCTTTTTAATATATTATTCGTCTTTTTTAAATTGCTCACATTTTAATTCTAATTCATCTAACATTGCAAGAAGACGATCTACATCTTCTAATTCTACTTCTTCGGGTTCAATTGTATCAATTACTTCAATGAACATATTTAAACGTTCTTTTAAATATACTAATTGTGTATCTTTATCTTGAATTGCTTTTCCCATGAAGGCACTCTCCTTTTAATTCGAGTTGCTTTTATTATACCGCAAAAACGATTGCTATGGGCATGAAATTTCATCAATTTTGTCACAGTCATCCACTATAATGTAAGCCCTCTCTCTTTTCATGCTAAAAAGTTTCACTTTATAAAAAGCACATATTCTTCTATTATAGAGAATGGACAAATTGTTATTTCAATAGTCAAAGGAGTATTTCATATGACGATATCACAAAAAATGAAGCCGATTACTCCTTCTTACGATCCATGGGAAGCGTATATGGACCTTGAAGAGTACGGCAAACTACTATTAACAAATGTTGAATTTACAACGACGACGTTATGCAATATGCGCTGTGAGCATTGCGCTGTTGGTTACACGTTACAGCCGAAAGACCCAAATCCGCTTCCGATGGATCTTTTATTAAAACGATTAGATGAGATTCCTCATTTACGTTCTTTAAGTATTACTGGCGGAGAACCTATGCTTTCAAAAAAATCCGTCGACAACTATGTAACACCACTCTTAAAATACGCCCATGAACGAGGCGTTCGCACTCAAATCAACTCTAACTTAACTATAGATTTAGCACGTTACGAACAGATTATTCCTTATTTAGACGTATTGCATATCTCTCATAACTGGGGAACAATTGATGACTTCGTTGAAGGCGGATTTGCAATGATGGAGCGTAAGCCTACTTACGAACAACGTGCAAAATTATTCGAAAGAATGATTACAAATAGTAAGGCTCTATCAGATGCAGGTGTACTTGTATCTGCCGAAACAATGTTAAACAAAAGAACTCTACCACATATTGAACATATTCACCGCCAAATCGTCGAAGAGATGGGCTGTAAACGTCATGAAGTTCATCCAATGTATCCAAGTGACTTCGCGAGTAATCTAGAGATTTTAACAAAAGCTGAAATTCGTGATGCGATTGAGCATTTACTAGAAATTCGCGATGAAAATGTATGGATGTTATTTGGAACTTTACCTTTCTATGCTTGTAGCGATGACGAGCGAGACATTGCCACATTTAAAAAGTTACAAGAGAGCAAAAATGTAACTGTTCGTAACGATCCAGATGGTCGTTCACGCTTAAATGTAAATATTTTTGATGGCAATATTATCGTTACTGATTTTGGTGATGTTCCACTTCTAGGAAACATACAAACAAACACATTACAAGAAGCGTATGAAAAATGGAGCGCTTCAAAAACTGCAAAATCATTAAGCTGTCACTGTCCTGCAGTAAAATGTCTTGGACCAAATGTTCTTGTAAAAAACAGCTACTATCCGACAGAAGATTTCTTATCAAAAACAGCAAACATTACATTATAAAAAAACGTCAGCTTATAAGCTGACGTTTTTTCATGTTATTGCGAGTGGGAAGAAGAAATGAATTTAAAATACAAATGATCATGAATTGGAATAGCAGCTCCAATTCCTTGAGAAGTAATATTTTTCACAACAAGTCTTTTTTGATTTCCCTTTAATACAAGATACACTTCTCCAAATGTTACTTTTCCTTTTTCATTTACTGCTGGTGTATAAGCGTATAAATATCCGAGTTGACTCGGACTAATATTATACACACGCTCATGTCCAGTACCATAACCAATGGTCGTTTTAAACGAAAGGGGTAATTGTACTTTTTCAAGTGCTTTGAGAAGCATCATTTTTTTCACATCTGCAGCATCTTTCATATCTGCTGTTAAATCGCCTTCAACCGTCTTTTGTGTTTCTTGCTTATAGCGAAGTGGATATAAACGGTCTCCTCCGCGATTATCATACACATTTCGATTCACTTGTTTATATTCCCAATTAATCGATGTGTCTACTGATTCATAATGTAAAGCCCATTGACCCAAATAAATTTTTGCCCGATACCCTACTGCAAGCGGCGCATTTGAAATTGTCGTTTCATTAAACATCCGAATTAAGTCTGGATTTTCAATTTTAATATTAGCCGTTTTCAATAGCTCTTGAGCAAATTTACTTGGTTGTAAACGTGGCAAATCTTGCGCATCATTTGGAAATGTATTGTCTTTTGAAATATTTAAAACAGATGAAGGCATTTTTGTTCCTACTGTTGTCTTTGCAAAACTCATGTTAGGAAATAATAAAATAAACGAGACCATAGTTGAAAGACATATGCTGTATACTCGTTTCACCTGTCTGGCTCCTTCCTATGTAGGTATATATACTACTTCGTTTATTGTTTTCTCTGAGCGCAATTGTTATGCCTATTTTTCATAATAAATAAAAACCAATTCCCATAATGACATACGCCGCTAGTAAAGTGCCACCTTCAAACCAGTTTGTATCTCCATCATTGGAAATCGCAATCGTTAAGAAAACGGCTGTAATCATAGATACAAGTTCTGGTATGGTAAATACTAAAGGCATCCTTTGCGCGAAGAACATAGATAGCAATACTAATACAGGAGCAACAAACATGGCGATTTGTAATGTAGAGCCTATTGCAATTTCGACTGCAATATTTACTTTATTTTTATAAGCCATAATAATTGCAGACGCATGTTCCGCTGCATTCCCAACAATTGCAACGATAATAACCCCTATAAATAACTCTGACCAACCAAATGACTTTGCAACAGTTTCAAAAGTATGTACGAGTGCCTCTGACACATAAGCTACTGCCAGTGTTGCTATCGCTAAAATAAGGAGCGCCTTCCCTTTTAACCACTCTGGCTCTTCTTCATGCGCTACTTCGTCACTTTTATGTTGATATACACCACGGTGCGTAACTAACTTAAATAGTAATGCAGCAAGGTACATGATAATCATAATAATAGAAACACCTATACTTAATTGATACGTCTTGCCAGCGTCCATCTTCATTGAAAAGATCTCTGGAATAACAAAGGCCACAACAACAGCAAATATTAATAAAGCTGAATTATGCCTTGCATCATATACATTAAAACTTTGTCTTTTGTATTTAAGACCTCCAACAAAGAAAGATAACCCTCCTACCAATAATAAATTTCCAAGTACAGAACCGGTTAAAGAAGCTAACACCACTTCAATTAACCCTGCTTGAAGTGCAAAAATTGAAATGATAAGTTCAACAGCATTACCGAAAGTAGCATTTAATAATCCGCCTATTCTAGGACCAGAAACAATTGCTAGACTCTCTGTTGCTCTCCCCATAAAACCAGCTAATGCGATAATCGTAATACAATACACAGCGAACATAATTGTTTCTGGCCAATGAAGTGTTTTTCCAAGTACAGATAGTGGTACACCTATAAGCGCTACTATAAGAAATATTTTATTAAACATGCTTTTCATCCTTCCATCGTATGTATTTCTCCTCAATATTATTATTATTCTTCTCCTAACTTGTCCGATTTCATCACAATTACGTTTAAAAAATCGGATTGAAGAAAACAGTATGAAAGATATTTAAATTATCTTGTTTAAACAGACAGAATTATAAATTGTGAAAAGGGGTTAAAATTATGCACTTAAAAGAAAAAATCGCAACTATTATTCAAGGTCAACGTACTGGTGTATTATCTACAGTACGAAATGAGAAACCTCATAGCGCCTTTATGATGTTTTTCCATGAAGATTTTGTACTATATGTTGCAACAGATCGACAATCAAAAAAGATAACAGATATTGAACAAAATCCTAATGTCCATGTACTACTCGGACGAGAAGGAAAAAAATTAGATGAAGATTATATTGAAGTTGAAGGGTTAGCTTCAATCGAGGAAGACTCAACATTAAAAAACAAGTTTTGGAATAATAGCTTAAAACGTTGGTTACTCGGTCCTGAAGACCCTAATTACGTATTGATCAAAATCAATCCCGACACAATTTATTACATTGATGGTGCGGGTACGACGGAGCCTGAGTTTTTACGACTATAAAATAAAACAAGCCCCCCCTTAGGTGGGCTTGTTTTGTCGAAAAGTTCTTTTAAAAAAAATAATAAAATAGGTGGAACTTTCCAAAGATTCTGTTATATAATAGCAGTAACTTAAATAAACTGTATTAAAACAGATTGAGAGGAGAAATAAAATTGATGAAGAGAGAAGAACGCAAAAATATGATTGAGTTTATTGAAAAGAAAAAAGGGATTGAGCGTGACGAATTATTGTTTATGACAGACGATGAAGTAGAACATATTTATAATGTAACGTACTTTTTATATGAGGAAATTGCAGAGTAGTATAATAATCCCCACCTTATTAAAAATATAAGGTGGGGATTATTTCGTTATTTAGCCCACTATTTACAGGCAGTAAAACTCCCACCTTAAAATTCAGGTGGAGCAAGAAGTTAAGTTGAAGTCGCGCTTTCTATAAAGCTCAATTGCTTCAACTTTATACATGAGAATCATTTTCATGTATAATACTGTAAGATTGGAGGAATTTTACTATGAGTTCGTGGCTCTTATTTGCACTATTATCAGCAATTGCTGCTGCCCTTGTATCTATTTTTGGAAAGTTTGGTTTAGACGGCATCGATGCAAACGTTGCAACAACAATTCGATCTATTATTATGGCATTATTTATGATAGGCGTTATTATCATACAAGGTAAATTTCAAAATATCGGCGACGTACTGCTAAATAAAAAAGCACTGCTATTTATCACATTAAGTGGGGTTGCAGGTGCTTCGTCATGGCTATTTTATTTTCTTGCCCTCAAAACAGGAAAGGTTTCACAAGTAGCTCCTGTCGATAAATTAAGCGTCGTATTTTCTATCATTCTCGCTATGATTATCCTCGGTGAAAAGTTAAACTTTATGACCGGTGTTGGTGTAGTCTTTATTACAGCTGGTGTATTATTTATTGCTTTCAGCTAAAAAAACCGCTATTAGCGGTTTTTCTTTTTCTTTATGTACAACCATACAACACATGTAACAACTGCTGAAATTAATAAAATCCATATTCCATAATGATGTAAACTATACTCAACGAAGCGCCACTTCTCGCCTAACTTCCAGCCAAGCCCAATAAAAACACTTATCCAAATGAGCGCACCACCGTAAGCGTACAAACAAAAACGCCAAAGTGTCAAATTTGATACCCCAGCAAAATATGCCGTTAAATGACGTACTCCCGGTATAAAATAACCAATCATTAAAAGAAATGGCCCATATTTTTCAAATAAAATATGTGTTTTTTCAATGTGATGTTCTTTAATTCTAATTTTCGGCCCATATTTCTTTAAAACAGGGAGCCCAAGTTTTAAACCTAATATGTAGCTTAACGTGATCCCTAACATCGCACCAGCCATCCCACTTAAAAAAGCAGCAGTTCCTGACATAACTCCTTTTGAAACATTATAACCAACAAAGGTCAATAAAAACTCGTCTGGTATCGGTAATCCGACAATACCACCAGCCAAAGCTATAACAATTCCAAAATAGCCATAATGCGCGATTAACTCGCCAATATGTTGTTCCATTCGGAAGACACATCCTATGCACGATCGTTATTCCACATTGTACCCTTTCTATCTTTAAGGCAAACATGGTATACATATTCACTATACATTGTTTTTATAATGAACTCTACTTCTATTCTTTCCTTTAACAGAGATAAAGTGAAACTTTAATCAGTGGGAGTTTTGTTCATCCTCTACTAATTATTAACCTATGCCAATCTTGCTTCTACAGACATCCCGACTCCCACATAACTTACTTACATTCAACAATTTTGAGATTAGATTCTTACTGCCCGCAAATAACCCGATAAAAAATAAAAATTCATATGCGTGTTTTTTTGTTACAATAAAGGAAAGTTACTTTTCGCAACGGTTTAACTCTCAAGAAAAATGATATATCTAGCAAAAACATAGTTTGGTCTATATAATGCAACTTCTACCTATTAAAAGAACATACACCCTTTTACATACGACATCATTTTTCTAAATTATACAGGGGGGGAACGAACATGACCATTGAAAATCAATTTATTCAAAAAGTTTACTATAAAACATTTTTAACAGAAGAAACTTCTACTCCTGCATCGGAAGTACTCGGTGAAGCATATATAAATGAATCTAAAAATGAATTCTCCAACATTTCTAATATTCGATTTGCTCAAGGTGAATTTTATTATCAAAATAAAGATTTTGAAGCAGCTATATTTAAATGGGAAAAAGTAAATAATGCTCTTGCACTTTGGGCGACAAAAAATATTGCAGATGCTTATTTTGAACTAGGATTCTTACCAAAGGCAGAAGAAATTTATCAATCTATTCAAACGGAAGATACAACTCTTACGATGGAGGTTTCCTTACAACTTCTTTCTCTTTATATCGAACAAGATCGTTTAGGACTCGCTTTTAAGACGATTAGTGAAGCTGTTGCATTCCAACCGGATTATCCAAATATTACTGCAATTGCACGTTCTTTCTATGAAAAACAAGAAGATTGGAACAACGCTATCGAACTAGCTGTTCAAGAAGGTATTCGAACACAATCTTTACACTGGTTTGATACGTTAATAGATTACATAAACAAAGGATTTACAAAAAATATTAAGCCTGAATATTTCTATGAGTCTTTAAAAGCTCTATATGCTGTTGATCAAGCTCAATTTAAAGAGCTTGTTATTGCTCTTTGGAATAGCTATCAACATGAATCCTTATACCTTCCTTGGATTCAAAGTATTAATCATTTATTCTTGCATATTGAAACAGACAATAATGACGATTGGAATGAAATTTCTACTCGCTATCAAGAAACATACTTTGCATTAATTACCGGAAATCATTTTATGCATGAATTAAACGGACTTGTACCAAATTTATTAACAAATTGGTTTAGTTTAACGAAAGCAAAAGATTCTCTAGTTGTCTCTGCAGCAGTGTTAGCATGGAATGAAGTCTCACCTACAACTTTAGAATCATTACTCGTAAAAAGTGCTGGATCCTTACTTTCTAATACATCAGCTGAAGCAGATGTAAATATGGAAACAGTTTCTCATTTATTCGAAACAATCGCTGTATGGGCTGAGAAAAATGATGTAGATTTAAGTCATCAATTTACGCTACTAGTCCATGAACTATGTGATTTAAATGTCACACCACTACTAATAGCTGGAACTAGTGACCATGATAAAACATCATTTGTTAATTCAATATTGGGAGAGAACATCTTAACTGAAACTTTAACAACTCCTATTCTATTTAAAGACGCTAGTCAAACTGAAATAACAGAATTTACCGAGTTAGATATACGAAATATCCCTAACCTTGATGAATTCCATCAAATAACGGCTACATCTGCTCAGTCAGAACTTGAGAAAAAATGTATAGAAATTAAGCTACCAAGTAGGTTTTTAAGAAAAAATAAGTTTACATTTCTTCTTACACCATCCATTCAAGAGCAATTGGATAAAAACAATGCATACTTTGAATACTTACAAGCAGCAGATAGTCTTGTTTACGTATTAAATTCTTCTTCACCATTGCATAGTAAAGAAATTGATACATTAATTTATTTACGTGAACAAGTACCAAACTTACAAATTCACTTCGTATTACACACAAATAATACGACTACTAATGAAAAACTAATTAGTAAACTTAAAGTACATTTTCCAGATGCACAATTCTTCCCATACTCTCCTTCGCAAGAGAGTAGCCAGCAACTTGGAGATGTAACAGAATCTATTCTCTCTAATCTTGCAAAACGCGATATAGAAAAAGAACGTATAGAAAAGCTAATATGGTTTACACAAAAGACAATTGCTTATCTCATAAATGAACGTGTGGAATTAGAAAATACATTAGTAAAATCCGTACGCTGGAATAAACACATCTCAGTGAAACTTACTGGATTTATTAATAACCTTACTGCTCTTGAAAAAGATAAAATTCGCTCTATTACCGAATCCTATCTTTTAACGAAAGAAGAAATTACACGAGATATACATTCTCAAATTCCTGAATTATTACAGAGTTGCTCTGATCTTGTTCAAGAAGATAGTGATTTCAAACTAGTTCATGAAGAATTAAATGCTGCAATGAATGAACGTGTTCAAAAGCATGTACAACAGGTACTTCTTCCTAAATTTACTGGGTCTATTCAAGAATGGATTGAAACAGCACATAATGAATTTATTCAAGCTCAAGCTTATTTAGATGAAATGAGTGAAACGTTTAATAAATTATATAAAGAAGAACGTATGAAACTTCCTTGCGATTTCAAATTATTAGATGATTGGAATCGAGATGTTGCACGAATGACAAATCGAATTACAGTAACGAACATCAATATTTTATTACGCTTTACACCGACACAGTTTTTCTTAAAAAGTGCCGGAAAATTATTTGGTAATATGCAAAAAAACCAATCTATGCTCGCCAACAAATATAAACAATATATTGAAACAGAAGACTATACAGAAATTGCTCACACAATTTCCAAACAATTCTTCCTTCAATTTGAAGTATTTGAAGGTGCATTAGAACGTGATATCATGATGTTCTTCAAAGATCCACTTAATATATTGAAACAAAATGTAGATGCAGCTCAACTTGAGATACAGGAAGACGAGCAAACATTAGCGACGCTAAGAAGCAATCCAGAAACATATCATGATCCTTTGGCGTTATTTAAACTACAATTACTACAACATAAATTTGTTTTAAGTACTACAAAGAAACATGAAGATATCTTTGTATCAAACGAATCTCCTACTGTTTAACAAAAAAACCAAGCAAACTAAAATTTGCTTGGTTTTTTTTACTTTATTATTTTCATATGTTCAAACGGATAATAAATGCCTGCTAACTTTCCTAACACATCTTCTCTATCAATAAAACCTAAACCATTTCTACTATCTTTACTTATTAAGCGATTATCTCCCATAACAAAAATCTTATTTTTAGGAACTGTAATCGGTCCAAAGTCCTCTGTTAAATTCATAAGTTTTTTTTCTGCTTGTTTTTTATTACTATCCAAATACTCTTCATCTTTCACTTCAGAATTTACATATAATTGATCATTTCTCATCTCAATTATATCTCCAGGCAATCCAATCACTCTTTTGACATAAAAATTATCTGTTTTCACAACAATAATATCTTCTCTCCCATAGCTTTCAAATTGTTTTGCTAACTTATTAACAATCACCTTATCTCCATCTTGCAACGTTGGCCTCATAGATGCTCCTTTTACAGTCGTCGGAAAAAACACAAAAATTTTCGCCAAAAACACCAATAAACATGCAATTGCAATAGTTCCAAAGAATTCACGCCAACGTTTTTTCTTTTGCATCATTTCACCAACTCATCATCTTTTTACTTTTATTATAAATAATACGACCGATGATTTTCTACAAAATTCTGAATTATAAAATTATAATATTAGAAATTTCAAAATAAAAATACTGATCAAATTAACAAGCAAAAAAGATACTCTCAAAATAGTCTATCCACTATTTTGAGAGTATCTTTTTATAATCCCACATATATAATACACATTTGAGCAGCTACATATGTAAACCAAATCCAAAGTGGCTCATACTTCAATTTACGCCCTCCGATATCTGTCACGCCAATAATGAAATCAGAAATTACAAACAGTAAGCCACCAAACGCTGGTATCCACCATATCCCTGTATTTTCATAATATAAGGCGAATGCAAAGCAAGCCATTCCTCCAACCCACAATCCGTAAATTAGAGCTCCTATCGTAAACAACTTATCCTGTTTATCATTTCGGATAAAGAAGAACCATCCTACAATTAGAAAGAGCCCATATACGAGTAAGCCAATCCAAAAACCATTCCATGAAATTCCTGTTTGCAAAAATGCTTTTACATAAAAACAATGAGCAACAGCGAAAGTAACCATCCCTCCAATTAATCGATGACCAATTGGAATCAGCCCAGCCATAAACAAATCTCCCACAGTTGATAAAGTCATACCAAGTGCAACCCACGTACTATACTCTACAGATGGATCTTGTAACCATATGCAAATTGCACTACCTGTTAAAGAAAAACTAAGAATAAGACGAATTGCTAAAGGTAACGGCATATTATCTTTCGTTCTTTTTGTCTGCCCCATTGAATAAATTGCACCAATAAAAAAAAGAAATATTTGCCCAATTAACACCACGTAAAGTAGATTCATAATATTTTCTCCTCAATAAATGCTTTTTGTATCTTTTTTCGTTACACTTAGTCTATTATCCTTTTTCTATAAAAAAAGAAGAACAGTACTGTTCTTCCATTGTAATCGCTTTTCTGCTCTCTATGCTACTTGTTTTTCTTGCTCCATTTTTTGCTTAGCTGGTGTCCTATTTACCACAATGATTCCCGCGGCTACACATGCTAAACCGAGTAGCACAAATGAATGAATTGCTTCACCTAAAATCATGCTCGATAATAACACACCAAATACGGGTATAAAGAACATATACATAGATACTTTTCCAACCTTGTTATACTTCATAATTGTATTCCAAATGCAAAAACCAGCTGCAGATAAGAAAGATAAATAAATTAGCATAAGTAGTGCATGTAGACTAAATGTAAATGGCATGACTCCAACTTGTAAAGCCCCTATACATAATAATCCTGTAGAACCAAAAATCATTTGGTATGCTGTCATATAACCAATATCTAATGTTTTACTACCTTCTTTTGCTAATATGTTTCCATATGAATACAGCATTGCTGCACTAAGAAGTAATAAGCTTCCGATCCCAAAATGAAATGATAAGCTATCATCACTCGGCACATTTACTAAAATGACGCCACAAAAACCAATAGATACCCCAATTAATTTTCTCATATTGAGAGTATCATCTTTATATAAAAAATGGGCGAGTAAAATTTGAAAGAATGATGATGTTCCTGAAATGATAGCTCCTTCAATTCCTGAACTATAACTCATTCCAATGTAAAAACAGATATATTGAAGAAACGTTTGGAATAAACCAATTTGTATTAACTGTTTCCCTGTTCCTTTTTTGAAGCTCATATCTTTTCCTAACACTTTAAAGAATAATAAGAGCATGACTCCAGATAAAAAGAAACGATAACCGGCAAATAATATTTGCTCTCCAACTTCTTGTGGTTGAATTCCAAGTTCAACATAACTTAATTTAATAAAAGGAAATGCGCTTCCCCATAAAAAAGTTGCTACTATTGCAGCAATAAATACGCCAATCGGATGGGTAAAAATTTTCTCTGTCTTCACTTGTTGTCTTCCTTTCCGATCTTTTTATGAACAATATTCATATATACCAGAGGAGTTGCGAAAACACAAGTTTTCCGTTTATACTTGAAACAAAACCGTACCATCTCATAAAAACATATGATATACTATAGAATAATTACAACATAAGAACTATTAAAAAACAGATTCAACAGAAATGCTGCTATCCATTATGGATGGCAGCTTTCGTCGTTTTATAGGGGTTTCGATTTTGATTATTTTTCTCAATAAGAATGCGGAAGGAGCGGGTAGTAATGAACTCAGAAGTAAAAACGTTACAGTCAAAAGAAACAATTTCTCATCCCTCTTTATGGGACACATTAAAAAAACATTATGAACTTGTATTTGCAGTAGCATCTGGTATTTTTATTTTAGTTGGCTGGTTATTCACAAAGAACGATGTAATGAATGTAGGTATTACTTGCTATATCCTTGCTTATATAGTTGGTGGATATGCAAAAGCGAAAGAAGGCATTGAAGATACGATTGAAGAAAAAGAGCTAAATGTTGAAATGCTAATGCTCTTTGCAGCTATTGGTGCTGCAATTATTGGCTACTGGGCAGAAGGGGCTATCTTAATCTTTATCTTTGCGCTCAGCGGTGCTATGGAATCTTATACATTAAGTAAGAGCCAAAAAGAAATTTCCGCTCTTCTTGACTTACAACCCGAAGAAGCATTACGCATTTCCAACGGAACGGAGGAACGTGTTCCTGTTGGAGAGTTACAAATTAACGACATTATTTTAATTAAACCAGGTGAACGTGTTCCCGCTGACGGTACGATTCATAACGGTGAAACAAATATTGATGAAGCAGCAATCACGGGAGAACCTATTCCAAATGAGAAAAGACATGGCGATGAAGTATTTGCAGGTACTGTAAATTTACGTGGTGCTATCGAAGTTAAAATTACGAAGCCAAGCGATCAAACATTATTCCAAAAAATTATCCGTCTCGTCCAAAGTGCACAAAGTGAAAAATCACCATCACAACTATTCATCGAAAAGTTTGAAGGAACATACGTAAAAGGTGTACTACTCGTTGTTGCGCTTATGATGTTCGTTCCTCATTTCTTACTTGACTGGAGCTGGAATGAAACGTTTTATCGCGCTATGATCTTACTTGTAGTCGCATCTCCTTGTGCACTCGTTGCTGCCATTACACCAGCAACGTTATCTGCAATTTCTAACGGAGCAAGAAATGGAATTCTCTTTAAAGGTGGCATACATTTAGAACGCCTCGCTTCAGTAAAAGCAATCGCCTTTGATAAAACAGGAACATTAACAGAAGGAAAACCTACCGTAACAGATGTATATGTTCGAGAAAATATGACAGAAAAAGAAGTACTTTCTATTACAGCATCCATTGAAAGTCACTCTACACATCCTTTGGCTGCATCTATTGTTAAATATGCACAACATGCGTACGACATTACATTAAAAAAACCTGAAAAGGTTGAAGATGTAACTGGTTTTGGGCTAAAAGGAATATTCGAAAACAACGCTTATAAAATAGGTAAAGCTGATTTTATCGGTGAAGAAACAAAAACATTTCATAATGGTATTTCTGCCTCACTTGAAAAGGAAGGTAAAACTGTCGTTTATATTAGTGATGAGGGAGGCATTCTTGGACTTATCGCTTTAAAAGATACGCTTCGCCAAGAAACAATAGCTGCTATTCGTGAATTACAAAGCATTGGTGTCGAAGCAATTATGATTACTGGAGATAATGAAGAAACGGCAAAAGCAATTGCCTCTGAAAGTAATATAAAGGAATATTACGCATCATGTTTACCAGAAACAAAAGTTGAAACGATTAAAAAGTTAAAAGAAAAATACGGTACAGTAGTAATGGTCGGAGACGGTATAAATGATGCACCTGCACTAGCTACTGCTAGCATTGGCGTCGCAATGGGAGAAGGAACAGATGTAGCTTTAGAAACTGCGGATGTTGTACTGATGAAGAACGAACTATCTCGTCTTTCCCAAGCAATTCGTTTATCAAAACGAATGAACCGTATTGTGAAGCAAAACGTAATCTTTTCGCTAGCCGTTATTGCCATGCTAATTTGTTCAAACTTCTTGCAATTTTTAGCTCTTCCATTCGGTGTTATTGGCCATGAAGGAAGTACGATTCTTGTCATTTTGAATGGCTTACGATTATTAAAAGGCAGCAAATAAAACGGGTCCCTCATAGAGGACCCGTTTTTTTTAATGATAGCTATTATGACCGTTCGCACTGCTACTCGTTTTATGCTTTGGATGCGAACTGCTCTTTTGTTTATTATTACTTTTATTATTATGGTTCTTTTTATTATTACTCATGAAATATCCCCCCTGTTCCTTTTTATTATGGAACAAGAGCTCATTATTCATTACGGGAATTATTGTCACCGGTTCTATAATGGTGGAGTAAACCATTAATTTCACCGCCAAGTAAAATTACCCATCCAGTTAAGTAAAACCATAACATTAAAATAATGATACCACCGAGACCACCATATGTATTGGCGTAATTCGCAAACTTATCTACATAATAAGCAAATGAGTACGATACCACAATCCATCCTACAGTAGCAAATAACGCCCCTGAAATAACTTCTCTTCTTTTTAACTTTCGATCTGGGGCAAATGTATATAAGAAACTAAACAAAGCAAATAGCACGAAGAAACTCGCTACTAATCGTGTAATGCTCCACACGAAAGAAAAACTATCTGATAAACCGAGTGCTTTAAACACTGCTGCTCCAATAACTTGTCCGAATACCGGAACAATTAATGCAAAGACAATCATAAAAATAATAGCTAATGTAAACACAATTGATAACGCTCTTGTTGTAATAAAAGAACGTGTTTCCTTCACGTCATAAGCGCGGTTAAAAGCATTCATAACCGCATTAACACCATTTGAGGCAAACCATAACATGGATAATAAACCAAATGATAATAAACCACCATTTTGCTGGTTTACAACTTTATCTACATTTACCTCAATTAAGTTCATTGCATCATCTGGTACATAAACCTCTAATAAACTAAGCACATCCTCTGTTTGAATGGGAATAAATCCAAGAAGCGTAATTAAGAAAACGAGCCCAGGAAAAATTGCAAGCAAGAAGAAATAAGCGAGCTGTGCTGCCAAGCCCGCTACATCATCGCGCATCGTCCGGTCATATAAATCTTTACCAAACGAATAAGTACGATTTCTTCTCACCTTTTCTAAAATTTTTCTCATATATGTTTAAACGCTTTTCTTCTCTTCTTTATCTTGCTTTAACTCAATGTACGCTTCAGTTTTTTTTTCCACTGCATTTGAGTCTTTCATAAATAATTCACGCGCTTCTTTCATACCACCATCTTCAGCAACTACTGGCTCTTCTTCTGCTTTCAGCTCATCTACCTTTGGAGATACAGCTTGAATTTCAATCGTTTCTGGCTTTTCTTCCGGTTCAACTTTTTTCTTACTAAAAATTTCTTTCGTTTCTTTTAACGTCTCTACAACAGATGGCGTTAATTTTTTAATTTCTGCTACTTTCGCTTTTACCACATTGAAATCAGCAAGTTCGCGTCCTTTATCTGTAACAGTTTGCACTTTTTCTTTAATCTTTGCATTTTCACCAATTTCAATCATCTTTGTTTTTGCTTTTTCTGCTGTATTTTTTACTTTTTCACGGTTTTCTTTCTTTAACATGGATACAGCTACACCTGCCGCTACACCAATCGCAATGTTTCGAGCAATATTATTTTTCTTTGCCATATTCCTTCACCCTTTCATTTCTTATGTTAGAAAGTATTTCTTTCTAAGCTTCCTCATATTCCTTGTTCATTTCGAATGAAAGCTAATAGCTTTGCACACCCTTCTGTTACAAGGTCATATACTTCTTGGAAATTCCCTGTATAGTAAGGGTCAGGAACGTCTGTCCAGCCACCGTCTGGAACAAAGTCGGACAGCCTACCAATATAGCCTCCAGTTTTACCTAAACTTTTTAAATCTGCTATATTCTTGTTGTCCATGGCAATAATATAATCAAACTTTGTTAAGTCTTCTTTTTCTACTTGCCTTGCTTTAATTCCTTCAAAAGTGACTGCATTTTCTTTTAAAATTTTTTGTGTTCCTTTATGTGGCGGATGGCCAACATGCCAATCTCCAGTTCCTGCAGAATCAATGACAATTTTCTCTTCAAGTCCCTCTTTTACGACAAGATTTCGAAAAATCGCTTCTGCCATCGGAGAACGGCAAATGTTCCCAAGACAAACAAACAATACTTGAACCATACTTTTGTTTCTTCCCTTCTTGGTGCATTTCTTAATATATACTTATAGTATAAACAACCAATTATTAAATATAAAGGAAATCCCTACTAATTTAATGGGATTGAAAAGATTCATTAACGAAAATGATAAAAAATGTTAAGATAGCCTTATGTTATTTTAAAGGGGGACACTTCGGTGGATTTATCCGTAAAGTCAGAAGAAAACGTTGAATATATGGTCGAAGCTATTAAAGAAAAATTACGTATGGTTAATGCTGGAGCGATGAGAGCTGCTAGTTTTAACGAAGAAATGTACGAAGATTTACGTGACATTTATGATCATGTTATGAAACGTGAAACATTCAGCATTAGTGAAATGCAAGCTATTACAGAAGAATTAGGTACATTAATTAAAAAGTAAAAAAGCCTCTCTTATATGAGGCTCTTTTTTATTTCCAACAAATTCATGACAACTCATCTCTTTCCCTCAACCAACTGTAAAATATTGTACAATAGAAGTAGAACCTCATCTTAGATTTTTTCTCCATACATACTACTCACAAATAATAGCAACACTACCATTGCTAACTGTTTTTACTGGAGGTGCTTACTTATGAGCAATTGGTACAGTAAGACGAAAGATCAAACATTAATTGACCTAGAAACAAACGAACAACACGGTTTAACAGATGAAATTGTAAGTGAACGTTTAAAGCAATACGGTTCTAATGAATTAGCTACAAAACAAAAACGCACTTTATGGCAGCGTATTTTCGCCCAAATTAATGACGTCCTCGTATATGTCCTTATTATTGCTGCCCTTATTTCTGCCTTTGTAGGTGAATGGGCGGATGCCAGTATTATCGCGCTTGTTGTAGTTTTAAATGCTGTTATCGGTGTTGTCCAAGAATCTAAAGCAGAACAAGCTTTAGAGGCACTAAAAAAGATGGCAACACCTAAAGCTATCGTCAAGAGACATGGTGAACTAAAAGAAATTCCATCTGAACACGTCGTTCCAGGAGATATCGTTATGCTTGATGCCGGACGATATATCCCATGCGATTTACGCCTTATTGAAACCGCAAATTTAAAAGTTGAAGAATCTGCTCTAACTGGTGAATCTGTCCCTGTTGATAAAGATGCAATCTACCACCCTTCCATGCAAAGTGATGAACAAGTACCACTCGGCGATCAAAAAAACATGGCCTTTATGTCTACTCTTGTAACATACGGAAGAGGCGTCGGTGTTGCTGTTGAAACTGGAATGAACTCACAAATTGGTAAGATTGCTACCCTTTTACATGAAGCAGACGATGATGTGACACCACTTCAAAAAAGCTTAGCACAAGTCGGAAAATATTTAGGCTTTGTCGCTGTAGCTATTTGTATCATTATGTTCCTCATCGGTTTTTTACAAGGCCGGGATACGTTAGAAATGTTTATGACTGCTATTAGTTTAGCCGTTGCAGCTATTCCAGAAGGCTTGCCAGCTATCGTTTCCATCGTTCTTGCAATTGGTGTGCAACGTATGATTAAACAAAACGTTATCATTCGGAAACTACCAGCTGTTGAAGCCCTCGGTTCTGTCACAATTATTTGTTCAGATAAAACAGGTACGTTAACGCAAAATAAAATGACCGTTACTCACTTTTATAGTGATAACACATACGATCGCTTAGAAAGTTTAAATGTAAATAATAATGCGCAACGTCTATTGTTAGAAAATATGGTGCTATGTAATGATGCGTCTTATAATAACGAATCACAAACGGGAGACCCGACTGAAATTGCACTTCTCGTTGCTGGAACCACTTTTAACATGCAAAAAGATTATTTAGAAAAAATACATGAACGTGTTAACGAAGTACCTTTCGATTCAGATCGTAAAATGATGTCAACCGTACATACATACGATGGAAGCTACTATAGCATGACGAAAGGCGCTATTGATAAGCTCTTACCTCGATGTACCCATATTTTTAAAAACGGCAAAATCGAGATTTTAACTGATTCTGATAAAAATCAAATATTAGAAGCTGCCGGATCAATGTCTCAAGAAGCTTTAAGAGTACTTTCATTCGCATTTAAACAATACGATTCAAACGATGTGGATATAAATCATCTTGAAGAAAACCTTATCTTTATTGGTCTTGTCGGTATGATTGATCCACCGCGAACTGAAGTGAAAGATTCAATTAAAGAATGTAAAAAAGCCGGTATTCGCACAGTTATGATTACTGGTGACCATAAAGATACCGCCTTTGCAATTGCCAAAGAACTTGGTATTGCTGAAGAAATATCTGAAATTATGATCGGAACTGAATTAGATAACATTTCAGATACAGAGCTAGCAAGCAAAATTAATCATTTAAATGTATTCGCCAGAGTCTCTCCAGAACATAAAGTAAAAATTGTAAAGGCATTGCGTGCAAAGGGAAATATCGTTTCTATGACTGGTGATGGTGTCAATGACGCTCCATCTTTAAAGCAAGCGGATGTTGGCGTAGCGATGGGCATTACAGGAACAGACGTTGCAAAAGGGGCAGCAGATGTCGTGTTAACAGATGATAATTTCTCATCTATTGTGAAGGCTGTTGAGGAAGGTAGAAATATTTATCGTAACATAAAAAAATCAATCCTCTTCCTACTCTCTTGTAACTTCGGAGAAATTATCGCTTTATTTTTAGCCATTTTACTTGGCTGGGCAACACCTCTACGACCTATTCACATTTTGTGGGTGAATTTAATTACAGATACACTTCCTGCATTATCACTTGGGGTTGATCCTGAAGATCCAGATGTGATGAAGGAAAAACCACGACATGCGAAAGAAAGTTTATTTAGTGGTAGCATTCCTTTTCTGATTTTCAATGGGGTTATCATTGGACTGTTAACGCTAATAGCTTTTATCGCCGGAGCAAAATTCTATACTGGAGATACAAATTTATTCCCTCTTTTCCCAGAACGAATTGATGACGATGCTCTATTACACGCTCAAACGATGGCATTTGTCGTTCTTAGTTTTTCTCAGCTCGTTCATTCATTTAACTTGCGTTCAAGAACGAAATCAATTTTTTCAATTGGGATCTTTACCAATAAATATTTAGTCTTCTCCCTTCTTATCGGTGTTCTTATGCAAGTTTGTATCATCTCCATCCCGCCCCTTGCAAATATATTCGGTGTACATGCATTAACGATGCGAGATTGGGGATTTGTTCTCTTATTAAGTATCATTCCACTTATTGTGAATGAGATTATTAAATTAGTGAAGAGAAACTAAAAGGCAATGAGGACTATTCCTCATTGCCTTTTCATTTACCCTACTATTTTCCGTGCAGTAAAACTCCCACCTCAAAATTCAGTTTGAGCAAAGAAGTTAGGTGGTAGATTAACTGCCCATAAATGTCCAATTGGTGAAGGCTAATAATCGGTGGGGATGAACAAAACCCCACTGATTAAAGTTTCACTTTATCCTTGTAATTCTTTTTTAATGTTTTCAGTTAATGTAGCCATACGCTTGCGGCTTTCTTCACGCTCACGTTTGTTTTGTTCTTCAATTTGTTGTGTTTCTTGCATACCTCTTGAAATAATGTTCCAAGTTTCCTCAAGTGTTTCCATCTTAATACTAGAAGAACCTGATAATCTCGCTACTTCTACACTTTGCGTTGCGATATTTTGTGCATTTTTCTTAAGTAATTCATTTGTACGGCGATCCAGTTCAGCCATAGAATCTGCAACAAGCTTTTGACGCTTCGCATTTACCGCTTGAATGATACCATTTTTAAAGATCGGAATCGTTGTAATAAATGCTGTATTAATTTTACCAATTAATTTATTATTACCACGTTGAATCATACGAATTTGTGGTGCTGTAAGTAGTGCAACCATACGCGCTTTTTCTAAATCATCAATACGTTGCTCTAAAATTTCAACCGAGTTTTTAAGCGACTCTAATTCAATACCTGCTAATTGATCATTATTACGCACACGCTCTTCATACATCGGAACTAATTCTGTATTTAAACGCTCTAATAGCATTTCTCCTGCTACTACATACTTCTCTAAGTCTAAATAATATTTTAAGTTTTGCTCATACAAGCCATCTAACGTACCAATTGATTTTTTCATCTCATCTTGGTACTTCGTAATTTCCACATACACTTTATCAATTTCACGGCCCATCGTTTGATACTTGCTAAAGATTTGTTCAATCATTTTATCCGCTTTTTTGAACATACGTGAGAAGAAACCACTTTTCTCTTCCGCAAAGTCTTTGCTATCAAATCTGTCCATAATTTTACCAAGCTGTTTTAATAATTCACCAGAATCTTCTATCTTTGATAATGACATTGTATGTAAAATTTGATCAGCAAAACGTGAAATTTCCATAGAAGGTTCTTTTCCAAGTTCAATTAATTCTAATTGATCTTTAATATCTACCGCATTATAAATACGTTGTACATCCGCATCTTGTCTAAGTTGCAAGCGAACATCTTGTGCTGTTTGCTCATTTAATTCTGTTTTCGGATCTAGTACGACTGGGTTATTCATATGGTATTCTCCCTTTCCTTATAAAAATGGACGAAATAGTCCTTTTATTGTTTGTGATAAATTTTTATAGGCTGATGAACCATGAAACTCAAGATCGAAATTAACCTCTTCAAGCCAATGGGAATCAAATGCCCCCGCTTCAATATACGGTTCAATATCGTTTCTTCCCGTTGGATTGAAATGGAATACATCTACTCCAATTTGATTTAAAAATAGTAATAAAACAGCATCAGAACGAGTTAACTCTCCACTCTTCTCATTATTAAATATAACAATTTTCGGCACATCTTGTGAATAATCAAATTTCTCAAGATGTTCTAAAATATTCGGTGGTATTTGAGAAAGTTGCGCGAAAACATATAGCGCTACATCTTGTTTTGTCTCTTTCGCAATTGGTTTGCACATTTCACTTTCACACGTATGGATAATCGCTTCTGCAATCCCATGTTGTAAACCTTCCGGTAAACGCTTATGCGGCCACCAATGGCTATTCATAATTAGATCAGGATGTAATTTCCCCCCACGGTCTAATGCATCTCGATAATGATATTGGAAGTTTGCTTTTTGCTCTTTCGTAAATGGGAATGTATTAACTAGTATACTGTTATCAAATGATGTAACAGCCTTTAATCGTTGAAAATACTCTTTATCATTCTTTGAAACGCCTGATATTTTCGCAAATAAAGAAGGGATATAAATATGTTTATTTTCAACAAAGAATGTCGGGCGTACAAACGCCTTTTCTTTCGTAATTAAAAAGAGCTCATCATATGTTGTTTTTAGTGTACGAGCTACAGGCGTATAGGAACGGAATTGCCACGGCTTGTACAGCAGTGAATTATCGTGGTGAAGTACTTGCTCAATTTCTTTTGAAGCTTGATACGCTACTGTTGCCACACGCTCGCGGCGGCGATCTGGAAATGGTTCAAGAGAAATACGGCCTGGATGAGACACAATAAAGGTCCTTCCCTCTTCATCAACATTCTCAAATCCATCTTTTCCTTCTGGGTGATAATAAAGCACATCACAACCGAGCATAATAAGAAAGTATAAGAAATATATACGGCTTTCCTGTGCATCACCATACCAAACGATACTCGGCATCTGTTTCTTATAATTAATCGTAGAAAACCACTTCGCTACATAATTTTCGCTTAGTTTAATTATGTCGATTAAGAAACGACGGAAGCCTTCTGTCTTTAACGACTGATTATGTTGTTTCTCATATAATTTCAATAGTGAAATAAACGTCGTATGTATGTAATGCTGTAAATCAGGATTGTCTACTTTCGGTAAAAGTTGTTTCCCAGATAAGTGTGCAACTAACCTATTTACTGTCAGACCATTTGGTGCTTCTTGATGTAATCCGAACACTTCTTGAATATGACGAAGCTTTTCCGAATCAATCACTTTGTTTAAATTTTGTTCGTGTAAAACTTCGATTCCTTTCGCTTCACTATAATCAAACAGTTCATTAAAATATTCATCTACATCATTAGGAACGCCAAGGATTCGACATGCTATATAACTAAATTTCATCTCATTCTCTGTCAGTTCATATTGTGGACGTTTTTCTAAAAGCGTTTCAAATTGCTTTAAATCTGATTCATCTTTTAATGCATATGGTTGAAGTGTAAAACGTGAAAACACAACAGTTCACCTCCAAAAACAGTTACGTTTTTTCTAAGTCCTTCTTCTATTATAAACTATTTTTTGTTATAAAAAATGGGCGCTCGCAAAACGAGCAAACCCATTTCAATTATTTATTATCTTCTTTAGTAGCTGCAACTTCTTCTTTAGCTTGTCCAGAATTCTTCATGTAGTGAATTATAAATGTTGCTCCAAATGCTACAACTAAAATAATAAAGAATAGTGTATGACTAATCTCAATCTCGATTAAAGACAGTAACATTTTCGATGCAATAATTAAGATTAAAATGTATGCTGTCGTTTCAAGCTCTGGAATACGCTCTAATAATTTCAAGAATACACCGGCAATACCACGCATCATTAAAATACCTAGCATTCCGCCTAATAATAAAATCCAAACTTCATTAGATACACCAAATGCAGCAAGTACACTATCTACAGAGAATGCGATATCCATTAATTCGACCATTGCAACTGTTCCCCAGAAGACACCGAACATTCTGAAGAAAATACTGTTTTGGTTCATACCATGAGCTTCCTCTTCTTCACCTGCACCTTTACGCTTATCAATAAAGTATTTTACTGATAACCAAGCAAGGTAAAGTGCACCAAGAAGTTTTACCCACCATAATTTAATCAAGAACATTCCGATTCCAATTGCAATAAAGCGGAATATATAAGCTCCAATAAGTCCATAGAATAATGCTTTTTTACGTTTCTCTTCAGGAAGGTGTTTTACCATTACCGCTAACACAAGTGCGTTATCAGCAGATAACAACCCTTCAAGTACAACAAGTGTACCAATTAATCCCCAAGATACTGGATCTTGCAACACTTTAATCCACATGTCCAAGTCGAAAAACTGAGCATACGTATCAAGGATTCCTTGCAAAATACTCATCTTACCTTTATCCCCTATTCTTTGCTAGATTTATAGAAAGGTCAAAAAAAGGAAACGAATATCGTTTCCTTTCTATGCATCCAAGCCATACGCTCTTACAAGCGCACCTAAACCACCTTGGAATCCACTTCCTACTGCATTAAACTTCCACTGTCCATTATGACGGTATAATTCACAAAAGACAACTGCTGTTTCGATAGAGAAGTCTTCCCCTAAATCAAAACGAAGAACTTCTTCGTTCGTCTCTTCATTCGCTAAACGAACGAATGCGTTTCCTACTTGTCCAAAGTTTTGATTACGGCCTTCCGCATCATAAATTGTAACTGTAATAGCAATTTTATGAACGTCTGCTGGAACCTTTTTCAAATCTACAACAAGTTGCTCATCGTCGCCTTCGCCTTCACCTGTTCTGTTATCGCCAGTATGTAAAACTGATCCACAAGGAGACTTTAAATTATTATAGAAGATAAAATCAGTTTCCTTCGTACATTTCCCGTTCGCATCTAATAAAAAAGCAGATGCATCTAAATCGAAATCGTCTCCGCCATCATAAGATTTAATATCCCATCCAAGACCAATTACTGCTTTTGTTAAACCAGGACTCGTCTTACCTAAATCAATCTTCTGTCCTTTTTGTAACTGAATAGCCATTTATATTCACCTCTATATTTTTATCTTTAAAAATATACCCATCAGTAAACATGCATTTCACCAATGGATATATAAATTGAATCTATTACTCTACATCTAAACCAAAGTTATTACATAGAGACGCTAACCCACCTTGGAATCCACTTCCGATTGCATTGAACTTCCAATCACCTGCATGGCGGTATAATTCACCTACTACTACCGCTGTTTCAATAGAGAAATCTTCTCCTAAATCGTAACGAATTAACTCTGCATTCTTTTCTTCATCGAGAATACGTACGAATGAGTTAGAAACTTGACCAAAGTTTTGGCTGCGGCCTTCTCCATCATAAATTGTAATTGTGAAACAAATACGTTCGATGTGAGCAGGAACATTTTTTAAATCGATTTTAATCGCTTCATCATCGCCTTCGCCTTCACCAGTTCGGTTATCTCCTAAATGCTCTACAGCACCATTCGCACCTTTGGGATTATTATAGAAAACGAAATCTTCTGCTCCTGAAACTTTACCGTTCGCACCTACTAAAAAGATACTAACATCTAAATCAAAATCAGCTTGTCCATCATAACGATTTGTATCCCAGCCAAGCCCTACAAGTACCTTTGATAAACCTGGATTTGTTTTTGTTAAATCTACCTTTTGTCCCTTTTTTAAAGAAATAGATGCCATTTAAAAATTCCTCCTTAGTTTATCCTATTGATAACGTGATACAATCTCACTTAAGTTTTTATCTTGCGTGCCTTCTCCAACTGCTGAAAACTTCCACTCATTTTCGTAGCGATACATTTCTCCTGCAATTAAAGTTGTTTTACTAGCATAGTTTTCTGATAAATTATAACGTGCTAATTCCTCACCTGTATGAGGATTTTGAATACGAATATAAGCGTTACGAATCATACCAAAGTCTTGACGTCTGTTTACACAGTCATAAATATTTACAACGAATACTAAACGGTTAATACGACTTGGGACTTTATGTAATTCTACAAAGATTGTTTCATCGTCACCTTCGCCTTCACCTGTTAAATTATCTCCTGAATGAATAATACTACCACAAGTAGAAAGTTTGTTTCCGAAGTAAACTAAATCATTTTTGTTTAAAAAACGATCTCCTTCTAACATAACAACAGATGCATCACAATCTATATTTGGTTTACTTCCAAATAATGAAGACAGAAATCCACCTGATTGCCCAATTGGATCCCAGCCTAAGCCAACCTGTAGTTTTGCTACTTTTGGTTGTCCTTTCGTTAAATCGATCTTTTGACCTTTTTCTAAAATAATAGGCATGAAGTTTCTCCCTTTCTACAAAGCATTTTCCATATCGGAAAATATTGTATTCTTCTCTTATATTGTAGCATTATTTACCTATTGATAAAAAGGATAAATTCTCAGTTATATGAAAACATTCATATAATTTACTTATGATGATGTAATAAGTGGTAAATAGCACCAATCATTCCTGCACAATTACCGTTTTGTGCAAGTTCAATCTCACAATTATTATAAATCTCTTGATTTAAGTATTTACTGACCTCTTCTTTTACTTCTTTTAAAAACTCATTTCCTCTATCGGTAATTCCTCCCCCAATAATAATTGTTTCTGGATTAAAAATATAAGCAAGATTACTAATTCCGATTGCCAAATGTTTAAAGAAAATCCCAACTGCTTGAGCAACTTCTCTATCTCCTTTATCATACAACTCAAAAATTGTTCTCCCATTCCACTCGCCTTTGCCTTTATATTTTCTTACAAGCCGAATTAATCCTGAAATCGAAGCAACCTCTTCAAACGTTTTTCCTTCTATTAGCATATTCCCCCATTCACCAGCACTAAATGAATGTCCTCGGTACAATTCTCCATCTATAAAAATTGCTCCCCCAACTCCTGTTCCAATGGTGAGCATAATAAAGTTCTCTTTCTCTCTTACACTACCATTCCACTTTTCTCCAAACGCTGCACAATTCACATCATTGTCAATCGATACTGGAACTTTTAATATCTCTTGCAATCTATCAATAATAGGAATAGTACTATATCCCGGAATATGATCCGCGCCTCCCGTCACAATTCCCTTATTAATATCAACAATTCCCGCAGTGCTAATACCAATTCCGGCAATAGTATGTTCATTCATTAATTTTTTTGATAAAAGAATGAGTTTTTGAATAATTTGTTCTCCGCCTAAGTGAATTTCTGTTGCAACTGTTTTACGCTTTAATACTCTCCCTGCTTCTGAAATAATGCCATACTTAATTTGCGTACCGCCAATATCAAACGCTATATACTCTTTCATCTACTGCCACTTCCTCTACCGTTATGAATGTAAATTCTCCACCTATTTGTAGGAAATCTACATTAACTCTTTTCTGCTTTGACAAATATACCACCTTTTTCTATATATAGTTTTTTTTGCATAAAACTCTTTTTCCTAAGAAATATTACAAAGGGATGTATTTTAGATGGAACATTCATTTCTTAGGAGGAAAACCATGACGAAAATCTTCATTTTAGCATCAACACTCTCTCTATCTTTTTTTAGCGGTTTAAATATCGGTAATGCTGCAACTGAAAACTTCCAACCATTAACAAACGCTATTGTACAAAATAGCGATCATTTTGCAGAAGGAAACTCAAAGGATAATAATAAACCTCCAGGAAATAACGGTTCTCAGGACGATAGTGGTTCCGGTGGCAGCGGCTCTGGTGAAAACGGTTCTGGTGGCTCTGGCTCTGGCGGCAATGGTTCCGGCGGTAACGGTTCTGATGGCAGTGGCTCTGGCGGCAATGGTTCCGGCGATAACGGTTCTGGTGGCAACGGTTCTAGCGGCAGTGGTTCTAGCGGCAGTGGTTCTGGTGGCTCTGGCGGCAACGGTTCCGGCGGTAATGGTTCCGGTGGCAGTGGTTCTGGCGGTAACGGTTCTGGTGGCAATGACTCTGGTGGCAGTGGTTCTGGCGGTAACGGTTCTGGTGGCAACGGTTCTAGCGGCAGTGGTTCTGGCGGCTCTGGCGGCAACGGTTCCGGCGGTAATGGTTCCGGTGGCAGTGGTTCCGGTGGCAGTGGTTCTGGTGGCAATGACTCTGGTGGCAGTGGTTCCGGCGATAACGGTTCTGGTGGCTCTGGCTCTAGTAGCAACGGCTCTGGTGGCAGCGGTTCTGGCGGTAACGGTTCTGGTGGTAACCGTTCTGGTAGCAACGGCTCTGGTGGCAGCGGTTCTGGCGGTAACGGTTCTGGTGGTAACCGTTCTGGTGGCGATGGTTCTGGTGGCAGTGGCTCACACGGCGGTAATGGCTCTCAAGGTGGCAATCGTGTTAAAGGCGATAGCAATTCTCAGGAGGGCAACGGTTCTCAAGGGGGTAATGTAAAAGATAATACGAAAAAACTAGGTGATAAATTACCGAATACCGCAACGCATTACCCTATATCTATTTTAATGGGTCTTTCAATATTCCTAATTGGTATGTTACTGTTTATTCGTCGTAAAAACGTAAAATAAGAGCAACATACTTCCATCTAAAGAATACATGAAATACTTTATAAAGCTAAAAAGGACTTTGGATTGCATTTTATTATGCAGCCCAAAGTCCTTTTTATCACCTATCAGAAAAAGTATTAATACGCTTTTCCCCAATACACCATTTGTTTAGCTTCTTTACCACAACAAATACATTCATCAGCTAAATGCTCTTGCTCAAAAGGCATACAACGTGAAGATACTCCAACTTCTTCTTTTAGTTTTTCTTCACAAGCTAATTCCCCGCACCACATTGCCTTAATAAAGCCTTGCTTTTCGTCAGCTATTTTTTTCATCTCTTCGAAATTTGTCGCAACATACGTATTCTCATCGCGAAATGCTTTTGCTTTATCAAATAAGGCAATATGAATTTCTTCAAGTAATGCTGGAATACGTTCTTCTAATTGATCCATTGGTACAAACTCTTTTTCCTTCGTGTCTCTTCTTACAAGTACAACTTGATTCTTTTCAATATCTTTAGGGCCAACTTCTAATCGAATTGGAATCCCCTTCATTTCATACTCATTAAATTTCCAGCCTGGTGTTTTATTACTAGCATCTATTTTTACTCGTGCAACCTTTTGAATATGTCCTTGTAACTCTGTTGCTTTTGCTAAAACTCCTTCTTTATGCTGAGCAATCGGTACAATAACAACTTGCACTGGAGCGACTTTTGGTGGCATTACAAGTCCATTATTATCACTATGAACCATTATTAGCCCGCCTATCATTCTTGTTGATACACCCCAAGATGTTTGGTGCACATATTGCCACTTACCGTTACGATCTAAAAACTTAATATCAAATGCTTCAGAGAAATTCGTTCCAAAGTTATGAGAGGTTCCTGTTTGAAGCGCTTTTCCATCATGCATTAAACTTTCAATTGTATAAGTTGCCTTTGCTCCAGCAAACTTCTCCTTTTCTGTTTTTTGCCCTTTAATAACTGGTATCGCTAAATAATCCTCACAAAAAGAAGCATATAAGTTTAAAATATTTAATGTTTCAGTCTGCGATTCTTCTGCCGTTTCATGGATTGTATGACCCTCTTGCCATAAAAATTCAGTCGTACGAAGGAATGGCCTAGTTGTCTTCTCCCAACGAACTACTGAACACCACTGATTATATAACTTTGGCAAATCATTATAGGATTGCACAATTTTTGAAAAGTGCTCACAGAACAAAGTTTCAGATGTAGGACGTACACAAAGTCTTTCCGCTAACTTTTCATCTCCACCATGCGTAACCCATGCTACTTCAGGAGCAAATCCTTCAACATGATCCTTCTCTTTTTGCAATAAACTCTCTGGGATAAACATTGGCATATATACATTTTCATGGCCAGTTCCTTTTAACTTCTCATCCATCACCTTCTGCATATTCTCCCATAAGGCATAACCATACGGACGTAAAATCATGCACCCTTTTACACTTGAATAATCAACAAGTTCGGCTTTTTTTACAATATCAGTATACCACTGCGCAAAGTCCTCTTCCATCTTCGTAATGGCTTGCACTTGTTCTTTTGCCATAGTCAGTCTTCCTCCTTCTAGAAAATACAAAAAAGCCCGCGTCCCTAAATAGGGACCGAGCTTTGCCGGCGTTACCACCCTGATTCATGCACAAAAATTGCGCATGCTCTCTTTTTGATAACGGGAAATTCCCGCTGCATATGCAGAACTCAAAGGCAGGTTCCATATTGCCTTTTTAAGAATCTTTCAGCCTGACGGATTCTCTCTCTGCTAAAAAGGTTGAACATGTACTAGTCCTTTTTCATCGTTATAACGAAATAAATTTGTTGATTATCATAATACAAATTCTTTTTTAAAACAATAGCTAATTTTCTTATTTTTATATATCCTTTTCATTTTTTGCAGTTTTATACGTAGCTTTTCCGCGTAATTTTCACAAGTTGATGTGCAATCATACCGATAAGTGTACCAATTAGGACGAAGAAACCAATAAATCCATATCCCATTCCTTCCCACCCACCAATAACCATCATTGTAACGGGAAAGGACGCTAAGCAAAGAAGTATTAAACTAAGTGCAAATATAATATCAAACTGTTTGTCTGGAAACCGTTTCTTTAGTAAATATGAAATAGTAAATACAAGGATAATCGTGATTCCGCCAATGATGTAAAAAATACCAAATCCATCTAACCAATCCATAGTGTTCCCTCCCTCCATAGATTCCCTTATACTTAATTATATGTTTAATTTTTCTGAAAATAAATAATAAACTTTCACCTAAATATATATATTTATTACTAGGTGTTAATAGTAATATATAATAATAGGTTTTATATAATCAGGAGGGAACTTTATGGATAAAGCATTAACAAACCACGTCATCATTTTATCATTCGACTGTTTATCAGCTTTAGATTTTCCTATACTACAAAAACTACCTCATTTCCAATCTCTAATAAAAAAGGGCACGGTTGTCGAAAAAGTAGAACCAATTTATCCTTCTGTAACATATCCAAGCCACTCAACAATCGTAACTGGTAATTACCCTAACAAGCACGGTGTTGTTAGCAATACGTTACTTCAACCAGGGCGTGAATCACCTGATTGGCATTGGTACCGAAAATCAATAAAAGGAACAACATTGTATGATGAAGCGCGCAAAGCAAATTTAACGACAGCTGCCCTTCTATGGCCTGTTACTGGAAGAGCGAACATCGATTACAATTTACCAGAAATTTTCCCCAATAGACCTTGGCAAAATCAAGTGTTAGTTTCCTTATTTAGCGGTAGCCCACTATACCAATTAGATTTAAATCGTCGTTTCGGCCATATAAGAAATGGTTTATCACAACCAGAGCTGGATGATTTCGTCCTCGCCTCTGCTGTGCATACAATCCAGACGAAAAAGCCTAATGTCATGTTCGTACATTTCACCGATCTAGACACACAAAGACACTATCACGGCTTTGAATCTAACGAAACAACAGCTGCTATCCAGAGACACGACGAACGTCTAGGGAAAATTATTCAAGCACTAAAAGAAAGTGACCTATACGAAGAAAGTACAATTATTGCCCTTGGTGATCATAGCGCTTTAAGTGAAAACAAATCCATCCAATTAAATGTGCTATTCTATCAAAGAGGACTTATATCTCTTAATAAAAAAGGAAAATTAGTAGACTGGAAAGCCTATTGCCAAAGTTGCGACGGCTCCGCCTATGTATATGTAAAGGACAAAAATGATACGGATACAATCCGGGAGGTACAACTACTCCTTGAAGAACTACTTCAAAATAAACAAAACGGAATTGAATTTATACTTCATGATGAAGCTGCCAAAGACTGCGGTGCAGACGGTAATTGTTTATTCATGTTAGAAGCACGAGAAGGGTATTATTTCACTGAAAACTATACAGGAGATTTTATAAAAGAAATTACTGAAAAAGATGTTACGCCTAGTAAAAAATATACATTTGGTACGCATGGATACTCTCCAACAAAACCTAACTATGAAACAATTTTTATCGCTGCTGGGAAAGGAATAAAAAGTGGCTTTACCGTCCCGTATATGAGACTTATTGATGAAGGTCCAACTATCGCTAGACTACTCGGTTTACACTTAGGTGAAACAGACGGAGCAATTGTAGAGGATTTACTCCAATTGTAAAGAACTGTGTATATATGTAAAAGTTATGTAAAATTCATCACTGTTTCTCTTTTTATAATTTTTATTTTTGTACACTGTTAGTAAAACAAATTTAAGGGGGAACATTATATGAAAAAAATGTCCAGACAAGAAAAAAGCTGGATATTATACGATTGGGCGAACTCTGTATACTCGCTCGTCATTACAACTGCATTATTTCCAATTTACTTTAAAGCAGCTGCAAAAGAAGCTGGACTATCTGGGGCAACTTCAACAGCATATTGGGGATATGCAAACTCATTCGCAACACTTTTAATTTCTATACTTGCTCCTATTCTTGGCACAGTTGCTGATTATAAAGGATTTAAAAAACGTTTTTTCACATTCTTCTTTGGACTCGGTATCGTATTTACAAGTATGTTAGCAGTCGTTCCAACCTCTCAGTGGTACTTATTGCTAGGGTGCTATATGCTCGCCTTAATCGGCTTTGCTGGAGCAAACATTTTCTATGATGCATTTTTAGTAGACGTCACTTCTGAAGATAGAATGGACCGAATTTCTACAAGAGGATTTGCATTAGGTTATATCGGGAGTACAATTCCTTTTATCGGTTGTATCGCTCTTATTATTCTTTCTCAAAAAGGAACTATTCCCTTATCGGTCGGCATTGCTAGTCAAATTTCCTTTGCAATAACAGCTCTTTGGTGGGGGTTATTTACAATTCCAATGCTAAAAAACGTAGAGCAAACACACTATATTGAGCGTCATCCAAGACCTATTAGAATGAGCTTCAAACGTCTTGCTGATACTTTTAAAAATATTAAAGAATATAAAACTGTATTTATGTTTCTAATCGCTTACTTTTTCTATATTGACGGAGTCGATACAATTATTACTATGTCTACCGCTTACGGAACCGATCTCGGTATTAGTGCAACGAATCTATTAATCATATTATTTGTAACACAAATTGTCGCTTGTCCATTTGCTTTACTATACGGAAAATTATCTGAAACATTTACTGGCAAAAAAATGCTATATGTCGGTATCATTATTTATATCATTATTTGCACATATGCTTATTTTTTAAAAACGACACTTGATTTTTGGATTTTAGCAATGTTAGTTGCTACATCTCAAGGTGGTATTCAAGCACTAAGTCGTTCATACTTTGCAAAACTAGTACCAAAAGAATCTGCTAATGAATTCTTCGGATTTTATAATATATTTGGGAAGTTTGCCGCAATTATGGGTCCGGTATTAGTCGGTGTTACAACGCAATTAACAGGAAAAACAAACGCTGGTGTTCTTAGTATTATTGTTCTATTTATTATCGGAGGATTCTTACTAACTAGAGTTCCAGAAAATAATACATCCGTTACACCACCTAGTCCAAAGACTAAAACGCTATAAGAAAAGATCCTCTTCTCATAAGAAGAGGATCTTTTTTATTTTTAAAGGTGCGCCTTATAATGAACGACTCTACTGCTTGTACAAAAATAATTTATCAACAGTTGTTCCTAATACTTCAGCTAAACGGAACGCTAACGCTAAGCTTGGATCATATTTATTATTCTCAATTGCATTTATCGTTTGTCTAGAAACCTTACATTTATCAGCTAATGCGCCTTGTGAAATATTATTTTCAGTGCGTAATTCATAGATTTGATTTTTCACACCATTGCTCCTAACCTGTAAAATCGTTTTTACAACATCAGTATATAATTGGCTCATATAGTTGTCAAAAGTTCCTCAAAGAAAAAAGGAGCAATATTGCTCCCTTACAATAGTTATTTTGAAGCTAATGAATTTGTTAGTGCCTCTTTGTTAGCGATATCTTCTTTCTTTATTTGCATACGTACAACTGGCCCTATCGCTAATAAAATAAGTGCCATCGCTATACAAAACACAGTAACTAGTGAAGTTAGTTCCTTTAATCCTCCAGCTAATGAAGTTCCAATTAGCATTGCCCCCATAAACAGTGGTAAAATCGTTCCATTTACTCTTCCAACCATATTTTCTGGTACAAGTTGAATCATAAGCGTACCGACAACAATATTAACACATGCTAAACAAATACCTGTTCCAAATCTCATGAAACTAGTAATCCAAAATGATGTAGATAGCCCTTCTACTAAAAATGAAATGGCTAATATACCCATACCGAATACAAACATCTTTTTCGGATTCACTTTTGAAGCGAAAACTGCAGCAACAATACCACCGAGTAACATACCTATTCCGTCAGCTGCCGCTAAATATTGAACAGCTTCTTTTTCCATACCTAAACGTTCAATTACAAGGAATACTTCTAATGGATTCGTTAATCCAACAGCTAAACCCATAATTGTAAAAGTGATCGTAATCATACGTAAATTTTTCGTATGAAGAACATACTTCCAACCTTCTTTTATATCATTTTTTAATGAGTCTCTCGCCACCTGCTCTTTTTCAACCCATTTTGGTAAGAATGAAAGGGCAATAGCAGATAACAAAAATAAAATGATTAAGCTATATAGTGATGTAAATAAACCAAGTTGTGTATACACAAGCGATCCCACCACTGGTCCAAAAATCAGAAATAATGACTGTAATGTTTGGTTAAATGCAATCGCATTTGCTATCTCTCCTTCTTTTACATAGCGCTTAAATATACGCGAAGATGAGGGCTGAGAAAACTGACCTACAATCGCGGAAATGAGTGTTGCAAAAAATATAGCCTGCCAATAATCCAGCTTTAACAACAAGACAATTCCTATAATAGACAGTACACTTAATACATCTCCAGCGACCATTGTTCTTTTCGGATTCCAGCGATCAGCTAGCGCACCACCGATAAACGAGAAAATAAAAATAGGTGCATATTCCATAACTGATAACAACGAAACAGAAACTGGATCATTATTCGTTCGCTCCATTATAAAATACAAAAGAGCCATATTTCTGATCCAAATTGCAAATTGTTGTAAAATATCAGACGCCATAACGAGCATAAATGCTCGGTTTTTAAATAAAGCGTTCATTTTCATTCCCCTTTCATAAACCGACCGTTCGGTCTAATTTATTTTGTAAGAAAAGCAACTGACCTATTATTCAGCTGCCATTCCTTTTAACAATACATCTATTGCCTTTTTATAAATACGTTTCAGCTCTTTATAATCTAATTCGTAGTAAAGCACTCCAAGTCCTGATAATAATCCGTTTACAATATACATAAGATCACGAGTATTATCTTCACGGAACTCTCCAGACTGTATACCTACTTCAATTAATTTCTCAAACATAACATATGATTCTCTAGTTAAAGCTAACAGTTCATCCAGAACCTCTTTACTTACAACTTGGCTCATAGAGAATTCCTCTATTGCATTTGAAATTGGTTGCTGTATGTCCTCTACATGATATTCCGCGAGACCATATAGTTTTTCAGTACTAGTGCTATACAACTTCTCTTTTTCATTCCATTTTTCAATCCAATCATACGTATGCTGTTTCACTACAAATAAAAATAATTCTTCTTTACTTTTAAAGTGATAATAAATACTTCCTTTACTTCGCTCTGTAATTTCACAAATCTCTTCCATAGATGTAGCTGCGTAGCCCTTCTGTGAAAATAGACTTTCTGCTTTATATGCAATTTCTTTCTTTATCTCTTCTGCGCTTCTTCTCATATTCACACCTCTTTAAACCGACCGTTCAGTCTAATAATAACAAATCAAAAACCTCTATCGCAAGAGGCTATATTCCTTATTTAAGAAAACGTACTTTCAAACCAAGTTCGAATCATATGTATGGTTCCAAATTTAAATGCTAATTTAACAAGAAATACGCCTCCCGCAGCTAATAAAAATAACACTACTTTCCCCTTATTTTTCACTTTCGGTTCCCTTTTCATTTCCATTCCCCTTAGTATGTTAAAAATATTAAACAAACGTTTGTTTAACTGTGTTTATGCATAGTTTGTTTAAAAAGAAATACGCCTATATAAGGCGCATTTTTATCAATCACCACCGCCACCACAGCTTCCTCCGCTATCTCCCCCAAAAGATCCTCCACAATCATGTGAGCCGCCATCATGCGAGCTATCATTATCAGATCCAGCAAAGAAAAATAATGGTGATGAGCTGTTAGATGAATTATGAATGTTATTTTGTTTTGTAAGATTTACCTTCTTTTTGTTCGATCGAACTGCTGTTACGATTGTTCCAACTACAACAAATAATAGTATGACAATAATAAATTCCATTTAAAAGCCTCCCTTATTCCTCGAATAATTGAATGGTTCTCTCTAGATTTTCAAGTGAAATGAAGCGTGATTCACGAAGAATTTCTTTTCCATTATGAAATAATAAAATTGTTGGCCCTGTAAATACTCCATATCGCCCCGCAATCTCCTGCATGTCTTGTAGTAATATCTCTATTTTCTCTACGTAATCATAATTCTCTAATACGCAATTTACTTTTCTTAGCATAACATCACAAACACCACAATTTTCCGTTTTAATAAACAGAAGTACCAATTGTTGTTCTTCGATATAGGTCGCTAATTCTTCTATCGTTTTAAATGTAGTCATCTTATCCCTCTTAGCGTAATTTACGAAATACTTTGTCTTGATACATACGAAAAGCTGAACTATCTTTAATCTTTCTCTTTTCCATTACCTGCTGAAAACGAAGCGTTTTTGCTGTTAACTCTTCTCGTAATCTCTTTCTCTCTTCTTCATCATAACAGCAAGCAATTAGATCCTCTATTTTTAATATATCTTTTTGTAGTTCCATTTCTGGTGGAATCATTCCCGCATTTTTTAAAATTTTATAACTCATTCTAAGTTCTGGAGGTACCATTGAAAGATCTTCTAATTGTAGTGGTTTTCCTTTTCCCGGAAGATAATCAAGATCACCATTCCGTATTGCTTGTCGAATTTTTTCTTCAGCAATGTTCAAAAACACATCCACACCATTCCCTCCTTTACATATTTTTACTATTATTTTACATGATATTTCCTTATCTTTCTATGCCTTTAATAATTGGCTCCATACAATTTTTTCTCAAATTTATTTATAATGAGCTTTTTCCTCCCATACCGATCTTTCGTTTTCATATACAGTTTGTATTCAAGCCTTTTTGTATTGAGAAAGTCTTTTTCAATTTAATAAAGCGTTTACACTAAATCTTACATTTGTTACGATTTAATCACCCCCAGCTCCCTTGTATAGACTTCGTGATGTCTGATCATTTTATCTAGACGTTTCACACGTCTAGATTCATTTTGATTTATTGGCGTATGCCTTTAAATATATCTTTTATTTTGAAAGGAGAAATGGCTATGAGGTCTCAAAAATTCACACTGTTATTACTATCTCTACTACTTTTCTTACCTCTTTTTCTCACAAATTTTATTAATCCAAATCTCGCATTAGCAGATTCACCAAAGCAAAGTCAAAAAATTGTTGGGTACTTTCCTTCGTGGGGCGTTTACGGACGTAATTATCAAGTTGCTGACATTGATGCATCAAAACTTACTCACCTTAACTATGCTTTCGCGGATATTTGTTGGAACGGAAAACATGGAAACCCTTCTACTCATCCTGATAATCCAAATAAACAAACGTGGAACTGTAAAGAATCTGGTGTACCATTGCAAAATAAAGAGGTTCCTAATGGTACTCTCGTACTCGGTGAACCATGGGCTGATGTTACCAAATCGTATCCTGGCTCAGGGACAACTTGGGAAGATTGCGATAAATATGCCCGTTGCGGAAATTTCGGGGAACTAAAACGATTAAAAGCTAAATATCCTCACTTAAAAACAATTATTTCCGTTGGTGGCTGGACTTGGTCTAACCGCTTTTCTGATATGGCCGCTGATGAAAAAACAAGAAAAGTATTTGCTGAATCTACAGTAGCTTTTCTTCGCGCATATGGGTTTGATGGCGTAGATTTAGACTGGGAATATCCGGGCGTTGAAACGATTCCTGGTGGTAGTTATCGTCCTGAAGATAAACAAAATTTCACTCTCCTTCTTCAAGACGTCCGAAATGCTTTGAATAAAGCAGGTGCTGAAGATGGCAAACAATATTTACTAACAATCGCTTCAGGTGCAAGTCAACGCTACGCTGATCATACAGAACTAAAGAAAATTTCTCAAATACTCGATTGGATTAATATTATGACATATGATTTCCACGGCGGATGGGAAGCTACTTCTAATCATAATGCAGCTCTATATAAGGATCCAAATGACCCAGCAGCAAATACGAATTTTTACGTAGATGGTGCTATAAATGTTTATACAAATGAAGGTGTTCCAGTCGATAAACTAGTATTAGGCGTACCCTTTTACGGACGTGGCTGGAAAAATTGTGGCAAAGAAAATAACGGACAATATCAACCTTGCAAACCAGGTAGTGATGGGAAACTTGCTTCTAAAGGTACTTGGGATGATTACTCTACCGGTGACACAGGTGTGTATGATTACGGTGATTTAGCAGCCAATTACGTTAATAAAAATGGTTTTGTACGCTACTGGAATGACACAGCTAAAGTACCTTACTTATATAATGCAACTACAGGCACATTTATTAGCTACGATGACAATGAATCTATGAAATACAAAACAGACTATATAAAGACGAAAGGTTTAAGTGGAGCAATGTTTTGGGAACTAAGCGGAGATTGCCGTACAAGTCCAAAATATAGTTGCAGTGGTCCAAAATTACTTGATACGCTAGTAAAAGAATTACTTGGTGGACCTATTAGTCAAAAAGATACTGAGCCACCAACGAATGTTAAAAACATTGTAGTTACGAATAAAAATTCAAACTCAGTTCAATTAAACTGGACTGTATCTACTGATAACGTAGGAGTTACGGAATATGAAATTACTGCTGGAGAAGAGAAATGGAGTACAACAACAAATAGCATTACAATTAAAAACTTAAAACCTAATACGGAATACAAATTTTCGGTAATTGCCAAAGATGCTGCTGGAAATAAATCACAACCTACCGCCCTTACTGTCAAAACGGATGAAGCTAATACGACACCTCCTGATGGAAATGGTACTGCTACATTTTCAGTCACTTCGAATTGGGGCAGCGGTTATAACTTCTCGATTATAATCAAAAATAATGGAACGACTCCTATTAAAAATTGGAAATTAGAATTTGATTATAGCGGCAATTTAACACAAGTTTGGGATTCTAAAATTAGTAGTAAAACAAATAATCATTATGTAATTACGAACGCAGGATGGAATGGTGAAATTCCTCCTGGTGGATCTATTACAATTGGCGGTGCAGGAACAGGTAATCCTGCCGAACTTTTAAATGCCGTCATTAGCGAAAACTAGACGTAATATCCATTAATTACTTCAATAAAGTTTGAATTTAGGTTTGAGCAATACCTCCTAAATTCAAACTTTTAATTTTATGAAAAATCAAAAATATCACAATAACCTATTATAATTATATTTAATTTTTAATATGAAGTTTATATGAAGTTCATTTGAATTTTACATGAATTTCCTTTAATTTCTATTGTCTTCCTATAATATCCATATTATCCTTTACATAAAGGAATTATTTTTATTCCATTTTGAACTATCTATATATATAAAGAAAGATAGTCACCTGTTAGGGAAAGGCTTTCGTATTATAAATATAACAAAAGAAAAAGCACGCTTATAAGCGCACCATAAGAGTGCTTCTTCATACAATTCTCATGTAAGAGTTCTCGAAAATCATGTTAATCACAAAGAAAAGGCATTAGCTCATAAAAGCTAATGCCTTTTCTTTATTCATATTGTTGAGTATTCCATTCTTCTATATTTCATAATTTTGTTATCTACGATTCATAGAAAGAAGGTTCATGTGAGACAATTAAAACCGTTCCTTTGTATTGTTGTAACGCTTCCTGTAAAGCCAGCTTAGTTTCTACATCCAAATGATTAGTCCGTTCGTCTAAAATTAAAACATCAGCTTTTTCTATTTTTTCATATAAGGAGCTAACACACTTAAAATCTCTTCTTTATCCTTTTTTAATTCGAGTGATGTTAACATATCCATCGTTCTCGGCCTAGGTAATTTCACTTGTACCTCGCCAACTATTGACGCTGGTCTTTGAGATAAAATAAATACGCGATCTGAAAGCAAGATTGCCTCATCTAAGTCATGTGTAACCATAACGATTGTTTGCTTCTCTTGATGCCAAGAGTTTAAAAGCCAGCTATGTACTTCCATTTTTGTAAATGCATCTAATTTACCAAAAGGCTCATCAAGCAGCATAATTGGCTTTTCACATAAATATGTGCGCAGAAAACTAATTCTTTGACGCATACCACCAGACAATTCATCTGGATAATGGTTTGCATATTCATCTAGTTCGAACTGCTTTAATGCTTCCATTCCTTCTGTCAGCCTTTGTTTTTTCGGCTTTCCTTCAATTTCTAACGGAAGAACGATATTTTGCAAAGCTGATCGCCACGGTAGTAATAAATCTTGTTGTGGCATATAACTAACAACATCTTGCTCTTGTACTTGCTTATCGTTATACGTTACGTTCCCGCTTGTTGGTTTTTCAACATTTGCAATCATGTTTAATAATGTGCTTTTCCCGCAACCACTCGGTCCTACAAAGGAAACAAACTCTCCCTCTTGTATAGAGGCACTAATATTCTCTAATACATTCTTTCCGTCGAAAGATTTCACTATATTTTTTATTTGTAATCCGCTCATTTTTCACTTGGAAGGAATTCATTTGTAAAAGCATCTTTTACATCGATTTTCTTTTTAATAACTTTGTTGTCATATAAGAAATTCATGTAATTCGTCCAAATTTCTTCCTTCTGTACTCCCCATGCTTTAGCATCATCTTGATACTTCGTACTTAACCATTTTTGGCTTTCTTGAACTAAATCTTTATTCACATCTGGAACAGCTTTAATTAAAATATCAGCAGCCTCTTTCGGTTCCTTAATTGCAAAATTATAACCTTCTGTCGTTGCACTCATAAACTTTTTCACAAAGTCTTTATCTTGCTTCGTATGTTTTTCACTCGTAATAATAACAGGACTATAGAAATCAAGCGCTGGATCTAAGTCCTTCACCATAATCGTATTTAACTCTTTTCCTTGACGCTTCGCTTCAATACCATCCCAACCGTAATAAATCCATTCAAAATCTGCATCACGGCCAATTGATTTAAAGAAATCTGTTTGTCCTAAGATGATTTTTTCAACTTTATTAAAATCAGCTTGATGTTTATCCATAATCGTCTTTAATGTCGCTTCTTCTGCTGGTCCTCCCCAGCCGCCGTAACGTTTACCTTCAAAATCTTTCGGTGACGTCATATTGTCTTTCTTAAGCGATGCAAACGCTGAAGTGTTATGCTGAATAATCGCTCCTACAGATACAACAGGAATTCCTTCTACACGAGCTAACGTTACATTTTCTTGTGCACTTATTGCGAAGTCTGCTTTTCCTGATGCTATCATTTGCTCTGCTGTTACATTGTCACCTGGTTGAATAATTTCTACATCTAATCCTTGCTTTTTGTAATAATCTTTCGTTTTCGCTACATACAAGCCAGTATGATTCGTATTTGGAAACCAATCTAATACTACTTTTACTTTTTGATCTTTACTTGCACTTTCTTCTTTCTTCGCCGGATTACATCCAGCCACACCTACCGCTACTAAGGCAGCTAACATAACTTTCAAACCTTTTTTCATTTTCTGCCGTCCTTTCTATATATCCATGGTGCTGTTATTCTTGCCATAAACTCTACGATAAAATACAGGCATAATGTCACCATAACGATGATTGCTGCAACACCAAATACTCGGGCAGTCAAAAAGGATTTTGTAGCCCTCGTAAGCATAACGCCTAATCCTTCACTTGCACCGAGCCATTCTCCGATAATTGCCCCCATTACGCTATATGTAACTGCAATTTTTAAACCTGAGAAAAAGTATGGGAGCACTGCTGGAAATTTTACCTTCTGGTAAACTTGCCATTTCGTCGCCTTCATTGTTTGTAACAGTTTCAGCATATTTTTATCTACTGTTTGAAAACCTTCTAAAATACTAAGCGCAATTGGGAAGAAACAAACGAGTATTACGACCATTACTTTCGGCAACATCCCATATCCAAACCAAATAATAAATAGCGGTGCAAGTACAACAATTGGAATTGTTTGCGAAATAACGAGCAATGGATTTATTAAAATACGAAATAACGGTATAACATCCATAATAATTGCGATGCTCGTCCCCAATAAAATTGCAAAGAATAGTCCAATTATAACTTCCTGCAGTGTTTGCATCGTATTTGGTAATAGTAAATCTTTCATCCCAATTAATTCTTGAACAATGGCAGAAGGCTTTGGTAAAATCCACGGTTCGATTTTAAATAATGAAACAGATCCTTCCCATATCGCAATGAGAAGGATAAGCCAAATAGTTGTAATAAGTTTAGATTGCTTCTGGTTTTGCATATTCATCACGGTACTTCCAAACCTTTTCATCTATCGTTACACCAGTGCTTGGACGATAATGGATTTTAATAGAAGTAATCACTTCTTCTGCTCCAGCATCGACGCAAGCTTGTTGCGCACGTTTAACGACATCAAGAAGTACATCTAATTCTCCTTCCAAAGTTGTTTCCATTGCCCCTACTTCATAACGAACTCCCGATTGTTGCACAACTTCAATTGCTTTATCGACAACAGAATATACATCTTTCGTTTTCGCTTGTGGTACTACTGAAAATGACATTGTAACTTGTTGTGACATAATAAAATCCCCCTTATAAAATTAAATTTCAAAAATAAGAAAAGGCTTTCCTACTGCGTAGGAAAGCCTTGTATGCAAGTTATTACAGAATAACATATGCTACATCACTTTAAGTAACTCCCTACGCTGGCATTATCCAGATCAGGTTGAGGGTCGATGTTTACTTACATCCTCTCAGCCAATTGGCTCCCCGGTCCTTAATTCGTTTTCATTGTAGCATGATTTATTTTATTGAACAAACAAAAGCATGCATAATCATTTCATTATTTTTGGAAAATAACCAACTTTTTCACCATGAGCTAATAACTGCTGTATAAATTCTTTATTGATTGCTGGTACTATCAATTCTTTTTTCTTAATCCATTCATTCGTTCTACGCGTACCCATTACAATTTCAGATTGCTGCGCTCCATCTCCTGCAACTTGAGAAGCAATTAACTCTGCTATTACTTCATTTCCCTTCGCTAATGCAAGTCCGGTATTTACATATTCTGAAAGTGGAACCATTTCAAGATTGTATCCACACTCTCCAATTAGCTGTATAAATTGTTCAAACTCAATTTGATGTGGATGACAAATATGTAACGTCTCTCCTACAATTTGCGCATCTTGTAAATACGATACAATTGATTTACTAGCAAAATCAATTGGTGTGAAATCAACTTTCCACTTCACATTTGGTGCTTTCCCAATTAATAGCATTGTTTTAATAAGACGATAAAATGCGTTTCCTTCAATATTTTGTTGGAACGAACCTGTTTCTGAATGACATGCTAAATTACCTGCACGATAAATATTTCCGCGCAAACCATTTTTCATTGCTTCACGAACAATGTTTTCCGCTTGTAGTTTACTATTTGAATATACATTCTCTAAGTCTACACTGTAATTAAAATCACCAGTTTTCATGTATGTATCCCATTGATCTACCGCTAATTCTAACGGGATACCAATTGTAGAAATAAAATGGAATGTAGCACCTTTCTCCGCTAATGCTAGCATACGGCTAGTTCCTTGGACATTTATATTTTCAAATTGTTTTACATCTCCAAAATGTCTTACATCTGCACCGCAATGAATTATCGTATCCATCTTAGAACTGATGAACATAAATTCTTCTTCGCTCATCCCAAGATACTCTTCTCCCAGATCACCAGCTACGGCCTGTATACGCTGTAACCATTCTTCACATATATCATTAAAGTAGCCTGTTAATGTATCTATAATTCTTTGCTGCACATCTTTGGTTGGTCTTACTAAACAATAAATAGTAGCAGATGTATCTCTCAACAATTCATATAATATGTGTGATCCTAAATAACCAGTAGCTCCTGTTAAAAAGACATTTGAAATCTGGGTTTCTTCCAAAACGTTTGCATACGTGATAGTATCTGGCTCGTGAATCACTTTATATTCACGAAATACTTCTTCTTTCTCTACTTTTACTTCTCGCTCAATTCGAGTTAATCCATATATCGTTCTTTCTTTAAAGAAATCTTGAATTGTTAAATGTGAGAAATCTTCTTTTAACAATGTTAAGACTCGTAATACTTTTAATGAATGTCCACCAATTGTAAAGAAATCATCATGCACTCCAACTTTTGAAATTCCTAATACTTCCGCCCAGGCGTTCGCTATTTGTTTTTCTGCTTTATTAGAAGGTGCAACATATTCTTGTAGCCGAACCGGTTCATACTTTTCTTCTAACTGAGCTAACTTCTTAACATCAATCTTTTTATTAGGTGTAAGTGGTAATTCATTAATATAAATTAGTTTAGATGGCACCATATAATCTGGTAATTGCTCTTGTAACTGATAAACTAATTCTGGTATTTCTTTTTTATTTAAAGTTGTATAGAACGCGATTAAATATTGGCTACCTTCCTTACTCTTCTTAGCAAAAACAGCATTTTCTTTTATATTATGATTTTGAGAAATTTTACTTTGGATTTCTCCTAGTTCAATACGATGTCCTCTAATTTTTACTTGATCATCTTTCCGATGTAAAAACTCTATATTTCCATCCTCTAGCAACTTAACGATATCACCTGTTTTATATATATTAACTATAGGATTAAAAGGGTTCGGAATAAAAGCTTCAATTGTTTTATTAGGCTTATTAAAATACCCTTTTGCTAATCCCACTGAATCTATATATAATTCACCAGGTACACCAATTGGACAAAGATTCATATTCTCATCCAAAATCATAACTTGATAATTAGCACATGGTTTACCAATGGGAATACTCGCAACATCCTCATTTAACTGACTAGGTATTTTATAGGTTGTCGTCACTACAGTACATTCTGTCGGTCCGTATACATTATAAATTTCAACATTTGTACCTATTCTTTCTCTCCACAATTTAATAACCTCTACAGGCAACATTTCACCGCCAATCGCAATTCTTTTTAGGGAAGCTAGCTTATATATATCTTCTTCTGCTAAATAAGTTGCTACTTGTCGAACAAAAATTGTTGCTAATGCCAAGATTGAAGTTGCTTTCACTTTATAGATTGCATTTGCAAATGCTTCTGCAGACAATCGCTCTTCCTCTAATAGTACATACAAGTTTCCTCCGCAGAATAAAGAAGCAAATGACTCCCATACAGAAGCATCGAAACTAAAGGAAGGAAATTGAGCAAATACATCCTCTTCTGTCAATTCATATTGCTTTTTCATCCAAGTGTACAGATTAACAACGCCTCTATGTGCTAACATCGTTCCCTTTGGATTCCCTGTTGAACCCGATGTATAAATCATATAAGCTACATCATCACAATGAATAGACAACTTTACATCTATATCTTCATAAGTTTCACTATCATACAATGAAACTGTTTGAACCCCATCACATGTTATAGGCGTCTCTTTCATCAATATAACTTTCGCTTGGCTATCTTGAATAATGTACTGTATTCTACTTTCCGGATAATCTGGATCAATCGGAACATACGCTGCACCAGCTTTTAATATAGCTACCATACTTACTACTGTGTCTATGCTACGTTTCATAAATATTCCAACATAGTCTCCTAATTGGACGCCGTTTTTAATTAACATATGAGCTATTTGATTACTTTTTTTATTTAGCTCCTCATAAGTTAAAGTACCTTCCCTTGAAGATAAAGCTATACGATTTGGAAATTGAGTAACAGTATTATAGAACATATCGACGATACTTTTCTCAGGATATACTGCTGTCGTATCATTCACTTGACTATAAAGTGCCATCTCGGCCTCTGTAATAATATTAAAATGTTTTATATACTTATTAGTATTTTGTGATATATCAACTAAAACACCTTGTATTTGTTGTGCATAACGAGTAATCGTTGTCTCTTTCCAATTAACACTATTAAATATTATTTCTACACTTTGCATATTTTTACTAAATACAAATTGTAATGTATTCGTGTCTTTTAGCTCATAATATGTTTCCCCAATAATAATAGGTGACATTTCATATAATGTATTACCGTTTTGAAACTCTTCTATTTCTTCCTCATTCATTTCTTTAATTTGCTCCAGTTGCTCTTCAATTTGTAAATTTAAACTTTCATAGGAGAGAAAATTAGAAACTTCAATAGTAATTGGAAATAAATTTCCTCTCACATGATAAAGCACGACAATATGTTTTTCTTTAGAAATATGATATAACCACGTTGCAGTCGCTCCTATTAAATCTACAATGTGAGTCAAATTTGAAAACAGTTCCGTTTTCCTTTTTATCCTAAGTTCTGTTCCTTGCACATCTTTAGGTATTTTAATACTTCCTTCTACTTTTCCTAAAAATTCTTTTACCATCTCATTATAAGAAATTGCTAATTTCATATTTATGTAAATTCCTCTCTTAAATATAATAAAGGTGTGAAAATTCACACCTTTTTCATCCCTTATTAAAGGGCAGATTCGTTCAATTCATAATCAGTAGCGGAGATACCCCCTTGATTAGAATTGAACTTTCTCCTTATTCGCTTTTAAACTCACCAATAAGCTCTTGTAATTCCTGAGAAAGCCAACTTAAAGAAGTCGCTAATTCTGCAATATCTTGTACTGATATTTCTTGCTCTTTCATGCTTTCTTCAACATTACTACTGCTGTTGGCATAAGTATTTGCAATATGTGATAATTCATTTACGACTTGAACAATATTCTGGCTATTTTGTAAAATGTCACTCGAATTACCGGAAACAGCTTTTACTTGATCTGTAACAGATTGCGCTGATTTTGAGATTTTTTCAAAGAAATCTCCACTACTTTGAACAAGCGAAATTCCAGTTTCTACTTCTTTTGAACCTTTTTGCATGGAAACTACAGCATCTTCTGTCTCAGCTTGTGTTTCACCAATCAATTTCGCTATATCTTTTGCAGACGCTTCCGTTTGTTCTGCTAATTTTCGTACTTCATCAGCAACAACTGCAAACCCTCTTCCAGCTGCTCCAGCACGTGAAGCCTCAATAGAAGCATTTAAAGCTAATAAATTTGTTTGATTTGAAATACCTGTAATTACAGTTACGATATCACTAATTTCTTTTGACCTTGTTTCTAACGAATAAATGATGGAAGATAAATCTTGTACTGCATTTTGGATTAAACTCATTTGATTAATAATTTGTCCAATCACTTCATTACCTTCAATTGAATGTTGTTCCATACCTTCAGAAGCAACCGCAACTTGTTTTGCAGCCCCAGTTATTTCTTCTACCTTATCTTCCATTCCATGTACAATTCCTAAACATTGTTGTACTGAAGTTTTTTGAGACTGTGCCCCTACTCTTAAACCTTCAATAGAACTTGCAATCTCTTGAACTGCCATGCTGTTTTCCTCTGTACTCGCCGACAATTCTTGTGAAGAAGAAGAAACTTGCTCAGCAGTTTGCCTTACTTTATCTATAATCCCTTTAAATTTTTCAATCGTGTTATTGAAATAAACATTAATAATTCCAATATCATCTGGTCTTTCTTTTAATTTAATACTTAAGTCACCTTCACCAATTTTACGTAACCCTTCTCGTAAATCTTTTAATGGAGCTAGCGAGTGACGCACGATAAAGAATTGAGTAATAGTCGCAATTGCTAATGAAATAATGATGAAGAGTAAGCCCTGTATCATAAACTTCTCTTTTGTAATAGGAACAATGGAAGCATCTAAGTCAGCCGCAATAATTGCAACAATATTGTTTTCTCCATCTGTAATTGGTTCTAATATTGTCACCCACGAACCTATTTCATCTTCATATACTTCTGTCATTTGAGCCTTTTTCGTATCAATCACTTTATCGTATGCCTTCATCCAATGAGCGGGTTGTTCATAATAATCTCCCGGCTTTATAGGAAACGCATTTGTTAACTCTGTAGTCAAACCAACGAGTTGTAATTCTCGCTTTTCATTCGGCTTTGCTCCTGTAACATACGTTTGTCCAACGCTTTTCAATTCTTTTGATACTTCATCTAATTTCTCTGTTAACTTTTCTTTTTTCACTTTTTCGGCTGTAGGATCTTTCGCCATGTCTCTAACTAATTCTACATCCAGTTTTTTCAATACTATTTCTCCTGTTTCAATAGACTGCCTTTCAAATAAAGACATCATACTATTTTGAAACATGTTGAAACTTAATGCACCCATACTTCCAACAAGTGTCAAAATAACTAATACGGTTAATAAGACGTTCTTTTGAAGGAACGATAACTTATGCCAATATTTTTTCATTAATATCCACCTTCCTTAATCAACATAAACAAAAAAACAAAATATATGAATATTTTGTTTGAAAATGTTTCTCAATATGTTCGAGAATAAAAAAAAGCCAATGTAAAAGCATTGGCCAAGACCAACCCTATCCGTCCGGTAACTGGCTAGCGTAGCCTTTCGACCTTAGCTCCTGTAGTTTTGCGTCCTCATGTTTCCATCAGTTTGCCTTTCTCGCTGAACGAGTTGAACGATATGGGAGTTCTATGAGAATCAATTTATTCTCTTTCAAAGATTACAACATATAAATCAAAATGTCTACTTATTTAGAGATATAAATACAAATTTTCAATGCATTGCTTTTTCAAAATAATTTCAAAAAGTACGTGAATGTTACTTTTTTTGTGTTATATAATAAAAAATGTATAAATAACAAGGATTTCTTCGGGTATTTATTTAATTTTCAATCAAATTAAACTATTCGAATATATCTTAACTAATGAATTTCGGAGGTAGTTTATCATGTTTTGGCTACAATTTCTTACCTTGTTACTCTGTATTTTTATTGGTGCACGCCTAGGCGGAGTTGGTTTAGGAGTAATGGGTGGAGTTGGTATGGCAATACTCGTTTTTGTCTTCCACTTACAACCAACGGCGCCTCCTATCGATGTAATGCTTATGATTTTGGCAGTAATTACAGCTGCTGGTGCTTTGCAAGCCGCTGGAGGAATGGACTACCTTGTTCATCTAGCTGAAAAGGCATTACGAAAAAATCCAAAACGCATTACATTCTTTGCTCCAATTGTTACTTATTTATTTACACTTTGTGCAGGAACTGGTCACGTTGCTTATTCTGTACTTCCTGTTATCGCTGAAGTCTCTCGCGAATCCGGAATTAGACCAGAACGACCAATGTCAATTGCCGTAATTGCTTCCCAACAAGCAATTACAGCTAGTCCTATATCAGCTGCAACAGTTGCACTTTTAGCAATGTTAGCTGACTATAAAATCACCTTATTAGATATTTTAAAAGTAAGTATCCCTTCTACTTTCATCGCTTGTATGATAGCTGCATTTGTTGCTAGTAAGATGGGAAAAGAATTAAATGAAGACCCTGAATACTTAAAACGATTAAAAGAAGGATTAATTCCTAAGCTTGAAGAGAAAAAAGAATTTGTAGGTGTAAAGGGCGCAAAATTATCAGTTATCCTTTTCCTTGTAGGAACCTTCCTTGTTGTACTTCTTGGTTCATTTGAAGCACTTCGTCCAGGATGGATAGTTGATGGGAAGTTAGCCCGTCTTTCCATGCCGAACACAATTGAGATGGTTATGTTAACTATCGCGGCTCTTATTATTATTTTCTGTAAACCAAATGTAGAAAGCATTGTATCTGGTAACGTCTTTAAAGCAGGAGCAACAGCAGTTGTTGCTATTTTCGGTATCGCTTGGATGGGAGATACTTTCTTTAATGGAAACTTAAATATGATTCAAGGATCGATTCAGCATTTAGTAACAAGTGCACCTTGGCTATTTGCTATCGCACTATTCATTCTATCTATTTTACTGTACAGCCAAGCAGCAACAGTTCGTGCCTTAATGCCACTTGGACTATCTCTTGGTATTCCACCAGCGCTACTGATTGCGATGTTCCCTGCAGTAAATGGATATTTCTTCATTCCAAACTATGGAACAATCGTTGCTGCCATTAACTTTGACCGTACTGGTACAACAGGTATCGGTAAATACGTATTAAATCATAGTTTTATGATTCCGGGCCTAATTGCAACATTTACTTCTATCGGAATTGGAATGCTCTTAATTTCAATTATGTTTTAAAGAAAAAGCACAAACCTTTATTTAAAAAGGTTTGTGCTTTTTTAATCAAATATTTGTTTAAATTTTGGGCAGTCTATTTCTTCATGTAGCACTTAAAATACTACACTTCCTTCCCTACAAACTTCTCTTTACTTCTTCAACTAATTTTTTCGTACTTTCATACGCAGATTCCGCTAAACTAATTGCTGAAATAACTGAAACACCGTCCGCACCCGCCTCTATAACTGCCGCTGTATTTTCAATTGTAATCCCACCAATACCAACGATTGGCACTGTAATTCCTTGTTCTCTAAAATAAGCTAATCCTTTCGTTCCTTGAACCGCTTTCGTATCTTTTTTCGTACTCGTTGGGAAAATAGGACCAACACCTAAATAATCCGCTCCATTTTCGATTGCAAAGCGTGCTTCTTCAATTGTATGAGCAGATACGCCGATAATTTTATCTCCCATTTTTTCACGAACAGATGTAATTCCTTCATCATCTTGTCCAACATGAACACCATCTGCATCTAATTCAATGGCTAATTCTACATCATCATTTACAATGAAAGGAACACTATATTCCTTACAAAGCGTCTGCAATTCTTTTGCAAAGCGCACTCTATCTTCTCCGATTAAAGAACCTTCCCCCTTCTCGCGAAACTGAAAAAGTGTCACTCCACCATCTAACGCTTCTTTCAATACAGCTAAAGGATCCCTCGTGCAGTTATTACTTCCCATAATAAAATACACTTGCAATAGCTTAGACATTTTATCTATTTCAATGCGTGCCATTTCTTTCACTCCCTCTTACTCTAACTCCACAATCTTCCCATACTTCTCAATATCACCTGAAGTTGTATTCGCTAATTGATTTAAAAATTCAATTTGGAAACTACCAGGTCCCTTTTCCACGGTCTTAGCAGCTGCCAGTTCCGAAGCTACACCATAAAACGTTAATGCTGCTACTGCTGCTTTAACATAATCTTTTTCCACTGCTACAAATGCTCCTATTACAGAAGTTAGTAAACAACCTGTTCCCGTAACTTTCGTTAAAATAGGGTGACCATTTCGAATAACAATAGTTCTCTCTCCATCTGTAACAACATCTTCTTTTCCAGTAATGACTGCAACTGTATTTAGTTCATCTGCTGCCTGCCTTGCAATACTTACAACATTGCCATTTCCAGTACCAGCGTCTACCCCTTTAATTTCCCATTTCTCATTAATAACATTTGCTATTTCAGCTGCATTTCCGCGGATAATTGCTAAATCGATTTCAGCCGGAATATGTCTCGCAACTTCTGTTCGATACGAAGTTGCTCCTGCACCAACTGGATCAAATAGTACTGGCACATTGTTCGCATTTGCTGATTTACCCGCAAGTAACATCGCTTCTACTTCTTCAGGACGAAGTGTCCCCATATTTAATACTAACGCTCCAGCAATGCTAGCCATTTCTGCTACTTCTTCTTTTGCATACGCCATTACAGGCGATGCCCCAAGTGCCAACAAACCGTTAGCAGTAAAATTTGTTACAACAACATTTGTAATATTATGAACGAGCGGATTAGATTCTCTCACCAAATCCACTACTTTACTAATTTCTTTCATATTCATCCTTTTCATCTCCTAATTATAATGATGGGAGATACACAAAAAGACACTTTGCGCGTACGCAAAGTGCCTGAACATATGCTTTTACACTCTCCCTACGCTGGCATTATCCAACAGGTTCAAATGGTCAATGACGGACTAGTAGTCATACTCTCAGTTTGTATCCACAAACTCCCATGTGCTTATTATTCATCTACTTCAAAGTCTACTCTTATTCTAGTAAAATAACAAGTTCTTTACTTTTCTATTTCATATAGAAGCAACCTATATAACAATAAACATAATCAAGTGAAACTTTAATCAGTGAGTGTTTTGTTCATCCCACTAAAAACCGATCAAATATGGAGCGAAACTGAATCTCAAGAAGATGTATGCTATATTTAACTTATGGAAATTTGAAAGGATGTTTTTAATATGTCAAAAAGCGTTGTAATCGCTGAAAAACCTTCCGTTGCACGAGATATTGCTCGTGTACTGAAGTGTGATAAAAAAGGAAACGGCTATCTTGAGGGTAGTAAATATATTGTAACTTGGGCTTTAGGTCATCTCGTTACATTAGCAGATCCAGAAAGTTATGATGTGAAATATAAAAAGTGGAATTTAGAAGATTTACCGATGCTACCTGAGCGTTTGAAATTAACGGTTATTAAACAAACTGGTAAACAATTTAATGCTGTAAAAAGTCAGCTACTTCGAAAAGATGTAAATGAAATTATTGTAGCAACAGACGCTGGACGTGAAGGAGAATTGGTTGCTCGTTGGATTATTGATAAGGTTCGAATTAACAAGCCAATCAAACGTCTATGGATTTCATCCGTTACTGATAAAGCAATTAAAGATGGTTTTGCAAATTTAAAACCAGGTAAAGCCTATGACAATTTATACGCTTCAGCAGTTGCACGTTCAGAAGCTGACTGGTATATCGGTCTTAATGCAACTCGTGCTTTAACGACTCGCTTTAATGCTCAGTTAAATTGTGGTCGTGTACAAACCCCTACTGTTGCTATGATTGCTAGTCGTGAAGATGAAATAAAGAACTTCAAAGCTCAAACTTACTACGGTATTGAAGCTCAAACTACGAATCAGTTAAAACTAACTTGGCAAGATGCAAATGGCAATAGCCGTAGTTTTAATAAAGAAAAAATCGATGGTATTGTAAAAGGTTTAGATAAACATAATGCTACTGTTTTGGAAATTGATAAAAAACAGAAGAAGTCATTCTCTCCTGGTCTTTACGATTTAACTGAATTGCAACGTGATGCCAATAAAAAGTTCGGTTACTCTGCGAAAGAAACATTGAATATTATGCAGAAATTGTATGAGCAACATAAAGTGCTAACGTACCCTCGTACAGATTCACGCTATATTTCATCTGATATCGTTGGAACACTTCCAGAACGTCTAAAAGCATGCGGCGTTGGGGAATATCGTCCTTTAGCACATAAAGTACTACAAAAGCCTATCAAGGTTAATAAATCATTTGTTGATGATAGTAAAGTAAGTGATCATCATGCGATTATTCCAACAGAAGGATACGTTAACTTCTCCGCCTTCACAGATAAAGAACGTAAAATTTATGATTTAGTTGTAAAACGTTTCTTAGCTGTTTTATTCCCAGCATTCGAATACGAGCAACTAACATTACGTACCAAAGTTGGTAGTGAAACGTTCATTGCACGCGGAAAAACGATTTTACATGCTGGTTGGAAGGAAGTATACGAAAATCGATTTGAAGACGATGATGTAACTGATGACGTAAAAGAGCAGATTCTACCTCACATTGAAAAAGGCGATACATTAACTGTAAAGTTAATTATGCAAACATCAGGTCAAACGAAAGCACCTGCACGCTTTAATGAAGCAACCTTACTTTCAGCAATGGAGAATCCTACAAAATATATGGATACGCAAAATAAACAACTTGCTGATACGTTAAAATCGACTGGTGGATTAGGTACTGTAGCGACACGTGCAGACATTATCGACAAGCTATTCAATTCATTCTTAATTGAAAAACGTGGTAAAGATATTCACATTACTCCAAAAGGTCGCCAGTTACTTGATTTAGTACCAGAAGAATTAAAATCTCCTACACTAACTGGTGAATGGGAACAAAAACTTGAGGCTATCGCAAAAGGTAAATTGAAAAAAGAAGTATTCATTTCGGAAATGAAGAACTATACGAAAGAAATTGTTTCTGAAATTAAATCGAGTGATAAAAAATATAAACATGACAACATTTCAACGAAGTCTTGTCCAGATTGCGGTAAACCAATGCTAGAAGTAAACGGCAAAAAAGGAAAAATGCTCGTTTGCCAAGACCGTGAATGTGGTCATCGTAAAAATGTATCTCGTACAACAAACGCTCGCTGTCCTCAATGTAAGAAGAAGTTAGAATTACGTGGTGAAGGCGCAGGACAAATTTTCGCATGTAAATGTGGCTATCGCGAGAAATTATCAACATTCCAAGAGCGACGTAAAAAGGAATCTGGAAACAAAGCTGATAAGCGTGACGTTCAAAAATATATGAAACAACAGAAAAAAGAAGAAGAACCATTAAATAACCCATTCGCAGAAGCATTAAAAAAATTAAAATTTGATTAAACAAAAAGGTTCCTACCTCTATCGGTAGGAACCTTTTATTTTAGTGAATGATTTTACTTCCTTTTGCATTCTCAACAAATTTTTCACTTGATTTGTTAATTGGTGTTTTCAGTAATAACGCAGCAACGATCATAACTACTACAAAAGCACTTAACACAAGTAAATCTCGCGTTACGATATCCCAAAGCATTCCGCCAACTGTTTCACGAATTGCACTAATTGCGTATGTGAATGGTAAGAACGGATAAATCGCTTGGAAGAACGCTGGTGTCATTTGGATTGGGAATGTTCCGCCCGATCCTGCTACTTGTAGTACAAGTAAAATGATCGCCATCGATTTCCCAACGTTTCCGAAAATAGAAACGAGTGAGTATACGATACAAACGAAGACTCCACCAATAAATAAACTAAATAACACAAACCAGAATTTATCGACTACATACGTACCGAGTAAGAATATATCTCCCATCGATACGATAAACGCTTGTGAAAGACCTATCGTTAAGAATGTTAATAAACGTCCGAAGTAAATTTCATGGCTCTTATAATTCGCGCCCTCTTCGTGTACTTCTACTGTTAATAATGAAACCATTAATAATGCGCCTACCCATAATGCAAGCACTGTATAGAATGGTGACATCGCTGAACCGTAGTTCGGCATCGCAAATAATTTATTCTCTTTTAAATTTACTGGATTCGCAAAGTAATCACTTTGCTTCTCAACATCGTTTTTCAATAAACGTATGATGTCTTTTAAATCCTCTTCAGATTCAAAATCACGAATTTTATTTGCTAATTCTTTAATCTTTTTCTCAGTCTCCGGCATTTCAGCTTTAATGTCTACTAATTTCTTTCTACCGTCTACCAAGCCTTTTGATGAATCTTCTAGTAACTTTTTAACATCTGGAAGCTTTTTGTCTGCCTCTTTTAAAATTTGAGATGTGTTTTTAGACATACGTTTCGTACGTTCAATTGCTGTGTTAAAGTTTGGAACGATTTCTGAATCATATGTTGCTAAGAAATCGCCTAATTGAGCTGAAGCATTTTGTGTTGCTTCATTAATACTTTCTACAACCTCTTTTGTAGGCTTCTGTCCATTGTTAATTAGTGTAGTTGCCTTATTCGTTGCATCTATACCTTTTTGAACAGAATTTTGTATTTTGTTCAATTTTGCAATTCCGCCATTAAGGTTTTTGTCACTATTTACATCTGCTAATACCTTATTTGTGCTTTCTAACACCGGAATCGCATCACCAATTAGATTATTAGTAGCTTGTAATTGACCATTTAAATCGTTTAAAGATACTTTTGCCCACTCTAAATCAGTGACACCTTTATTTGATATGTTTGCTTTAGCATCTTCAACACCGTTTTTGAACTTATCATATTCATTTTTCACACTATCATACGCTTCATTTGCATCAGCTTTAGCTTGATCAACTGTGCTAACTGCTTTTTTATAATCTGCTACAAATGTTTCATTATAATCTTTTTCTGCTTGATCAATTAATCCATTTGCTGCATCTAATTTTTGATTCGCTACATCTGTTACATCTTTCTTTACTTCTTGTCCTGTGCCAATAACATTTACAATATCTTTAATACCGTTGTTTGCATTTTCCATACCTTTTTTAACATTAGTTAAGTGATTCACTCGCTCTTTGAAAAATCTTTGACCAAAATCAGTCGTCGCCGATTTTTCAAGTTCAGTAAATACATTAATAAGATATGCAATACTATCTGTACGACCTTGAAGATTTTCAGAAACCGCATTAAGATCTTGTTTTGCCTTTTCTGGATCAAATTGACCATTCTGCAATCCGTTTACAACACTTTTACCATATGTTGTTCCTGCACGTGCCGAGTTTAAAACGTTATTCACTGTTTGATTAATATTTCTTGCAATATTTTTATAACCTTCATCGTTCAACTTTGAAAGATCCGGACGCGCTGGAAACTCAGGCAATCCTTTCATACCAGAAAAGTCTATTCCTGGATGCATTAAAAAATCCGTAAAAGCATTTGCTTTATCCATTACATTTTTAGCCGCTGTTAAATGATTTCGTATCGTCCCAGGTGCATTTTGCAATGTTTGATCATTGTTTGCAAAGAATTTATCTAAATTCCCTAACGCCTCTTGCCCATCATTCATAACACTCTCTACAACCGGCAACTCTTTTTGCGCTACTTTCACAACATCTTCTGCTCGAGTTGCATCATCTAACGCCTTATCCATAAGTGTATTCATTTCTGGGAACTGCGCTTCTAACTTAAATACAAGATCTTTTACTTTTTCGATACTTGGTAAGTTTGTTTCTAAATCGATTCCAAGGTCATTGAAAATTTTAAAAATCTCACCGTTTGCTGTTTTTACAAAGTTTTTACTAATTTCTTCTGTAATACCTGATGCACCTTTTGCTGTAATCTTCGGTGCAATCGCGTTTACTTTTTCATTCACATAGTAATCCAGTTCTGGTTTTTTCGGATTTTCATCCAGAACAGTTGCAATTTTTTCAGAGAAGTCTTTTGGAATCGTAATACTTGCATAATAATCCCCACGCTCAACTCCGTAAATTGCTTGTTTTTCATCTACAAATTTCCAGCCAAGATTTTTGTTTTTCTTAAGGGAGTCTACAATCTCTTTCCCGATATTAATATCTTTCCCTCTTAAATTAGAACCTGCATCTTGGTTGGAAACTGCAATGGGAACCTCTTTTGTATTTCCATACGGATCCCAAGAAGCTTTAATGTTAAACCATGCATATAACGATGGTAAAATCATTAATCCTAAAACAATAACAATTGCAGCCCAATGTTTGGCTACATTCCGTAAATCTGTCTTATAAATACGCCAAATCTGTTTCATAGAAGTTATCACCTAATTATATATTTTTCCTTCTTTAGAAAATGATACATGCATTTTGCAATTATATCACTTTCTACATCGTGTATTAACCAAAAACGTACTATTTTTTCCCATTAACTTTCACTTACTTCATTATATAACGAAGTGAGTCAAAGTATGAATACAAAATGACCAAATCGGTTTTACATTCAATAATAACAAATATATATGAAATGTCATAAAAAATACAAGTATTTTCTCTTGGAAATACTTGTATTCCTAAAAAAAATCCTCACAGCTTTTATTCTCTGTGAGGATTTCTTCTATTATATATCCAATTGAACCTCTACACCGAAATGATCTGAAATTACATTTCTGTTTGTACCATTAAAAATAACTTTTGAAGAATGAACTTTTTTACTTTGGTTACACAATATTAGATCGATTCGCAAATTATGTTTATTTTCATCCCAACCAGCAATCTCACCTTGGACAGTCGTTCCTTCATCCTTCTCTATTGCTAATTCATATGTGTCATACAACCCTTTTTGCATCATATACTCATAACCTTCGCCTTCCAACCGAGCATTGTTATTAAAATCCCCCATTAAGAAGGCGAGCTTATTGCTATCTACACGCTCCATCAAACGATCAACTTGACCTTTGAATGACTCTTCTTCATCATTCCACCAACCGAGATGGCAAGAGTAAAACGTTATATCCTTACCATTATAAGCAATTGTTGTACTTACAATTTTACGTGTTTTCCAATACGTTGTATTCTCGTTTTTTGAAATGAAGAACGTATCTTCTTTTATGATATTATGCTTCGTTATAATCGCTAATCCTTCTTCATACACGTCATAACCAATATGAGAGAAATCCCAAGTAATATTGTAATCTTTTACATGTAGCGCTTTTAACTCTTCTAATAGTAAAAGTCCAAAATTATCTTCTTTCTTGTTACCGCATACATTTTCAGCTTGTATGGACTGACTTACTTCTTGCAATGCGATGACATCGTACTCTTCTTCTTGAATTACTTTAGCAAGGTATTGTATCTTTTCTATTTGATTCTCTTCTTGCCAAGAATGACAGTTTAAAGTTAGCAATTTCATATTATTACGCACCTAACATATCTTGAATGTCTGACTTTAATACGTCAGCTTTCGGACCATATACCGCTTGTACACCTTTATCTTTTACAATAAGCCCTAGAGCACCATTTTGTTTCCATTGTGCTTCTGGTGCAACAACATCTAAATCTTTTACTGTTACACGTAAGCGCGTCATACAAGCATCTACGTCAGCAATATTTTCTTTTCCACCTAATAAATCGATAACTTTTGTTGCTAATGAACCGTCTTGTACATTTCCTGTTCCTTCTGATGCCTCATCTTCATTATCAATATAGTTACCTGCACGCCCTGGTGTTGGTAAGTTGAATTTTTTAATTAAGAAATTAAATAGTGTAAAGTTAAGACCGAAGAACACTAATGAAACAATAACAAAGTTGATTAAGTCTCTTGTTAAACCTGCGTTAACCATCATTGGTGTACGAGTAATTAACTCAATAAATCCAAATGCATGAACACGTAAGTTAATTAAATCAGCTAGCGCGAATGCAAGTCCTGTTGTAATAGCATATACAACATATAATACTGGAGCAATAAACATGAACATGAATTCAATTGGTTCTGTTACACCTGTTAAGAATACTGCTAATGCTGCTGATAAAAACATTGGTTTATATTTTGCACGCTTTTCTTTATCAACGTTACGGAACATCGCAAATGCAATCCCCATTAACGCTGCTGTTGAGCCGATAACTTGTCCAGCTTTGAAACGAGCTGGTACAACGTTATTTAATAAATCGTTATATGCCTTCGTATCTCCATTTGCTAGTAAATTATTTAAATCTGTAATCCATGCAAGCCATAATGGATCTTGTCCTGCTACAACTTGTCCAACTTTTGAACCAGTTAGCATCGTATATGTTCCGCCTAGCTCTGTATAGTTCATCGGAATCGTTAACATATGGTGTAAACCAAATGGTAATAATAAACGCTCTAACGTTCCATATACAAACGGTGCAACAACTGGTGCACTATCTTTTGAAGCTGCAATCCAGCGACCAAATTCATTTAACCCACTTTGGATGAATGGCCATAGAAGTGATAATACAATCGCAGTAACTGTAGACCAAAGAATTACAACGAATGGTACAAATCGTTTTCCATTAAAGAATGCTAATGCCTGTGGCAGTTTATTATAGTTATAATATTTGTTATATAAAGTAGCTCCTAAGAAACCTGTGATAATCCCTACGAACACTCCCATGTTTAATGCGGGTGCACCAAGTACAGAAGTAAAGTAATCTTTTACAATTAAATCTCCCGCTATTACTGAAGAAACTTTCGCTTTTGAATCCGCTAACATTTCAGCGTTTACCCCAAATATAGCTCCTGTAATTCGGTTTGTTAAGACGAATGCTAATAGCGCTGCAAATGCACCACCCGCGCGATCTTTCGCCCAAGATCCCCCAATTGCTACTGCGAATAAGATGTGTAGATTTGTAATGATTGCCCAACCGATGTCTTCCATTACGCGAGCGATTGTATGAACTGCGTTAACATCCCCAGCAGACATACCAATTAACTTACCGATGGAAATCATTAAACCAGCTGCTGGCATTACAGCTACAACAACTAATAAAGCTTTCCCGAACTTTTGCCAAAAATCAAAAGACGTAATTTTCATCTGTTCTTCCTCCCCTTTATTTATAACAACATAATGATTTAAATTATAATTTCTGTTCCCTTTATGAAAACGATTCCTTATGTTACTTTATTTTTATCTTTACGCAACCGTTTTCATAAATCTATTTTAATAAAAGCGTTTTCACTTTGCAATAGAAATTTATTTTTTTTCATAAAAAAAGATGCTCAAAGAGCATCCTTTTTTATTATGAAATGCGATAAACCCTTGTTTCATAAGGTTTTAAAGCAATTGTTGTTACTTCTTCATGTTCCGCAACTTCATAGTTATTTAAAAGCAAACGTTTGCGTTCTAGTGCAAATGAACCCTCATTATACACAGCTTCCTCTTTTGAGATATTACTAATTACAATGACTTTTTCATCCTGTAACGTACGTGTATATGCATAAATTTGTGGATCATCTTCTAAAAGTAAATCGTACGTACCATAGTTCAGTACATCGTGCTCTTTTTTCAGGGCAATCATTTTCTTATAGAAATTGAAAATAGACTTTTCTTCATTTTTTTGCTTCTCAACATTAATTTCTTTGTAATTTGGATTCATGCTAAACCAAGGTGTACTCGTTGTGAAACCAGCATTCATCTCATCATTCCACTGCATAGGTGTACGTGAATTATCGCGGCAAGAAGCCCATATAATCTCCATCATATCTTGATGTGGTACGCCCTCTGCAATTTTCTCGCGATATAAATTTTTAATTGCTACATCATCGTAATCTTCAATATTTGGTAACTGAACATTTGTCATACCAATTTCTTGTCCTTGATAAATAAACGGTGTACCGTGCATAAAGAAATACATCGCTCCTAGAGCTGTTGCACTTTCACGCCAATATTGTTTGTCATCTCCCCATGTTGAAACGATACGTGGTTTATCGTGATTCTCAATATATAAAGCGTTCCATCCTTTATTTTCTAATCCTTTTTGCCATTTCGTTAATACTTTTTTCAATCCTACAACATCAAGGTCTTTCTTCTTCTCTGCATCCCATAAACTTAAATGTTCAAACTGGAATACCATATTGAACTTACCTTGCTCTTCTCCAACCCAAAGCTCAGCATCTTCAATCTTAACGCCATTTGCTTCACCAACAGTCATAATATCGTACTTAGAGAATGTATTTTCTTTTAGCTCTTCTAATAAAGGTTGAATACCTTTCACATTCATATGTTTATCAAAAGATGGCACATATTTTAACTCTTTTGGATTTGGCATATCCTTAAAGCCTTCTTCTTTTTTAATATGACTGATCGCATCAACGCGGAAACCATCAATACCTTTATCAAGCCACCAATTAACCGTATCATATAGTACTTCGCGAACTTCTTTATTCTCCCAGTTCAAATCTGGTTGTTTACGTGAGAATAGATGTAAATAATATTGTTCTGTTTCTTCATCATATTCCCATGCCGAACCATTAAAAATACTTTCCCAGTTGTTTGGCTCCGCACCATCTTTACCATCATGCCAAATATACCAATCACGCTTCGGATTATCTTTAGATGAACGTGATTCAATAAACCATGGATGTTCATCACTCGTATGATTAATAACTAAATCAATAATTAGCTTCATATCACGCTTATGAACTTCATCTAGTAAAGCATCAAAGTCTGCCATTGTACCAAACTCATCCATAATATCTTGATAATCACTAATATCATAACCATTATCATCATTAGGCGATTTATACATTGGACAAATCCAAATTACATCTATACCTAAATCTTTTAAATAATCCAGTTTTGCAATAATACCTTGTAAATCTCCAATACCATCACCATTTGAATCCATAAAGCTTCGTGGATAAATTTGATAAGCAACCGCTTCTTTCCACCATGTCTTATTCATAGTCATTCTCTCCTTTTGCATCCCATCGGAATTTTATGCAAACGTTTTCGTAACACTATCATAACAAAATATGAACAGTTTGCAACTGTTTTCATTGAACTCTATGTAGATTCTTTATTCTTATGCTTTATTTATTTCTCACAAAGGTAAATCTCATTCTTCACCTCTCCTTGAAACTGGTAGCCCCTCTCTCTTTATAGAAGAAGTTCCTTATATAAAGGCTGTTGAATTTTTTAATAGCGGTAACATCCCTGAAAATTTCAAGCGCTCTGGTTCCTATGTCTATAAACCTATTCCCCTTAAAGGCATTCAAATCATGCAATACTTTCTTTCTCATGCACCAAATAAAGATGCTAGTATTTGGCATCAATCGATCATAGGTGCTGTTGAAAATATTTCGCCGAATAAAACGGCTTATTTTCATCGTAAAGCAATTATTGCTCAAGAATACATTACCTCTTGGAAATGCGATGATGAAGAAAATCGAAATATACGCTGGGTTAAAGGTTTACGAGAAAGCTTAGATCCTTATACACTAGGTGACTATGTGAACTGGCCCGATATCGATATTAAAAATTGGCAAACTAGTTATTATGGCTCTAACTTTCACAGATTACGTAAAGTAAAAACCATGTATGATCCTTGTGATGTTTTTCATTTCCAACAAAGTATTCCTCCTTTTCATACGTGAAAAAAGGGGATAACATAAAAAAATCATCCAATATACCGTTACCTCGCAGTATGTTGGATGATTCAAGTTGATTTTCTATATCGTTTCAAATTCTTGCTCCTACTCATAAACTTTTACTTACAGATTAATTGTATTTCGTATCATTTTCATGCAATGAATGTAATTTAATATTTGGTACTTTATCTTTTTCAATACCTCTATTATAAGAAACAGGAACTTGAAATTCGAATTGCTTTGTCTCATGTTTTTGTAAATAGACTGGTTTCGGTACTGGATAGCTTTTTGAATTCTCGTTTGCATTATCGTATAAAACAACTTTTAATGCTTGTGAATGATTACGATAATTTTTTAAAGTAACAATGCACTTCGGTTGGATATTCTCTCCATTTTTCTCCATTCTACACTGGCTATCTTCTTTTTTATATTCTATTGCTTCTACCCCTGTTTTTCCTGCGTAGTACCATGTTTTATTCAATGTCTGGAGGATTGTATTTAAAATAAACGGCATCATTACAATCAAAATACTAATGCCTACTACTTTTATCTTATTCGTTTTTCTAAATGTACTAGACTCCTTTTTTCCTAGCCATTTTAAAAATAATATAAATGCAATTACATGTAGTATGAAAGAAACAATCAATATATTTGAGACTTTATAATCCATATAAACATACGTATGTATCGGAACCTTATAGACATTGAATAGTTTTTCCCCAATTAATTCATTATCATTTGGAATTTTTAATAATAACAAAACCCCTATACTGTAACAAATAGCTACTAATCGATCATACTCAATACGAATCATTCTTTCTCCCCTTCACTTTGTATTTTATTATCGATTTTAGCTATTATTACCATACTATACAATCTTTTTATAGAGGATAACGTAAAAAAGTTCCTTATAAATATATAAAGAACCTTATTAATATACACTATGAATTAAAAAATCAATATACAATTTTCACATAGAGATTTCTTCAAAATATGTTGGATCATGTATTGTAATTTTTTTATCTAAAATTGTAACAATGCTATCATTTTTTAATTGTTTTAATACGCTGCTAACTGTCTCTCGAGATGTTCCAGATATTTTGGATATTTCAATTGTTGTAAGTGGACATGAAATTACAATCTTTTCCCCACTCTGTTCTCCTAAATCCTGCATTAAATAATTTAACGTTTGGATCACACGATCTTGTGCATTAGGAATTGTAATATTTTGCACTCGATTTTCGTTCAATTTTAATATAGATGATAATTGCTGAACAACGTACATCAATTGCATTCTGCTGGATTTTACCATTTCTTCAAAGATTACCGTTGGAATATAATATACCTCCACATCCGTCATTGCTTCTGCTGTATAGTTATATCCTCTGTCTGTAAACATACCACCATAAGGAAAAATAGAATATCGCTTCACATAGTCATCGTATAATAAGTTCCCATTTTGATTAACCCGCTCTAACTTTACAAAACCATCTAACATGAAGTAAATTCTTTCTCTTGAATCCCCTTCTAAAAATAAAAATTGACCTTTTTTATAAGTTCGCCAATAAACAAACTCTGTTAAGCCTTTCAATTTTTTTTCTGTTAAATGAGCAAATAATTCGAACTGCTTTAAGTCTTTCACTACGTTCCGTCTATTCATAAAATTCCCTCTCTCTTGCTGTATATTGGAGCGAAAAAATCAAGAAAGCGTATTCAATTTGAATTTTATCATAATTAACTTACATATTCAGATTTCATCATGAAAACTTTATGAACAATGAGTACAAAAAATATTAATAAATAAAAAGAATGAAGTTACTAACTCCATTCTTTTTTACTACTAAGTAGCGTACATAAGAATTTAAACATACATGCATACATTCTGTTTTGAAATAATAGTACCAGCTTTTTCTTCTAGTGCTTCATATACTTTTTCTAAAGACGTAATAATTGTTTTTCTTTTTGGATTTGTATTAACAAAATTAATAGCAGCTTCAATTTTTGGAAGCATGCTTCCCGCAGCGAATTGTTGTTCTTCAATATATTCTTCTAATTGATTCACTGTGACATGCTCTAATTTTTTTTGATTCGGTTGATTATAATTTACATACACATGATCAACTGCAGTTAAAATAACGAGCGTATCGGCATCTACTAATTCTGCTAATTTCTGTGCAGCGAAATCTTTATCGATAACCGCTTCAGTTCCTTTTAACCCTTCTTCGGAATCAATTACTGGAATTCCACCTCCGCCAACAGCTATCACTATATTTCCATCTTCGACCAAAGAATTAATCACTTTATGTTCATGAATACTTACAGGCTTCGGTGATGGAACAACACGTCTCCATCCTCTACCAGCATCTTCTTTAAACACTGCTTTTGTTTCATCCATTAATCTTCTGGCCTCTTCTTCTGTATAAAAAGGACCGATTGGTTTAGTTGGATTTTTAAATGCCTCATCTTTTTTATCCACAACAACGCGTGTTATAACCGTTGCTACGTCTTTTTTTATATTCCGTTTTTTCAATGCCTTTTCAATCGCATTTTCCATCCAATATCCAATCATTCCTTGGCTCATTGCCCCACAAGTATCTAATGGCATTGCAGGTGTCTTTTCCGTTTCTGCAGCTTTTTGCTGTAATAAAATATTCCCCACTTGTGGGCCATTTCCATGCGCAATTACTATATCCACATCATTTTCCATTATTTTCACAAGTTGTTCTGCCGTTTTTTCCAACGCTTCTTGCTGCGCTCCCGCAGTAGCTTCTCCAGACTGTATCGCATTTCCCCCTAGTGCAACTACAATTTTTCTTCGTGCCATATTCCAGCCCTCCAGTTGATTTCGCTTTCACAGCGCTTTATAAAGTAATACTGCCTGTAATTAATCCATAAATCGCAAAGAATGCTAAAGCACCAATTGCTACGGATGATGCTAATTCCACTCGAGTAAATATTTGCTTCGAACTCTTTTGCTTTTGAACATTGTAAAAAATAAAAATACCTGGCGCATATAAAGTCATTGTTAATAATAAATACTCTAAACCAGCTGCATAAACTAGCCACACGCCATAAATACTGGCTATCAAGCCAATTATTATATTTTTATTTCGATCTGCTTCTTCAGACTTTAAGCTATGCTTCAGTTGATAAAACGCTGAAAAAGCATATGGGATTAAAATAGCTGAAGATGCTAAAGAGAATGCAAAGTTATACGCCTGATCAGAAACGACGAATGTTAACAAGAACATTTGTATTAAACCATTTGTTATCCATAATGAATTTACTGGAGCCTTATTTTTATTTTCTTTTGCAAACCATTTTGGAAATACTCCATCTTTAGCCGCTAAATATGGAATTTCAGAAGCGAGCAAAGTCCAACCTAACCAAGCACCTAATACAGAGATGACCAAACCTAAATTAATAAAAATAGCACCCCATTTTCCAACAACACTTTCAAATAAATAAGCCATAGCCGGATTTTTCAAACCTGCAATATTTGCTTGCTGCATAAGTCCAAGAGACAATAATGTGATTAAAATGTAAATGATGAGTGTACCAATTAAGCCAATAACGGTTGCTTTCCCTACATCACTTCTATTTTTTGCTCGACTGGATAAAACAACAGCTCCTTCTACCCCAATAAATACCCATAAAGTTACAAGCATTGTACTTTTAACTTGACTGCCAACTGCTCCCCATGAAAAGGAACCAGTTTGCCCCCAAAATCCATCTAAGAACGTATCAATATGAAACGCAAAGATTCCTATGACAATAAATACAAATACAGGTACTAATTTTGCGATTGTAGTTACTAAATTCACAAGTGCTGCTGATTGAACTCCACGTAAAATTAACATGTGAACACACCATAATAATACGCTTGCACCAATAATGGACGCTACATTTTGCCCGCCTTCAAAGATTGGGAAGAAATATCCTAATGAAGAAAACAATAATGTACCGTAAGCTACATTCCCAAGCCAAGCAGATAGCCAGTATCCCCACGCACTATTAAATCCCATAAAATTACCAAACCCTGCTTTTGCATAGCTAAAAATACCACCATCTAAATCTGGCCGTTTTACAGTTAGATTTTGAAAAGATAATCCAAGTGCAATCATCCCAATTCCTGTTATAACCCAGCCAATAATAATGGCTCCAGCACCAGCACCTTTTGCCATATCACTCGCTAAATTAAAGGCTCCACCGCCAATCATAGACCCAACTACAAGAGCCGTTAGTGTAAACAACCCTAATTTCTTATCTTCACCCATTCCACTCACCTCTCTTAAATTGCAATAACAATACAAAAGCAATAGTGAATGATAGTGTCTAAAGGAGGAGAAAGAAGAAAGGAAGACTCCCTTTCTTCTTTACTCCATGTTTCCTAAAGTAGCTGCCATAACCGCTTTAATTGTATGCATTCTATTTTCAGCTTGATCAAATACTTTTGAATGTTTACTGCGGAATACTTCGTCAGTTACCTCCATTTCTTTCAACCCATATTTCTCATAAACTTCTTCGCCATACATCGTTTCAACATCATGAAATGCAGGTAAACAATGTAAGAAAATCACGTTTTCATTCCCTGTTGCTTTAATCATTTTCATATTTACTTGATAAGGTTTCAATAACTCGACACGTTCAGCAAATTTTTCTTCTTCCCCCATAGACACCCATACATCTGTATAAATTACATCTGCATTCGCAACAGCTTCTTCCACATTACTTGTTATCATTACCTGTTCATTATATTTTTTTGCTAAATCAATTACTTCTTGTGCAGGCCATAAAGATTCCGGTGTACAAATACATACATCCATTCCAACGATTGCTCCACCAACTAGTAAGCTATTAGCAACATTATTTCGTCCATCGCCAACGTAAACGAGCTTCACATTTTTCAATTTCCCTATATGTTCTCTAATTGTTAATAAATCTGCTAGTGTTTGTGTTGGATGCCACATATCTGTTAATCCATTCCAAACCGGTACACCAGAATTTTGCGCTAAAGATTCTACGGTTTCATGATTAAATCCACGAAACTCAATTCCGTCAAACATACGCCCTAACACTTTTGCTGTATCCTCTACAGATTCTTTTTTCCCAAGTTGAATATCACCTTTCCCTAAATATTCAGGATTTGCCCCTAAATCTGTACATGCTACTGTAAATGCACAACGCGTACGAGTAGAAGTTTTTTCAAATAAAAGCGCTACATTTTTACCTTCTAAATAATGATGCGGAATACCATTTTTCTTTTTCTCTTTTAATTCTGCTGCCAAATCTAGAAAATATAACAATTCTTCTTGTGTAAAATCTTTTTCTGCTAGAAAGCTTCTTCCTTTTAAATTTGGTCTAGTCATTAACATACTTCATCCCTACTTTCTCCGTTATTTATACTAAATATCTTTACGAACAATTGGCATACTCATGCAACGTGGACCCCCACGACCACGAGATAATTCCGAACTTAGCACCTCAATCACTTCTATACCGTGTTCACGTAATAACGTATTAGATACATAGTTGCGATCATATGTAACAACTACACCTGGCGCAATTGCTAATGTGTTCGAGCCATCATTCCATTGTTCACGAGCAGAAGCAATTACATCTCCTCCTCCACATGGAATAAGAACTAATTCACTTAAGCCTAATACCTCTTTTAATGCTTCCATTAAAGAAGTACGATGTGTAATTTTAAGAGTTTCCTCATCTGATTCTTTTTCTAAAATATAAATATTCATATTCCCTTTTGGCCCTTGAATGGCTGGGTGAATTGTAAACTTGTCATAATCAACCATTGTAAATACTGTATCTAAATGCATAAATGCTCGACATTTTGGAATTTCTATTGCTAACACTTTCTTAATTTTATTTTGTCGGCTAAAGAGATTTTTAGCTAAACGTTCAATTGCTTTAGCTGAAGTACGAGCAGATACTCCAATCGCAATTGTTTCTTCATTTAAAATTAGCTCGTCGCCACCTTCAATTGGAAATTTATAATCACGATCTAACCAGATTGGTACATTATGTTTTGCAAATCTTGGATGATATTTAATGATGTACTCCATGAATAATGATTCACGTCTACGCGCTGGTTCTCTCATCTTATTTATCGTTAAGCCATCGCCCACGCTAGCTGCTGGATCACGAGTAAAATATAAATTAGGCATTGGATCTAAGTAAAACGGATAGTGATCTTCCATTAATTCATATAAATGTGTCTTCTTACTTGTTTCAATTTCGTTTTTCCGTACACCGCCCATAATTTTTTGAATTAATTCTTCATTTGAAAAGGAAAGTAAATATTCTTTTAAAGTTTGATGTGCAACATTTACGTCGGCCTGTCCTTCTTTTAAAATACGATCAACAAATTCTTCTCGAAGTTTTTTATCTACTAACGCCTCAGCGGCTAGTTTTTCTAAATAAAGAACTTCAACACCCCGATTGCGTAACGTTTGTGCAAAATAATCATGCTCTTTTTGAATAATTGGTAAGTATGGAATATCGTCAAATAATAATTGCTGCAAATAATCTGGCGTCAAGTTTTCCACTTCTTTACCCGGCCGTTTTAATAAAACCGTTTGTAATTCCCCAATTTCTGAAGTAACATGTATCGGATGTTTCATTTGTTGTACCTCCTTTTAAATATGTTTGATGTCTTACAAGTACATAATAAATGCTCTGCACTTTCATCTTTGTGAAAGCATCCACATTATCATTGTGAAATATTAAACAAGTTATTTTTTTAAAATCATACGAATATGTATTTTTATAACAAACTATCTCGCTTTCTCAATAAAAAATACATATATTACGCATATATGTTGAATATTTAACTTCCGTATTTAAACAAAAATCCTGTTTTTAATTTTATTAAAAACAGGATTTTTGCATCTAAATAATTAAATTTAATCTTTCTTCTATAATCTCCCTATCTGATTTCGACTGTGAAATTATAAGGCATGTATCATTTCCACATATACATCCTATTTTTTCTTTCCAATCTAACTCATCAAATAAAACACCAATAACATGTGCATTACCAGGTAATGTTTTAATAACCATTAATTGATCTACACAATCAATTTTTACAACAACTTCTCGTAATTTTTTCTTTAACTTTATATCAGTTTGTAAATGCTCTTCTGAGAAAACTTTATATATCATTAATCCTTCTTGAGAAGGTACCTTCGTTAAGTTTAACTCACGAATATCGCGAGAAACCGTAGCTTGTGTTACTAATACATCTTTTTTTGCTAACAATTCTACTAATCTTTCTTGCTTATCTATTTCATACTCCTTTACAAATTGTTTAATTAACCGTTGTCTTTTTTCTTTTTTCATAAAAGACACCCCTTTTAATATTATAGCTCGCTATAATTTTCATCCGAAAGGGGCAGAAAAGAATGTTGCGGAAACGTTCATAGTTTAACTGTAAATATTAAATCAAGCTAAATAAAAAAGAGAAGAACAGCATTCTGTTCTTCCTTTTACATTGAAAATCGTTCAATTGTTTGTTTCAAATCAGTTGCTTGCTTCTCTAAATCCTTTAATAATTGATCGATTACTATCATATTTTTAGACTGTTGTAGCGTCACACGCGCCACTTCTTGCGAACCAGCTGACGTTTCTTCAGCAATTGATGCTACAGCTTTTGTTTGTGCTCCTGTTTGATGAATGTGGCTCACTTGTTCATTCATATAACTACTAATTTGCTGAGTTGCATCGGCTACTTCCATAACACTTGATGACATTTCTTTTAAAATTAATTCCGTAGCTTCCCCACGTTTCGCCTCTTCTTTAGCTATTTTCACTTGTTCTGTCATTTTCATTGCAACTTGTTGTACTTCATCTTGCATATTCCGTAATAACTGCGATATGTTTCTTGCAGAATGATCACTTTCATCAGCAAGTTTACGTACTTCTTCCGCAACAACCGCAAAGCCTCTTCCATGCTCTCCTGCGCGAGCTGCCTCAATAGAAGCATTTAGTGCTAATAAATTCGTTTGGCTAGCAATCGCACTCACAACAGACACAATATGTTCTACTTGTTTCATTCGTTCTTCTAACTTCTGTACATTTTGCATTGAATCTTCATTTTCTTTTGCCAATGTTTGAATACCTTGAATTAAAGACGTAAAGACACGAGTACTATGCCCTAAAGCTTCAACCATTTCTGAAGACAATGTATCAGACTGCTTCGCTTTTTCTTCTACTTCACTTGCAATAGAAGTCGTTGTATCAACAGCAGAAACAATTGCTTGAATTGATGCCGCTGATTGCTCAGCGCCTGAAGAAATCTCTGCAAGTGTCTCAGATACACCTTGCGCTTGTCTCGTTGCTTGGCCTGTTTGTTTTCTAATCTGCTGTACTTGATTATTTGTATACGAAAATGTTGTATCAATATTTTTTACCATGCCTCTTAAGTTTCCTAACATCATATTAAATGCAACACTTAAAGATTTAATTTCATCATCTGTCTTCGGTAATGGAACATCTTCACGAATATCACCCTCAGCTGCTTTTCTTGCCGCCTCCTCTAACTTGCGAAGCGGTTTAATTAAAAATAGGGCTGCTCCATATGCTAAAATTCCAGACCATACTACCCCTAATAACATAACGATAATATTATATACAGTTTGACTTACATAACTTTGAAAATAATCGTATATCACGTAAATAAAAAAGATACTTGTTGAATATGTAATGAAAGCTAAAACTGTAGTGAATAGCATAAGTTGTGTACGTAATCCAAAAGAAAATGTTTTCCTTTCTTTTTCCATCTTCCCTTTCCCCCTTTTTATAAGCAATATAAATACTACCTATATATTATTATCCACATTTTCATTATAGAAGGATATAGAGATTTTAAAAAATATTATTTCTTTGAATATCAAATTGCACGAAAAAAATAAAGGATTCTGACAATTTATGACTAATAACAGAAATAAGGGGCAACATTTGTAAAATATATTTTTAACTGGGGGTTTTGTATGATTCAAGTTCGAAATCTAGTAAAATCATTCGGTTCACTTGATGTGTTAAAAGGAATTGATTTAGAAGTAAAAGAAAAAGAAGTTGTTGTTTTAATTGGTGCCAGTGGTTCTGGTAAAAGTACATTACTTCGCTGTCTTAACTTTTTAGAAATGTACGATGAAGGCGAAATTCACTTACAAGGTGAGCGAATTGATCCAAAGCATTCAAATTTAAATAAAGTCCGTGAAAATGTCGGCATGGTTTTTCAGCACTTTAACCTCTTTCCTCATATGACCTCACTAGAAAACATCATAGAAGCACCTATTCACGTAAAAAAATTAGAGAAAACAAATGCAAAGGATATTGGAACTCAACTTCTCCAAAAAGTCGGCCTTCAAGATAAAGCGGATGTAACTCCTCATCTTCTTTCAGGTGGTCAAAAACAGCGCATTGCCATTGCACGAGCTCTTGCAATGAGCCCTAAGATTATGCTATTTGATGAGCCTACCTCAGCTTTAGACCCTGAACTTGTTGGAGAAGTATTGCAAGTTATGAAAGAACTTGCTGAAGAAGGGATGACAATGGTTATTGTTACTCATGAAATGAATTTCGCAAGAGATGTAGCTGATCGCGTCATCTTTATGGATGATGGAAAGATTGTAGAAGATGCTCCGCCAGCACAATTCTTTTCAGCTCCCTCACATGAACGGGTAAAACAATTTTTACGCAACGTTTTATAATGTAACTTCTGTTTCAGACGAAAAGGAATACATTCATACGGTGCACAACTAATCATCCAAATTAAATATTTCAATAACATACTAAAAACCATCCGTATGATCAATATATAGGAGGGGTTTTATGAAAAGAAAACTATTAACCATTGTTGCTAGCATTACACTATGTACATCTTTCATACTAGGAGCTTGTAGCAAAGAAAGCTCTACTACTTCAACAAATGGTGAAAAAGAATTTCGCTATGCGATGAGTGGATTATACAAACCTTTTAACTATAAAGAAAATGACGGCAAACTTGTCGGTTTTGATGTAGAAATTGGTGAAGCTCTTGCTAAAAAGATGAACATGAAGGCTACGCCAGTTACAAACCCATGGGAAACGCTGATTCAAGGTCTTCAAGCGAAGAAATATGATGTAATACTGGGTAGTATGGCAATTACAGAGGAGCGCTTAAAAGCTGTTAGTTTCTCAAATCCGTACTATCGCTCTGGCGCCCAAATTTTTGTAGCTAAAAAGAATAACGCTATCTCTTCTCCAGAAGATTTAAAAGGTAAGAAAATTGGTGTTGTAAAAGCTAGTACCTTTAAAAATCTTGTTGCAAAATATACAGATCAAATCACAGAATATGACAGCGATATTACTGCTCTTATGGATTTAGAGCCTGGGCGTGTTGATGCAGTAATTACGGATCAAATGGTTGGTCTACGTATGATAAAAGAAGGAAAATCCAATATAAAAGAAGCCGGAAAACCATTAAATCTTGATGAAATGGGAATTGCTATTCGCAAAGATGATAAAGAAATGGTTGAGAAAGTAAATAAAGCGTTAGATGAAATCATTAAAGATGGTACGTATGAAAAGATCAGTAAAAAATGGTTCGGGCGTAATATTCTCGGTGAAGAGGAAAAAACGAAGTAAGTTAGCCATTCAAAAGATTCATAAACAGTGCCCCACTGATTAAATGTTCATTTTATGTGGGGCATTTCATTCTCTACTAAAATCTATACAATATGAGGTGAAACACATGTTTGAAATTTTTATCTCTACCTATCCCACACTCTTAAAGGCTACTATTGTCACATTACAATTAACATTAACCTCCCTAGTACTCGGTTCATTAATTGGATTATTATTTGCTTTCTTTCGAATCTCGAATAACAAAGTTTTAAATAGCATTGCTCATATCTATATTGCTATTATTCGTGGTACACCTTTAATCGTTCAAATCGCAATTCTCTATTTTGGCATTACATCTATCATTGTTTTCTCCCCTTTTTGGGCAGGAGCAATCGCTTTAGCGATTCATAACGGTGCATATATTACGGAAATTTTCCGAGGATCCATTCAATCCGTCGACCGGGGACAATTGGAAGCCGCTCGCTCCTTAGGTATGCCTTACCCTTTAGCTATGCGCCGGATTATATTACCACAAGCATTTCGTCTGTCTCTTCCTCCTCTAGGAAACCAATTTATTATCGGATTAAAAGACTCTTCACTTGTCGCTTACGTAGGACTGTCCGAATTATGGGGATCAGGTTTATCAATTGCAGCAGGTAACTTCCAACAATTAGATACTTACATAATCGTTGGTGTATACTATCTCGTACTTGTTCTTCTATTTACTTATTTTGTTAATCTTTTAGAAAAACGACTACAACGAAAAGAAACTAACTCCGTCCATTTCCATAAAAAGAACAAAAAGGAAGTTTCTTTATAAGAAAAAGCAAGCCTGAGATGGCTTGCTTTTTCATTGCAAAAATATATTAATTTTTACTGATTTACTTTTTTAATACTCTTTTCTTCCTCTATATGTTCCTCACGATATGAAATATTATGAGGATCTAGTCCATTTCCTAAAGAACCATAGAAATGCTCTCTATGCGGATCCACTAATTCACTTCCTTGATAATACACACGTGGTGTATTCCATAGCGCTGCCAAAGCTTTTGTCATCGGCATCTCATGATAGCGTTCCGGCCACATTTCTTTAATCTTCTCTTTTACTAACGGATAGTATTTAGAACTCATAGCAGGAAACAGATGATGTTCTGTATGATATGAGAAATTGAAATGTAAAACGTCTACCCAGCGCGGCACTGTTACTGACAAACAGTTTGCTAACGGATCATTTACTGGAACAATTGGATTTAAGCGGTGATTTGTTGCGATATATGCCATTACAATAAAGTTAGCAATTAACAACGGAATGACATATGCAAATAACCATTTTCCAGGTCCCATAATAAACAATAAACTAATCCAAACTGTCCAAGGCAAAAGAAGTTGAAGCCATACAGATTTTTGATTGGATGACTTGAACTCTTTTATAAAATGAAAGAACATTCGAGTCGAATGCAATGTAAATTGAATTGTTAGTGACAGAAAACTAAAGAATGAACGTACATGTAAAGGCATACGATATACCCAACTCAAAAACTTACTCTTCTTAAGTTTCTCAAGTGTCGGCCATGCATCCGGATCATTCTCTTCATGCTGTGTATGAACATGATGCGTTGCATTATGCCACTTTCTCCAAAGCTTTGGCCCTGTTGATAATGGCATAAATGCAATCGCGCCTAAGAAGTCACGAAGCCATGCCTTTCTTACAACAGTTCCATGTAAAATTTCATGCCCTAAAAATCCAAGTGAAGCAAAACATAATCCAAGAACAATCGCAATTCCTAGATTCGCCCACACATTCAATTCAAATACACCAATCGATATTAACCCCGCCAATGCCACAAGCAAATAAGCCAGTCCACCAAATAAACGAGTAGGCACTGGTTTAAATGCTTTTTTCGGCAAATGTGGTGATACACGTGCTGCATACCACCCAAACGTATGAAGCTCCTTCATCCTTTTGCTCCTTTCTTATGCCGCGCCTTGCGCAACTTACATATATCAATTCTTGCTTCCAGATTGATTTTACTAGATGATCCAAAAAGCATCTATTATAAGGAAAATATACTCACTCTATCGTCACTTATTTTTCGCTTTTATTATCAATGAAAAACATTTCTCTTTTTACTCTCTATCAACCTTTCCACATGATGAATCATAACAATAGAATTTCTATATTGTCAACACCTTTTATGACCTAGTAATAAAAGGTGGTTATATTTTTATAATCATACTTTATTTCACTAAAGAAAATGTATAGATTCCATAAGGATTTACCCACTATATATAGACATTTTCTTAAACGCCATAGACTCTATCTCATTCAATAACTCCCTATGTAATCAACAAACAGAATCACTTGAATTTAGTTTTATATAAATCCTACCACTTCATAATGCCCCATCTAATTAATTATATTAAAATAATTTGTAACCTCTTTTAATAAAAATAGACTACTTCTAAAACAGCACACATGAATTTCATATATTATGGAAATATTAAAAGGAAAATTGTTCTAAAATCAGGAGGTTTCCGCAATGACAAGTGATACATTTCCACAACTGCCGCTATCTTATTGGATTGAATCTACTCAGTTTCCTACTTTCCCTCGTTTATCCGAAAATATAAAGACGAAAGTTGCTATTATTGGTGCTGGGATTACAGGTATTACTACTGCCTATTTACTTGCAAAAGAAGGCATCGATGTTGTTTTAATTGATTCTGGTCGTATTTTAAACGGAACGACTGGGCATACAACAGCGAAAGTAACAGCACAACATGATCTTATTTATGATGAATTAATATACCATTTCGGTGTAGAAAAGGCCGGGCTTTACTATGAATCAAATAATCAGGCTCTACAATTCATAAATGAAACTGTTCAAACATATAAAATCGACTGTAATTTCTCAAATGATGATTCATATTTATATACAACTACCGATAACGGATTAAGAAATTTATCGAAAGAATATGAAGCTTATCAAAAATTAAATATACCTTGTGACTATGTTCAATCTCTATCGATTCCTATTCCAGTACAATCTGCGCTTATAATGAAAAATCAAGCACAATTCCATCCCCTTCTTTATTTAAAAACACTTTTAGAAAAGTTTGTGGAGATGGGCGGAAAGCTCTACGAACAAACAACAGCTATGGATGTGGAAAAGGGAGATCATCCACAAATAATTACAAAAGAGGGCCATCATATCACTTGTGAATATGTCGTCTCTTGTTCACATTTTCCTTTTTATGATGCAAATAGCTTTTTCTTTACGCGAATGTACGCAGAACGCTCCTACGCTCTTGCAATAAAAGCAAAAACGGATTATCCAGGTGGCATGTATTTAAGTATTGATGATCCAAAGCGCTCCTTACGCTATATAACAAACAATGGAGAAAAATTAATTTTGATTGGCGGAGAGAGTCATAAAACAGGACAAGGAATAAATACGATGCTTCATTATGAAGCACTTTATTCTTTTGCTGAAGCAACTTTTGGAATAGACGAAGTTCCTTATAGATGGTCAGCACAAGATTTAATCACTCTAGATAAGCTTCCTTATATCGGACATATTAACGAAAGAAATCCAAATATATTTGTTGCAACTGGGTATCGCAAATGGGGCATGACAACTGGAACTGCTGCCGCTCACCTACTGAAGGACTCCATCCTAAAAGTCCACAGTCCCTATAAAGAACTGTATGCACCATCACGCTTCCATGCAAATCCAGATATAAAAACGTTCCTCTCCCAGAACATTGATGTTGCGAAACATTTAATTGAAGGAAAGATTGAAACCGCATTACGTAAGCCAGAAGATCTCGAAGTTGGTGAAGGATCTGTCGTACATGTTAACGGTAAACGAGCAGGTGCTTATAAGGACAAAGAAGGAAAATTACATATCGTCGATACAACTTGTACACATCTCGGCTGTGAAGTTGAATGGAATAATGGTGATTGTACTTGGGATTGTCCTTGCCATGGTTCTCGTTTTTCAATTGAGGGAGACGTTCTTGAAGGCCCAGCAGATCAACCGTTAAAACGCGTTGATAATGAGTAAACAAATAAAGAAGTTCAACAGAATTACGGTTGAACTTCTTTATTTGTTATAAAACCTGTTCAGATAAATTTCGACACAGGGAGGAAAATATTAACATTAAATAAAATAATATATTCATCTACAAATTAAAAGAGGTGAATATTATGCAACCTTCAGCTCCACCTCATCTAGAATCTACAGAAACTATCTTTTCAAGCTCTATTACAAAACTTGTTGTTTTTATTTGTTGGCTAGCCATTTTAGCTGATGGATATGATTTAGGTATTTACGGTGCCGTTCTACCAAAGCTCCTAGAAGACAAAAGCTGGGCGCTATCACCAGCGCACGCTGGTACAATTGCAAGCTATGCTTTATTTGGGATGTTTATTGGGGCTATTCTAGTTGGAACGATTACAGATCTAATTGGGCGTAAATGGACGCTTATATGCTGTTTAGCACTTTTTTCTATCACAATGGGTTTAGCGGCTATCGCTTCTTCTCCTAAGTTATTTGGATTATCTCGATTTATAGGAGGAATCGGATTAGGCGGTGTTATCCCAACGGCTTCAGCACTTACTGTTGAATATTCACCAAAAAAAAGGCAATCTTTTATTTATGCTCTTATGTTTACTGGCTATCCTTTAGGTATCGTATTAGGTGCTATTTTGTCTATGTTTATGTTAGAAGATTTCGGATGGAGAATTATGTTTGGTATCGGAATGATTCCACTACTCCTCATTCCTTTCATTATTCGCTATTTACCTGAGTCCATTCAATTTTTATTATCACGTAATCGCCAAGAAGAAGTGAACCAAATTCTTAATCGTTTTCAAATTGAATTTCATGTAAAAAATAAAACTCATCAAGCTCCATCTACTATACGAAAGAAAAATGGATTTTTTACTTTATTCTCAAAAGAATACATAAAAGCAACACTACTTTTTTGGATCACTTATATAATGGGAATGTTTTTAATATACGGTTTAAATACTTGGTTACCACAGATGATGCGCCAGGCGGGATATCCTCTTGGATCTAGTCTGTCTTTTCTACTTATGCTAAATATTACCGCAGCTGTTGGTGCGTTATTCGCTGGAGCAATTGCTGATCGTATAGGCGCAAAAATTGTTATTAGCATCTCTTATCTTATGGCAGCCATATGTATCGGACTATTAACAATTAAGCCATCTGTTACAATCATTTATCTTTTAATTGGCCTTGCTGGTATTGGATCGGTCGGTATTACTCAAATATTAAATGCATATGTAACACAATACTTCCCATCACATATCCGAGCTACCTCCTTAGGCTGGGGACTGGGACTTGGCCGAGTTGGTGCAATTGCTGGCCCTATTCTCATCGGTATTATAATGACAATGCAATATGACTTAGCATGGAATTTTTACTTATTCTCCTTTGCAGGTCTTGTCGCAGCTATATCTGTTTTCTTCATTCCTACAAAATAAAAAGAGCACAAACTTACTTGTGCTCTTTTTCATATGCTTCAAACAGCATGTCTCGAAATAGTGTATTTAAAATTTCAATATCGATCCCTGATCCCTTTTCAATTCCTTTTACATATTGCCCATAGTAATGAATTTGTTCTTCTAAAAATTGATTTAGCACCTTAATTTTCAATCCAACATCTAATTCAGTACCTGCTTTTTTCTTTATTAACAACTTTTCAATCTCATCTAATACACTACGTTCTAATGGTAATTCTGTAATCAATCGATCAAATTCTACAGGTGGTAAAGTTGCTTTCTCTTCTAGCCACTTACAAGCTAAAATAGGACGTAATACATAAAAGTACTTTTTCAGCTTTACATTCTCACCTTGCAAAAATTCACGATAATTTTTCGACGCCATATGTAAATAATGATATATCGTTGCTTTTGGATCAAAATTCTTCTCACTCATCTGTTGAAGTAGTTCTGGAAAATTAGAGTTTTTCGAATAAAAAATTGGTGATCGAATCCACTCAAGTAAAGCTGGGTTCGACTTCGCGAATAGTTGCAACGCCTTTTTAATATCCCAACCACTTATATCTAAATCATCACTAATTGGATATTCAATTACATCACGTTTGTCATGAATTGATAAATACCATTCTACCGGATGTATATAAACAAACCTAACATCATAATCGCTATCTTTCGATGGAAACCCCCAAGCACGACTCCCTGATTCCACCGCAAATAAAATTTTCACATCATTCTCTTTTTCAATTCTTTCTAACTCCAACTCGATTTTCTCTCTCATTTCATAACATCTCCATTTTTTGATTATTTCCTTGGAAATTCGACAATACACTATTAATGTTACTACATACTAAAAAAACTGTCAGAAATTACTGACAGCCTAATAAAACTTCTATTGTTGCTTTTCAATTACAGTAGCAGCAATTCGTTCAAACTCTTTTTGAATCTCCTCTTTATATGCATCTACTATTGAAAAATCCATAGCAGCAATATAAATTCGTTCTAATTTATCACGAACCGATTTTGCTTTCGCTAAGAAAGACATTGCCTCATTCATTTTTGCTTTATACTGAATGGAAACATCACGAATTTCCTTCGCATATTTCTCATCAGTCCCTGGCGTAACAATAAGGGCATACATATCAATAATTTCATCACCCTCACGACTTGGAAAATATTCATGCGGTGCGGTGCTATCAAAAATTGCAAAGCCTAATTCTCTTACGATAACCATATCAAGACTATGCGGGTCAAATCCGCAATGATATACTTCAACTTCAAATCCTTTTTCTTCAGCTGCCTTAGCTAACTTTTTGAGCATTGTTGATTTTCCAGAGCCTGGGCGCCCTTTTATAAAATAACGATGTGGTAACCCTTCTGTTAAATTAGGAACAAAGTCAACTGCTCCTTTCGGTGTTGCAGCTCCTAAAAAACGATGTTTGACAAGAGATTGTCTCCCGCTTTTATCTGCAAATAATTTCTGGATTAGCTGATCGGTTAGTTCATTTGCTTTATTAAAATCTATATTATCAATATATATCTTCTCCCACTCATCATGTATAACCAATGCCTCTTTAAAACGTGCGTAAGCAGACTGAAAAGCTTTGCTTGCTTCTGAAACAAATCTTTCAATTTCTAACTTCTGCTTTCTTAGTTTATCTGAGTCCCAAGCAATTCCTAAATTTATATACTCTTCAACAACTCCTGGCATTTTTGGCTCAATAACATGCGGTGATGTCCCATCAACAATTCCTACTTTTAATTGTGGGATAATTACACCATCAACCGATTTATTGTCAGAAGAACAATGTAAAAATTCAATATCATATCCTTTTCCAACCCATTCACGACCTATTGCCTTTATTAAAGAAGATTTTCCCGTTCCTGGACCACCCTTTAAGATAAATAATCTGTCTAATCCTTTTAAATTCTCTTCGTATAAATTGTGAAATCCCCTAGCTGTATTACCACCAGCATAATAATTCAATACATTTCCTGTCACTGCACTCACTCCTTCGCAGCATTCTATTTACATAAGCTACAATATGCGAGCGGCTTTATTTGGGTGAATACCTATTTTGTATTGCACATAAAAAGGAAATGAATTACAATTTAACTATCAGAAAATTAAGATTTTGAAACCGAATACTTCTTTATCAAGAGAGGCAGAGGGACTGGCCCTTTGAAGCCCAGCAACCTCAGTTTATACGAACTGAATAGGTGCTAATTCCTGCAAAATGCATTGCATTTTGGAAGATAAAACTCAACTAGCATGTAAAGCTCATCTTTCTTGATACTGAAGGATGAGCTTTTTATTATTTGAAAAACATATATTGGAGGTATGTAAAATGAAAGTAATTGATTTATCACAAACATTTGAAAATAATATGTCTCAATTTCCTGGAACACCTAAAATACAACTAGAAGCTGTTACAAGTGTTGAAGAATCAGGCTATCAAGTTACAGATTTTCATTCTGTCGTTCATGTTGGCACGCATTGTGATGCTCCTGCGCATTTTATTTCAGGCGCAACGACCATCGATCAATTACCGCTGGATCAATTTGTAGGTGAAGCTGTTCTTATTGATGTAACTCATGTACAAGAACGAAAACTACCTAAAGAAGTACTGCACGATGCTGATATAAAAGAAGGAGATATTGTTATTTTCCATTCCAATCTATCTACTAAATGGAACACGGAGGCGTATGAGAAAGAAGCTTTTTATCTTTCTGAAGAATTAGCCGAGGAACTAGTACAATTAAAAGTAAAATCTGTCGGTTTAGATTTTATTTCTCCTGATGAGGTAACGACAGAAACATCACCAATTCATCACATACTACTTGGGAATAATATTTATTTAATCGAAAACTTAACAAACTTAGATGCCATTCACACGAAACGTTTCTTCTTCTCAGCAGCACCTTTAAAAATTAAAGATAGCGACGGTGCTTTTGCAAGAGCATTTGCTGTAATTTTTTAAACAAACTATACAAAAAAGCAAAGATCATCATTGACCTTTGCTTCTATTTTTTTTATTTAAATTAAGAAAGAATTGCTCAACATGAGGACGTAACCAAGCTAAATAATCCTTCTCTTTCTTCTTTGTACAAGCTATTTCTTCCCCATCTACCATTTCAACAAGTTCTAGTTCTAACAGTTGCTTCGTGAATGCTAACATATTCACTTCTTCGGATGGATACTCTTCTTTTAATTTCTCCTCAATTTCCCCCAATAAAAAACCGTCACGCATCATTGCCAATGCATCAATCCAAAGTGGCGGCATTTCATATTTTTCTCCTGTAATTGTGTCTTTTACAGTATAATTCTTTTGCTCTTTTCGAAATTGAATCGTGTGTAAACATACAGTCGAATTTAATGTTAATTCCATCATACCACCTCTTTCATAATATCTGCATAGAAAAAAGGATGCGCGTGCACCCCTTCTTATCTTTTCATAACACTACTGAACCGTTACATGAGCAATCAATCTCATGTCGATATTTTCCTCCATTATAAACGAAGTATTTTATAAAAAAAACCCTTCTTGAAACATTTTATAAAATGTTTATATTTACACAACAAGAACACTTTTCTGAAAAATCTTTTCTCAAATACATTAAACGGTCGGCAGAAAAATTTCTACTTTCGTTCCTACTCCTAGACTACTTTGGATCGTGATACTCCCTTGATGTTCCTTAATAATTTTATATGTAATCATTAATCCAAGTCCTGTACCATTCTCCTTTGTTGTGTAAAACGCCTTGCCGATTTTTTCTAACTTCTCATTCTCTATACCACATCCTTGGTCTTCAACAGAAATACACAAATGTCCTTGCGTTTTTTGATATGCACGGATATGAATTTCTCCACCCTCTGGCATTGATTCTATTCCATTTTTAATGATATTTAATAACACTTGTTTTAATTGCTTATCATCTCCGTTTATAGCCGTTAAATTTCCATCTACTTGTAAATTACATTTAACTCTATATTGCGTTGCATAACTTTCCATTAGATGCACAACATATAGAAGGGTGTCTCGTATATTACACCTTTCATAATTTGTTGGCTTTGGTTTCCCTAACAACATCAATTCACTAACAAATCCATTAACCCTTTCAATTTCTTGTAGCATAATGTCGTAGCTCATCGTATCAGTTGGATTTCTTTCTTTTTGCATTTGCGTAAACCCTTTTAACGCTGTTAGTGGATTTCGAATTTCATGGGCAATTGTTGTAGACATAGTCCCAATCACAGCTAAATTTTCCGTCTCTTTCATATTGTTCATCATTTCAACCACTGTTCTTACATAAGATTGAAATCGTTTTAATAAAGAATGTGAAATAATGAAATAAAATACACATAAAACAAGTGGAATTATCACTTTTAAATCTTGTAATAGCAATGTGAAAAATACGTACTTTCCAATTACACTAAAGGAAACTAAATAAAAGTATTTTCTATTCACGAAAACTGGGGCAAATAAAATTAACAACATTTCTACCATACTACCATGTTCAAAAGGTCTATCCGTTCGCAAATAAATCATTAAATTATTAACAAGATTGATAAACATGTATCCAAATAAAAATAAATATTTTACAGAATATACATACCCTCTTTTTTGAAGATATATAGAAATAGGAAATAATGCTATTACAAATATAGGCACACCTATCCCAAGACTACCTTCTGGCCACCCTACCGCTGTTCCACTAATATTCATAGCAGGATATACAAAATAATATATAGCGTCATATAAAAAGAATATAATATAAAATAATAATATAAATACCTTTAAGGCTCTTCTTTCTTCATAAATCAAGCTCTTGTATTTGTTCATATAAAAACTCCCCTTGATCGATACAAAAAACTTTCATTGTTATCTCCTTAAAGTATAAGTATGAAATTGCTTTCAGGGCAATATTTAACCTTATAATACTAAAAGGAAGGAGATCTCTCCTTCCTTTTAGTAACAACTTATATCCACCTTACCCTATCATGTAACAATCCATCAGTAAAATTATTATGCCCTATTACAAAATCCTTCATATATAAATTTAAATACTCACCGTACTTACTTTCTGTATTTAATAACAACTCCTCGACGTAATAAGCACCTTGTTCAAATTGATCTAAAAGTAAACTAGACAAGCCCGCATAAATTCCGCACCCTACCTGAAAATACGTTGCATTCGTTTTATATTTACGAAAAACTTGGCTACTATTCATTACATTATACATATATGTCTCACTATTTTCATAAACGAGTAACACACCGACCAAGTCCTCTCCAGCAACCTCTTCTTCCGCTGGATTAAACACTTTACGATTCCAGTTCCATAAATCTTCTACTTGATCTAAGTTCTGTCTAATTATATTTGTTGTATACTCATTAATTCGGTAAAGAAAACCAACTTCCATATTGAAGTTTTTCCCTAAAATTAATACTTCCTCATGTGGCATTAAACAACCATAGAATTCTTTTTCTCCTAACTTCACTTTATACTCTGAAGCATATACATCTTCATAAAAGTAAAGAGGCCGATGATGACTCATATACATCGGATAACTCCAGATTGCTTCATCTAAAAATCGCTCTACTGCCCATGAAGCATAAAGTGTATGTGGCTTTATAAGTGCTGTATCATGCAAAAACGACGTGTCATGTTCTACAATATAACATGCTCTTGGCCTTTCATTTGGTCGTTCCTTCATAAGCTCAACAACCATCCATTGAACAACACCTGGATTCATACCTGAACCTATAATCGCTTTTGTATTTGTAAATTTCTCTTTCTCCTTCTCAAACCTTGTATATCTTTCCGTAAGCTGAAAGCCGATTAAGCTGTCGTCCTGATCTACTGCTTCATTTTCCAAGGCTGAATTAATATAACAAATTCCTAATTCATTACAGCAGCTTAATACTCTAACTGTATCTGCCCCTGAAACATCAATCACAACACTCGTACTTTTTTCTTTTAAATGTTGTTTAAATTCCACTACATTTTGAAGGTTTATCTCATATAAATATAATTGATCTTTCAAATTCGAAAACAACTCATCGTAATAATTCCTATCTTTTTGTTTTATATCCACCAAATGAAATTTAGCATTCTTTAATACTTCATAAATTGGATCTTTTTCATTTGCTATCGCTTGATTTAAAATTGCTAAAACTGCTTTTGCTGCTCCACCAGCACTACCAAGCAATGTAATTGATAACGAATTCGGAAACTGCTCCACAAACAAAACCCCTTTAATAAATTAGTTGAGCAGCTCCTCCTCAAAAAATAAATTGAATACATAAAAAGATAGCTCGTACACAATTTTTATAAGTTAGTGCAAAGTTACCTTTTAAAAAATCACACTATACTATGTTTATATTCAATTCATTTTCCCCTCATATCCAAATTAAACTAAAACAAATAGGCTCGACCTTTTCTTCTCCGGATAAAAGAAAAAGCCAGCCCTTTCAACTAATCTACGGACAATGGACGGATTTTACATGTTGAATATTCACATACATTTTTGCATCACGTGCTTTTGATATTTCAATATGACCTTCATCAATTTTCGCCATTTTTCCAATTTTATTGGACTCCTCACCTAAATCGAACACCATAATTTTCCCAGCCATTTTAATAAGCTGTTCTTCAAACGTTCTAGCTAACGTAATATTTAACGGATTTACGGGGAGTTCATTTTTATTGAGGGCATACGGTACTTGGTTTTCTTTATACGGAATTAACCATTTTAAATGCTTTAAAGATATATATACCGTTTTATAAACCGGACTATAAAAAACAATATAGTCGTTCATCACACTTGTAACATAACCATGTATTGGAGCATTTCCTGCTACATAAACTTCTGTAAAAATCCCTTTAGAAGTACTTAATACTTTTCTCAAAGAAATTGAAGGGGATTCCCTCTTAATTACAGAATCAACATCTGGTTTTAGTATGTCTTCGTCATGTGCTCTTAAAAATTTATAGTATTGTACATGATATAAAGATATATATACATAGTCTTGTCCATTGTAAAGAACAATAATGTCATTTCCTACGTCTATTAATATACCTTTAAACCTTTTTTCACCGATTAATTTAACATATATATTTTCCCCAATACTTTTGTTTAACTCATTCATCTATATCCTCCTTCCTATGAATTTCAGCTTTACTATCTTCCATTTCAAAAAAATAATCAGGGCAATGTTCTGTCTTAATAGTAAGTAATTCCTTTTCATACTATCGAAATAAGAAATTGTTCTTCTCTTTCCCTCATAATGCCCCTCTTATTTATTAAACATTATTCATCTTCATTCTTTTTACATTTCACTACTTGACTCACACTCTTAATATGATAATTAATGATATAAATAACTTCATCACCGTTTACTAGCGTAATACATTCTTCATGCACTTCACTTAATAAGCCTTCTACACACTCTGGGCCGCCACGATTAATCTTTACCCACTTATACTTCAAGTCACGTAATACATCGACAAAAGTATCATCATCAGAGCAGAAACATGAAACATAGCCATCGCCACATTTACTTTCTTTCACTTTCTTAACTAGACTTTTCACATGTTTCAATTGGTAATATACTAATTCACCAAGAGGAAGTTGTAATGTAAGGTAATCTCTTCCTAACGATACAAGTACCCCCACTCGACTCTCTGGTCCACGAAGATTTACTTTTACAGTCTCACCGACTAAGCCTTTAATTTGTTCACAGCATAATATACTTTCCAAATTTATATCCTCCTTTCTTATTATCTTCCTCTTCTTGACTGTCTTTGTGCGCGAGCTCGACCTGAATTATTACTTTCACTTTCGCTTTCACTTTCGCTTTCTTCGCTCTCTCTACAAGGTACTGTTACACTCTTAATATGAGATACTGCAACTAATATAACTTCTTCTTTTACAATTAGTGTCACAAATTCACAAGAAACATCTTGTAAAATACCTTCAACTTTCTCTGGGCCACCACGATTAATTTTCACCCAGCAATATTTGAAGCTTTGAAGTAACTTTTCAAAGTCATCTTCACATTCACATTCCAACCATCTGCAATCATCTGCTTTACAATCTTTCGCATTTTTTGTAATACTTTTCAGATGACGAATCTGATAGTAATAGAGCTCTCCTTTTTCATTCTTTAATACAAAGTAATCCGAACATACAGCGACTATTGTCCCTTTTTGAGATTCTGGACCACCCCTGTTTACTCTCACAAAAGATCCAATTAAGTCTTTCAGAAAATCACAATGAAATAAACTCACGAGAAAACCCCTTCCATTAATTTATAAGCTTTTGCACTGATAGTATATGTATCTGTACAGGTTACGTTCTCTATGTTTGTCCTAGCTAGAAAAAAATATGCTTTTAACATGGTAGACTACTACCTATCAAAATTTGAAGAAAGGCTAAGAACTCCTTATGTTTTTGATATCTTTAAACAAAAAATCCCTTATGAATATACATTTCTGCATATCTTCATAAGGGATTTTCCATAGTTTAATCTTCGTCTTTAACATCCATATCTTCTGGAATTGGTTCGTTCAATATTTCTTCCACTAATTGCTTATATTTCTCCATTTGTTCTAAATGTGTATTAAATTGTTCTTTATTTACTAAATATTGCTCTCCATCGAATAGCGCACGAATTTTCTTTTGCTGAATTAACTCTTCAATATACGATTTTGGTAAATTCAAATACTCCGCAGTCTCTTCTACTGTTATATACAATGCGTTCATTCCTTTATTATTTTTTCATCTATACTGTATCTTACTTTACTTTATTTTTGTAAACAAATAAAAAAGATTTTGTAAATGCAGTTCAAAAAGCAGGTAGATGCATTCCATATATTGTATAGTATTATATAGTAAGAATTTTTTAAATATAGAATGGTATTACCCATTTACACAAAGGAGAGTTAACATATGGCTACTCGTCACATCATTACAATGTTAGAAAAAACACTACAAGTTGAAACAGAAAACACAATTTCTCATTTAAATGTATCTTTATCTGATCGTTTTCTTTCTCAAAGCACAGCAATACATGAAAAAAATTGTTATCATACAATTGGTGAATGGTACAAAAATCATTTCTTATTCCAACAAGATGATTTCCTTTGGGCTAAATATGCCTTCTATGACGCATATTGTGAAGCCATCAAAAAACAAGGTCATCTTACAAAACGTGTTCGCCAAATATTAGAATCATTAGCTCGAATGCATGGAAAACAGTATATTGCTTCTATACTAAATATGCCATTTCCTAATGAACGCGCTAAAGGGACAGCGTAATTTAGCCATGTTCTGCGTAAGCAAAACATAGCTAAATTATTTTCTAGGATGCTTTACCAATAAAATGTTCATATCATATGAACTGATGAAACCGGTGTCATTATAATGATAGAAAATATAGTAAACAGGAAAACCCCCACGTACATCTCTCATCCATTGGAATAGAGAAATACGTGGGGGTATACTTGTTCCTTATTATTTCATCATCTGCTTAATCAGTTCGCGATTTCTCTTCTTAAATACTTCATTATGAGAAGAAACCATTCCATACTCACTTGCATCTGGTTGGATAAATTGTTTTGCTTTATTCACAGCATTTCCAGCATCTTGGAATGCACCTGCAATTAAGTGTAGTTTCCCTTCGTGCTTTAAAATATCTCCAGCAGCATATAATCCATCTACTGAAGACTCACTATTTGCATTACCTGCAATATAATAATTATCTATAATTGCAACGTCTAACTCACTATTTTCTAATAATGTAATGTCGCGTTCATATCCATGATTAATAATAACTTCATCAATAGGTAAATGAGAAACCTCACCTGTTTCATGATTTGTTAATTCTACATATTCGATCGCTTCATGATTATCACCAGCAATTAATTTTGTAATCGATGTATTAAAGAAACACTCCGCTGAGCTGTTCATAAGTTGTTTTACTTGTGCTTCATGACCAGATAATTCTTCTTTTCTATAGGTTACATACACTTTTTTCGCAATTGGTTCTAATTCATTTGCCCAATCAACAGCAGAATTGCCTCCACCGGAAATAATAACTGTTTTACCTTTAAAACGCTTTAAAGATTTAACTGTATAATTTAAATTTGATACTTCAAATCGCTCAGCACCCTCAATAGATAACTTTTGCGGTTTCAATATACCACTTCCTGTTGCGACGATAACTGTTTTTGAAAAGTGTTCTTCCCCAGTACTTGTTTTTAATGTAAAAGTACCATCTTGATTACGAATAATTGATTCCACTTTTGTATCTAATACAACTTCTGGCTTAAATGTTAACCCTTGCTGTACAAGTTGTTCAATTAACTTATCACCTGTAACTGGTAATAGTCCTCCTACATCCCAAATCATTTTTTCCGGATACACATGTATTTTTCCACCTAAATGTGGTTGAAATTCTATTATTTTCGTTTTCATTTCTCTGAGTCCACTATAAAAAGCTGAATAAAGCCCTGCAGGTCCTCCGCCTATCACGGTTACATCAAACAATTCTTCTCGATTCATTCGTGCTCACTCCTCAGCTACTAATCATTGATTATCATTCTCAATAAAATATAACCTGTTTCCGCAAAATTTACAATCAAAATTACTATTGACAATACACCTATATAAAATTATATTATTTAAAGAATCAATAGTGATAATCATTATCATTTTGTTAATAATTAGCAAATTTGAGATTACATCTTCTTTCATTAATATGGTTATTACCATATTATAAAATCTCATATTCAAGATTTTTAATAAATTATTTTGCATTACCACTACTATTTCAAAAAGATTACAGTTAAACAAATTATTGTATACACATATCATCTATGTTAAAGGAGAAAGACGATGAAAAAGTTATTTATTTCACTAACAGTCCTTTTCGTTCTTGTTATGAGCGCTTGTAGCAATAGCTCTACAGACAAAAAGGACGATGCAAAAGGTAGCAAATCAGAAACAATTACATACCAATCTGAAAATGGTAAAGTAGAAGTTCCTGCAAATCCAAAACGCGTTGTTGTATTATCATCATTCGCTGGTAACGTAATGTCATTAGGTGTAAATCTTGTTGGGGTAGATTCATGGTCTAAACAAAACCCACGTTTTGATAGCAAACTTAAAGATGTTGCTGAAGTATCAGATGAAAATGTTGAAAAAATCGCTGAACTAAATCCAGATTTAATCATCGGTTTATCAAATATTAAAAATGTCGATAAGTTAAAGAAAATCGCGCCTACTGTAACATACACTTACGGAAAAGTTGATTACTTAACACAGCATTTAGAAATCGGTAAGTTATTAAACAAAGAAAAAGAAGCAAAAACTTGGGTTGATGACTTCAAGAAACGTGCACAAGAAGCTGGTAAAGAAATTAAAGCAAAAATCGGTGAAGATGCTACAGTTTCTGTTGTAGAAAACTTCAACAAACAGCTTTATGTATACGGCGAGAACTGGGGCCGTGGAACAGAAATTCTGTACCAAGAAATGAAATTAAAAATGCCTGAAAAAGTAAAAGAAAAAGCATTAAAAGAAGGTTACTACGCATTATCTACTGAGGTATTACCTGAATTTGCTGGTGATTACTTAATCGTAAGTAAAAATAAAGATACTGATAACTCATTCCAAAAGACAGAATCATATAAAAACATCCCAGCAGTAAAAAATAATCGCGTATATGAAGCAAACATGATGGAATTCTATTTCAATGATCCACTTACATTAGATTTCCAACTAGACTTCTTCAAGAAGAGCTTTCTTGGTAAATAATACAAACATGAGGAATTCTTAATTTAAGAATTCCTCTTCCTTTATTCTATGAACAGAAAAGATGTGAAACGAATGACAAAAGATCATGACAATCCACGTTCTATAGCTTTTACATACAAACTAATTTTAAGCTTAATTGCATTCTTTCTTATTTTTATGGTTGCAATGGTATTAGGTGCTGCAGATACTTCGATAAAAGATGTATGGTCAGCACTCACTTCCTCCGCTAAAGGAGACAAAATATCTATTATTCGAGAAATACGTTTACCACGTGAAGTTGCTGCTATTTTTGTAGGAGCTGGATTAGCCGTTTCTGGAGCAATTATGCAAGGATTAACACGAAATCCACTTGCGGATCCTGGATTATTAGGGCTATCTGGTGGAGCAAATGCTGCGCTTGCACTGACACTTGCTTTCAACCCTTCCATCAGCTATCTTTACTTAACATTAGCTTGCTTTATCGGTGCTGCAATTGGCGCAATTATGGTATTTGGAATTGGTATGGTGAAAAAAGGCGGCCTTTCTCCTCTTCGAATTGTATTAGCGGGTGCTGCAGTTTCAGCATTTCTACTCGCAATTTCAGAAGGAATTGGCATTTACTTTAAAATTTCACAAGATGTATCACTTTGGACTGCTGGTGGCGTAATTGGAACAACTTGGAACCAATTAAAAATTATTATTCCAGTCATTTCAATTAGTATCTTTATCGCTATCTTACTAGCAAAAAAATTGACAGTTCTTAGTTTCAGTGAGGAAGTGGCTATTGGACTAGGTCAAAAAATTATTGTTATTAAAACTATTTTATTTATCATTATTATCTTACTTGCAGGTGCATCTGTAGCGCTTGTTGGAAATATGGCATTTATCGGCTTAATGGTACCTCACATGGTACGCCCAATTGTCGGTCCAGATTACCGATTTGTTATACCGATGTCAGCAATTGCTGGAGCTTCCTTTATGCTACTTGCAGATACAATCGGACGTACTATTAACGCTCCATACGAAACACCAGTTGCAGCAATTGTCGCGATTGTAGGGTTACCATTCTTCCTATTCATTGTACGTAAAGGAGGAAAAACATTCTCATGATGCAATCTATTTTAGGAAAACAGCGTCTCATTATACTCACTTTACTTATAGTAATCATCACAACCATTGTAGTTGGAATGGGACTTGGTTCAGCATCTTTATCTTATGATCGACTACTCCCAACATTAATGGGGCAAGGGACTTTTAAAGAGGAGTTTGTTTTATACTCTTTAAGGCTACCTAGAATTGTCATTACATTATTAGCTGGTATGGCTCTCGCTTTATCAGGAGCTATTCTTCAAGGAATTACTCGAAATGATTTAGCTGAACCTGGTATTCTTGGTATTAACTCTGGGGCCGGTGTTGCTGTTGCTATTTTCTTTTTATACTTTCCAATAGATGTAGGTTCATTTCTCTACTTACTACCTGTAGTTGGATTTATCGGAGCATTTCTGACAGCTGTTCTAATTTACGTATTTTCATATAGTAAATCAACTGGACTTCAACCAATCCGATTAACATTAACCGGTATCGGTTTTGCATTTGCACTATCTGGAACGATGATTGTCCTTATTTCATCCGCGGATCGTATGAAAGTAGACTTTATTTCAAAATGGATTGCCGGAAATATTTGGGGAGATGACTGGATATTCGTTTTAGCAATGCTCCCATGGCTAATCGTATTAATTCCGTTTGTTTTCTATAAAGCAAATCGATTAAACATTTTAGCATTAAACGAACCAGTCGCAATCGGTGTTGGAATTGAAATTGAAAAAGAACGTAGGTACTTATTAGTTGCAGCTGTTGCACTTGCAGCTGCAGCTGTTTCCGTAACAGGAGGAATTAGCTTTATCGGATTAATGGCTCCTCATATCGCGAAATCTTTAGTAGGCCCAAGACATCAAATCTTCATGCCTATCGCCCTTTTAATCGGCGGATGGCTATTGTTATTAGCAGATACAATTGGAAGAAATATCGTTGATCCTAATGGCATTCCAGCAGGTATTGTCGTTGCTTTAATTGGGGCTCCTTACTTTATGTATTTGTTGCTTAAAAAAGCTTAAAAGACACCCTCAAGATCTTTTCTTGAGGGTGTCTTTGTTTCATTCTACTGCTGCCCATATCCTTCAAACTTCTTCGCCAAATTCTCCATCTCATCTTCTGGCAATAGCTTTGGTTCCCCAATGCTTTTCGTTTGATAATAAATTTGAGCACAAAACTCAATCTCTTCTGCAACAGTAAATGCCATTTTTATATTATTTGCACCTGCAATTAAACCGTGGTTCGCAAGTAAAACAGCACGGCGATCAATCATGCCTTCAAAAGCAGCCTCTGCTAATTGCTTCGTACCAAATGTTTCATACGGTGCACAGCGCACATTCGGTCCTGCGAAAGCAATTAAATATGACACAGCCGGAAGCTCCCATCCTAATGACGCAATCGTCTTCGCGTAAGGAGAATGTGTATGCACAAGCGCATTTATATCTTCACGCTTCCTATAGTAAATAAGGTGCATATCTAATTCACTTGATGGTTTTCTCTCTCCTTCTACTACTTCACCATTTAAGTTTAATATAACTACATCTTCAGGCTTTGTTTCATAATACTCTAAACCACTTGGGCTAATCGCAACAAGACCTTGTTCACGATTAAAGATACTAATATTACCACCCGTCCCCTTTGTTAAACCACTAGAAATCATTTTCTTTCCATACGCTACAATTTCTTCTCTTTCTTTTTGTAATAACATATACATCCCCCTAAGTATGAAGCTTATGATGACTGACTTTTATATTTATCTACTTATTGAAATATCTTTTTTAAATTCTCCGTAAACGGTGCCTTTACAATCCCTTTTTCTGTAATAATCGCTGTTACATTTTCATGTGGAGTAACATCAAATGCTGGATTATATACTTTACTTTCTTTCGGAGCAGAATATTGTCCGAAGCGATTAATCACTTCAGAAGCATCTCTTTCCTCGATGGGAATTTCTTTTCCTGTCGGTGTTTTTAAGTCAATTGTCGGCGTTGGCGCTGCTACATAAAACGGAATGTTGTAGTATTTCGCTAAAATAGATACGCCTAATGTTCCAATTTTATTTGCTATATCACCGTTCGCTGCCACACGGTCGCATCCAACAATTACAGCGTCAATCTTCCCTTGTGACATGACCATAGCCGCCATATTATCCGTAATGACAGTAACATCAATTCCCGCTCGCTGTAGTTCTAATGCCGTTAACGTTGACCCTTGTAATCTTGGACGTGTTTCATCCGAAAAGATTTTTAAGTCCCATCCTTTTTCTTTTGCTAAGTACATTGGAGCCGTCGCAGTACCATACTTAGTCGTCGCTAACGCACCAGCATTACAATGTGTTAATACTCCCATTCCATCATGGAATAATGTTAATGCATGTTCTCCAATTTGACGGTTAATTTCTTCATCTTCTCTATGAATTTCTTTTGCCTCTTCTAGTAATCTATCTTTCAACTGTAAGATTGATAAATGAATATTATCTGCCGCTACACTTTCCATTCTTTCAAGTGCCCAAAATAAATTTACTGCAGTCGGTCTTGATGTCGCCAAGTATGTACATACCTTTCTTACTTCATCCATAAATCCTTCTTCCGTACTTTCAGCAAATTCCTTTACCCCTAAATACACTCCATAAGCTGCTGAAACACCAATCGCTGGTGCACCTCGTACTTTCATTACTTGAATGGCATCCCACACACTTTCAGCTGTTTTAAATGATTCATAGACAATTTCATTCGGTAATAACGTTTGATCTAACAAAACTAAAGCATCATCTTTCCACTGAATTGGTATTAATTGCTCTTCCATCATATTCTCCCCTTACTCCGCGTAGTGCATTGACTGTTCTTTTAACGTTTCTACAAAACTTGTACCTGTTCTATATTGATTCGCTCGTAAAATAAAACTCCTCGCTACTTTAAGACAAATTCGCTCCGCTCTAGCACGTGCTTCCTCATTCTCAATACAAGTAATATCTTTTACTTTCGCTAATCCAACAATACGGCGGATTAATTCAAGACCTGTCACTGCAGCTGTATCCTCTAATACAGATTGTAAATATACTTCGTTAAAGCCTTCTTCCTTCGCCATAATCTCGGTCACATGAATATCCCAAGCATCTAAAAACTTCTTCTTAAATAAATCAATTACCTCTACCATCGTAGTTTGTAACCAATCCATATACGTATCTTTCTCAGCTCCAGGTGGCATCGTTGCATCTGCATTCACCCAAGCAAACATTAAATTCGCCATTACATTCCCAACGTCATATCCCATAGGTCCATAAAAAGCAAACTCAGGATCAATAACCTTTGTAGAATCATCTCTTACAAAAACAGAACCAGTATGTAAATCACCATGAAGCAATGCCTGTGCATTCGTCATAAAAGAAAATTTACGTTTCGCTACTTCCATACGAAGCTCTTTATCACTATAAATATGCTCCCTAATCCATCCCTCATTTAAAGGAAATAACTCATTACGCTTATTATGATTTGTAAATGGTTCTGAATATACGAGGTCCTCTGTAATCTCACATAATCCAGGATTTATATAATTCTTCACAAGTTCCTTCTTCTCTTTATGATTCATTACAACATCAGATGTTAATAAAAGTGTATTTACCATAAAAGTAGTTAAGTCGTCAGCAAGCTGCGGAAATATTTGATGATTTATAAGTGCTGTACGTAATATTGTGTGATTCGATAAATCTTCCATTACGCAACAGTTCATCACACTATCAAATAAATACACCTTAGGAACAAGTCCAGGTGCTAACTCATTCTCTAACTGCAAAACATCTGATTCTATACGAATACGATTCGTCGATAACTTAAACTCATCTGAAATGCGAGCTGTATCCCCAGCTTGCTTTACGATGACAGACATGTTCTCTTTTTCATCCCAAACGCGGAACACATAATTTAAATTGCCATCACCTATTTCTTTACACTTTAGCCCCTTTGCATGTTCAAACTTAGATAATTTCTCTTTCACATATGCAATCACATCGCTAGCTTCCATTAAAAAATACTTTGTGAACTTAGACATGGTTTCCCCTCCACACCAATTGTAAGCGTTTTCTAAAAGCTATAAAAAATAATAGGTTGAATTTTTTCATCCTATAAATATGTATTCTTCTTTTTGAAAGGTATATCTAGGTTTTATTATATCTTGTTAGCACTTTGAGTCAATGTTTCTAACTATCAGCGTAATATACTTCCTAATTATATATTTGAGATGACAAAAATTGTTCAAAAAGATTTCGATTCATTTTATTTTATTTATCGCACAATTCTTTGTAAAATAGAAATAAGCAGTTCCTTTTCAAATACATAACTTCTAAGAAATATTTCCTTCCTAAGAATTTACACTTACACCATATCTCTAACATACACACTACTCTTTCAAACAATCATTGAAAATTTATAAACTGAAAGTTACCTTTCCATTCCCTGTTAGCCTTAATTGAGAATAAATATTAATTAAATTGGTATAAAGTTGGTTTATTCTCTTGACAAAATAACCACTTCTATATGATAATTAATATCGAATTAGAATTATTATAGTTAATTAAAAAATATATTTTATGAGCACACTATTTTTTGATGCTCAAAACCAACATTTAGGAGGAATTTTAACATGTTATTAATCGGCACAGAAGTAAAACCGTTTAAAGCTAATGCTTACCATAATGGAGAATTTATCCAAGTTACTGACGAAAGTTTAAAAGGAAAATGGAGTGTAGTTTGTTTCTACCCAGCTGACTTCACATTCGTTTGCCCAACTGAACTTGAAGACTTACAAAACCAATACGCAACTCTAAAAGACTTAGGCGTTGAAGTATACTCTGTATCTACAGACACTCACTTCACTCACAAAGCATGGCATGATAGCTCAGAAACTATCGGCAAAATCGAGTACATCATGATTGGTGACCCAACTCGCACAATCACTACAAACTTCAACGTTTTAATGGAAGAAGAAGGTCTTGCTGCTCGTGGTACATTCATCATCGATCCAGACGGCGTTATCCAATCTATGGAAATCAATGCTGACGGTATCGGCCGTGACGCAAGCATTCTTGTTAACAAAATTAAAGCTGCTCAATACGTACGTAACAACCCAGGTGAAGTTTGCCCAGCTAAATGGCAAGAGGGTTCTGCAACACTTAAACCAAGCCTTGACCTTGTAGGCAAAATCTAAGGAGTTCGATCAAAATGATACTAGATGCAGATATAAAAACACAACTATCCCAATACCTTCAATTAATGGAGAACGATATTTTACTTAAGGTAAGCGCAGGAGACGATAACGTATCTAAAGATATGTTAGCTCTAGTAGACGAATTAGCTACTATGTCATCTAAGATTACAGTAGAAAAAGTTGAATTAGAGAGAACACCAAGCTTTAGCGTAAACCGCCCTGGTGAAGACACTGGTGTCGTATTCGCTGGTATTCCATTAGGACACGAATTTACATCATTAGTGTTAGCTTTACTACAAGTAAGTGGACGCGCTCCAAAAGTTGAACAAAAATTAATCGATCAAATTAAAAACATTCAAGGCGAATATCATTTTGAATCTTATATCAGCCTAAGTTGTCATAACTGTCCTGATGTTGTACAAGCTCTTAACGTAATGAGCGTTCTTAACCCTGGTATTACACATACTATGATTGATGGCGCTGCATTCAAAGAGGAAGTAGAAAGCAAAGACATCATGGCAGTACCAACTGTTTACCTAAACGGCGAATCTTTCGGAAGCGGTCGTATGACACTTGAAGAAATTTTAGCTAAAATGGGTAACGGTCCAGATGCATCAGAGCTTTCTGATAAAGATCCATACGATGTTCTTGTTGTTGGTGGGGGCCCTGCTGGTGCAAGTGCAGCAATTTACGCAGCACGTAAAGGCATCCGCACTGGTATCGTTGCTGAGCGCTTCGGTGGTCAAGTAATGGATACTATGGGCATTGAGAACTTCATCAGCGTAAAAAAGACTGAAGGTCCTAAGCTAGTAGCAAGCCTTGAAGAACACGTAAAAGAATACGACATCGATGTAATGAATCTACAACGTGCGAAACGTTTAGAGAAAAAAGAACTTATTGAAGTGGAACTTGAAAACGGCGCTATTCTGAAAAGTAAGAGCGTAATCGTTTCTACAGGTGCTCGCTGGCGTAATGTTGGCGTACCAGGTGAAGCTGAGTTCAAAAATAAAGGTGTAGCATATTGCCCACACTGTGACGGCCCATTATTCACTGGAAAAGACGTAGCAGTTATCGGCGGAGGTAACTCTGGTATTGAAGCAGCTATCGACTTAGCAGGTATCGTTAAGCACGTAACTGTTCTTGAATTCATGCCAGAATTAAAAGCTGATGCTGTATTACAAGAGCGTCTTAACAGCTTACCAAACGTAACTGTTCTGAAAAACGTTCAAACGAAAGAAATCACTGGTACTGATAAAGTAAACGGTATTTCTTACATCGATCGTGAAACTGAAGAAGTTCATCACGTTGAATTACAAGGTGTATTCGTACAAATCGGTCTTGTGCCAAACACAGACTGGTTAGGTGAAACAGTTGAACGTGTTCGCGGTGAAATCGTAACAGACAAGCACGGCGCTACAAACGTACCAGGAGTGTTTGCTGCAGGTGACTGTACAAATAATCCGTACAAACAAATCATCATCTCTATGGGTTCAGGTGCAAACGCAGCTTTAGGTGCATTTGATTACTTAATCCGTAACTAATAAAAAACAGGTGCCTTGGCACCTGTTTTTTTATTACCCTAATGTATAAACTAAAAACCTCTCATTCCCATTCTTCTCATAAGCACCTGGCAATCTAACTTCTTTCTTCAGCTCAAACGCAGTCTGATTTTCTAAGAAGAAAATATAGTCCTCAGAAGGATAATATAAAATAATATCCACTTCTCTCCCCGTATTTTCTACTGAAAGCAAAATGTTATTTACTACATTCATAAACACTTGCACAGAAAACGGATTAAAGAAATAAAACCTATTATCATGTGGATCAATCTTATATTCCTGCGCTAAACAACATTGGAATTGAATTTTCCCCTTACTGTTTCGTGCCTTTCGGGCATAACGATCTCGATTATCCATCGCTTCTTTATAAAATTCTTCATTCATTTCAATTCCAACTGCTGAAGCCCCACATTTATGATGCATATAAAAGTTTAATCGCCCTTTTCCGCACCCAAAGTCTACAATTCGGTCGCTACTTCGTATTTCATATTGATTCAATAACTCATCTAACCCGCTATACGGCGTCGGTTCGTAGCGGTGATAATGCATAGACTTGTTAAACCCTTTTTGCTCACCGACTGTTTTTATATGTAAAACTGCATCGTAATATTGTTCGTTCATTCGTTTTCTCCTATTAAAAAATGGTACTTATTATTATACACCATGTACTGGAGGCTCATTTTTCATCAAATTAATAGGTACGTGAAATTATATTAACGATTTTCTTAATATATCTATCGTAACTTCAAATATATCAACGATTTTCTCAATATATCTATCATAACTTCAAATATATCAACGATTTTCTCAATATATCGATTTACCGACAATTCACGACAAAAAAACAGGAGCTCTTTAGCCCCTGTCTTCTAACACTTTCAATACAGTTTGTTTCAATATTTCTACCCCATCCATAATACAACTATGATCAAACCTCATATACGGATGGTGTAATCCAGGTTGTAGGTCTGCTCCTAGTCCAAGCATGACAGCTTTTAAATGTGGTCTTTTCACTGTATAGTAATGGAAATCATCGCTTCCTGTCGTATAGAGAGGCCCTGTGCATCTCTCTTCCCCATACACTTCGAGAATACCTTTACGCATAAAGCGCTCTGCTTCTTCAGAAACCTCTGCTCCTGGTGCAAGATCCATCCATTCGTATGAAGTTTTCGACCCCATCGATGCAGCTGATTCTATTACATGCTCAATCTTTTTCTTTAATTCTTCTAATAGTATATTACTCTCTGCTCTTACATCTAAACTGAAATGACCATTTCCCGGAATAATATTTAAATTATCACCACCAGCTTGGCATCTCGTCATTTTTACTGAATAAGAACTTTGCGGTGGCAGCCAAATATTTTTCAAACCGACATTAATCATGGAAATGACATCAATCGCATTCACACCTTGGTGTGGTCTTGCCCCGTGTGCATCCTCCCCATGAATCATACCCTCTAAAAATCCTGCTGCTCCATGGCGAATAGATGAGGCTGCTTGTTTCAAAGATAGTTCTTCAATTGGTCTTAGATGGACGCCAAATAAGAAATCGGCATCATCTACAGCACCTTTCTCCACCATCTTCAAAGCACCATTACCCTTCTCTTCTGCCGGCTGAAAAATAAATCTAACCGTACCACTTTTCCATCTCATATTTTTCAATTGTAAAATAAGTCCCATTACAATGGTCATATGAGCATCATGGCCACATGAATGGTTCGCTTTAAATTCTCCATTTACTTCTTGCCAAAGTGCATCCATATCAGCACGAATCGCAATAACTGGATTCCCGCCTCCAATCTCAGCAATTACACCTGGACAATCATCAAATGTTCTATATGAAATTCCTTCTTCTTTTAAAAAGTCAGTAATATACGTTGTCGTTTCATATTCTTTCCAACTTACTTCAGGGTTTTCGTGTAAATGCTGAAAAATCTCCGTTAAGCGCTCTTGTAGTTCTAATGTTTTCAACGTTCCAGTCTCCTTCCCACATTACAAACGATTCGGGTTAATTATACTTATGAAAAACAGATGTTTTTATGAACATATTGAATTTTAAGAAAAAAGTCAATTGTTTATTTTTAAATACTTAAAAACCTTACTCTGCACTTATATTACAAACTAAACAAACAACTAGAACATTCCTTATTTTCTGTTTTTTATGTTGACGCTTACATAAACTTTTAGTTATCATAACCTAATAAACGTCTATTTTACGACAATTCTAAAAATACAAACAAACATACGTAACAAGGAGGAACTTTATGAAAAAAGAAATACCTTTTGGAATAGCGATTATCCCTATTATCATTACCGTTGCAGTTATGATGGTTACAATTGTTGTATTAAAACAAACCCCTCACGTTCCACTTATTATCGGTACAACCGTTGCTTCTATTGTCGCTTGGCGTTATGGTTACAAATGGAATGATCTTGAAGAAGCAATGTATAAAGGGATTCGTCTTGCATTACCTGCTATCGTCATTATTATTCTTGTTGGCTTAACAATTGGTGCTTGGATTGGCGGTGGAATCGTCGCAACGATGATTTATTACGGTTTAAAACTTTTAACTCCATCACTATTTTTAGTTTCCATTACCGTCATTTGTTCTATCGTTGCATTAGCAATTGGTAGCTCTTGGTCTACAATGGGGACAATTGGTGTTGCTGGAATGGGAATTGGCCTAAGTATGGGAATCCCAGCTCCAATGGTTGCTGGTGCCATTATTTCAGGCTCTTATTTTGGCGATAAAATGTCACCGCTTTCAGATACAACTAACCTAGCCGCAGGATTAACAAATACAGATTTATTCGCACACATTCGTCATATGTTATTTACTACAGTTCCAGGTTTAATTATTACTCTTATCGTTTACGCGCTCTTAGGAAGAAGCTTCGGCGCTAACAATATTGATGCGAAGAGCATCGATCAAACGTTACAAGTATTGCAACAAAACTTTGTTATCTCACCTTTCCTACTCATTATACCCGTAGTCGTTATGGTATTGGTCGCAAAAAAAGTTCCTGCTATACCAGCGATTCTCGTCGGTATTATTTTAGGATTTTTATCACAAGTCTTTATTCAAGGTGGTTCTGTCTCAGCATCTGTCGGTGCACTCCAAGCTGGATTTGTTATAGACACTGGAAACAAGCTAGTAGACGAACTATTTAACCGCGGTGGCTTAGATTCGATGATGAATACAGTCTCTATTACAATTGTCGCTATGACTTTCGGAGGAGTATTAGAACATACAGGTATTCTTCGCTCAATTGTAAATCAAATTTTAAAGTTAGCGAAATCAGCAAAAGGGCTTATCGCTTCTACTATCGCATCTTGTTTTGCAACAAACCTTACTTGCTCTGAACAATATATTTCAATTGTTGTCCCTTCAAGAATGTACGCAAATGCATACACAGAAAAAGGACTATATTCAAAAAACTTATCCAGAGCATTAGAAGATGGCGGAACATTAACTTCTGTCTTCGTTCCTTGGAATACGTGCGGTGTATTTATTCTCGCTACACTTGGCGTAGGTGCATTTGAATATGCCCCTTATGCTATTTTGAATTTCATCGTACCTATTATCTCAATCATTTATGGCATAACAGGCTTCACAATTGTAAAACTATCAGACATTGAAAAAGCAGAATTACTAAAGAAACAAAAAGCTCAACTAGAAGCTTAAAAATAGCGGTAAATTCAGTTCATATAGTGCGCGAGGTCGCCCTTGTTGATAGGGCATTTCCTCGCCACAAATATGAGCATACCCGTAATCAACTAATTTCTTTAACAACCTTTCTGTCGATCTTCGAGTCACTTGTAAGTACTCAGAAAGGTCAGCTGCTGTAAACTTCAATGACGGATGCGATTGACTAAATTGAATGATTTTTGACAAGTTGGCCGGACTAAGCTTCGTTTCCTTCGCTATTTTCATTAGTTCCGGATTATCATTTTTCAAACTTTGTACTCTCTGTTCTTTCGGGAACGGACCAAACAAATCTTTATCACTTGTTAGTATATAAAAACAACGATCTATTGGATTATTCTTTGCAAAACTTTGAGCAATTTTTGCATTTTGCTCCGCCTCTTTCACGGTTTTCCCATAACCAAATCCAATAGCTATCGTTCCTTCTACGCTCGCAAACAAGTTATCTATCGCATTTGTTTTAATAATTGATTCGATATCACCACGAGTTGTATACAAAATGCATGTCATTTCATCCACTTGTTTAAATGAACCACGTAGTTCTTTTGAAATGAAATCTAGTTTTTCAAGCAAACTCGCTCGTAATTCTAAGGAAGAAATAATACAAGCACCAACAGTAGCTGAATAGCTTTTTGCTAACTCAGCTTTTATTTTTGCATCTTTTAGCCCATGTATAATGGACTGTGTTGGATCAATCATACGCTCTGAAGGAACACCTATTTTTTGAAGCTCATCGTAAACAGCGTGAATACTAGTTAAAGCTAAATGAGCCTCTCCAGATTGATATTTAGCTACATGAAAATCGATAACTCTATTTATTTCATCTTTACTCCACAGCATATTTTCATAATCCAACACTTGCGGGCTTTCTTTTATACCAATATCATGGAACACATTTGTAATAAACGAGCGGTCTACTAAATCGATGGAAATGTTATGTGGTTGAATACTTTGATGATACATGATAGAAAGAATTGAAGATGCGACAGTTGTCTCGTCTTGCTGTAAGTATGTACTTGGAATTCGTAATTGTTCTCTTATTTCTTTTGCCATATAATAAGGTAAAGCACCTGAGAAAAAGATGACATCACAAGGCTTTAGACACTTTAATAATTCAGAAGATTCCGCCGGATGAAGGTAAATATATGGATCAATTTCTATTCCTTCTAATTTTTGAGCAATAGGAAAAAGGTTCTCCATAAACTCCTTTGAACCGACAACTGCAATTTTTATCATCATTTTCTCTAACTCCTTATCATTAATTAACGACTATTTAACGTCAACTATATCAAATGTACAAAACTATTGTAAACAGGAAGGGGTTTCTATTCAATGAAAATTACAGCTATTCATCTTTACGCAATTCGTTTACCGCTTCGCAATCCGTTTGTTATTAGTTATGGCTCTTATTCTGATATGCCCTCTATTATCGTCAAAATGGAAACAGATGAAGGTATTATCGGTTACGGTGAAGGCGTTGCTGATGATCACGTCACAGGTGAATCATGGGAAAGTACTTTCCATACTTTAAAACATACGCTAACCCCTGCTCTAATCGGGAAAAATCCAATGAATATCGAAAAAATACACGACATGATGGACAATACAATTTACGGTGTTCCAACAGCGAAAGCTGCAATTGATATTGCTTGTTTTGATATAATGGGCAAAAAACTAAATCAACCTGTATATCAATTAATTGGCGGGCGCTATCATGAAGAATTCCCTGTCACTCACGTTTTAAGTATTGCCGATCCTGAAGATATGGCTGAAGAAGCTGCTTCTATGATTCAAAAAGGTTACCAATCTTTCAAAATGAAAGTTGGTACGAATGTAAAAGAAGATGTGAAACGTATTGAAGCTGTACGAGAACGTGTAGGAAATGACATCGCTATTCGCGTTGATGTAAACCAAGGCTGGAAAAATAGCGCAAACACATTAACAGCACTGCGGTCATTAGGACATTTAAACATTGACTGGATTGAACAACCTGTTATCGCGGACGATATTGATGCCATGGCTCATATCCGTTCTAAGACAGACCTCCCGCTTATGATTGATGAAGGACTAAAAAGTTCTCGTGAAATGCGCCAAATTATTAAATTAGAAGCTGCTGATAAAGTGAATATAAAACTAATGAAATGCGGTGGCATATATCCAGCTGTAAAGCTCGCTCATCAAGCTGAAATGGCCGGCATTGAATGCCAAGTGGGATCAATGGTCGAATCATCTGTTGCCTCTTCCGCAGGATTCCATGTCGCTTTCTCAAAGAAAATCATTACGAGCGTAGAGCTAACAGGACCATTAAAATTCACGAAAGACATTGGAAACTTACATTACGATGTACCATTCATTCGCTTAAACGAAAAGCCCGGACTCGGTATTGAAATAAACGAAGATACACTACAAGAACTAACCGTCTTTCAAGACGTTGTACGCTAAAGGAGGACTATCATATGACGGTTCTATACAAAGGAACATTAAAACAAAATAACGAATCATTTCACGTTACATTACTATCACTAGAGCACATCGAACAAATTTTATCACTACAAAACATCGTAGTTGAAGCACTAGAAGATAAAAGTCGTTTACAACCACTCTCACTAGAAGAATTTCAATACATTCTAGAAGGAAACGGCATGATGATCGGTGCTTTTATCGAAAACAAACTCATCGCATTTCGCGCTCTACTCGTCCCTCCTATCGACGATGAACATTTAGGGCTTGATATTGGTTTGCCAGAAAGTGAACTACACCGCGTCATCTATCAAGAAATCTCAAACGTTCATCCGAACTGCCGAGGAAATGGTATGCAAAAAATATTAGCAAAAGTCATTATGGAAGAATTACAAAAAGAAGACAGCAAATATGATTATGTATGCTGCACCGTTGCTCCTTTTAACATTCCGAGTTTGAAGGATAAGTTTGCGCAAGGGATGGAGATTGCTGCGCTGAAGGAAAAGTATGGTGGTAGTCTGCGGTATGTTTTTGTGAAGGAATTGCGTGAAGACAAGAAAAGAGATTGGACGGATGTTCAAAGTATTCTAATGAGTGATGCTAGTGGACAGCAGGCTTTGCTTTCGGAGGGGTATCGTGGGTATGAGATGGGGAAAGTTGATGAAGATTTTGTTGTGAAGTTTGGGCGATAATCTATATACTCGAAAAGAGGAGATGTCTGCTGTGACCTCTCCTTTTACTTTCGCTTCATTGAACATATCGATTGCAACTCCAAATATATCAGCGGTTTTCGAAATATATCGGCGCAACTCCGAATATATCAGCGGTTTTCGAAATATATCGGCGCAACTCCGAATATATCAGCGATTTTCGAAATATATCGGCGCAACTTCAAATATATCAGCGATTTTCGAAATATATCGGCGCAACTTCAAATATATCAGCGATTTTCGAAATATATCGACTTACCGACAAAGATTGACAATAATTGCAACCTATACAAAGCGCAACATTAAACCGTCATCTTCCAACTAGATAAAGCTAACCAGTTCTCCATTTCCTTATAATCGGGCATGATTTTCCCGACAAGACGCCAAAACGATCGATCATGATTTAAATGAACCATATGACACATTTCATGAACAACTACATAGTCAATTACTCGCTGTGGTGCCATTGCTAGCTTCCAATTGAATGTTAGTTGTAAATTCGAATCGCAAGTACCCCAAGTACGACTACTATCTGTAATACGAATAGAACGTGGTTTTGTTTTGAAATTACTTTGATGCGCTTTAATACTCTTCTCTACTAAAGATTTACACTGCTTATAGTAAAATCGTTTTAAAGCTTGTTGTATTTTCTCATCCTTAAGCTCTTTCACATAAATATGTAACTTATCCCCTTTAAATACTGCGTTGTCTTGCTCAATGCTTGCATCTTGGGAAATCTGTATCGGATACGTATTCCCTAAATACAAAAAGCCTTCTCCTTGATCATAATCCTTTTCCTGTGGTCCATGCGCTCGCTCCTGCATTTCTTTACGTGTTGTCTGAATCCAACCCCACTTCTCTTCTAGCAACTGGACTAAGTATTCAACAGGTGTCCCTTTCGGAGCCTGTATTTCTACATTTCCATACGAATCTACAAAAAGACGCACGGACTTTTTCTTCTTATAAGTTATATGAAAATTAATTGTCTCACCTAAATATGTATGTACCATTTCATCACCTAGCATAGTATTTTTACAAATAAAAAAGAGTAGGATACGAACGTCCTACTCTACCTATTATATCATTTACTGCTTTAACGAACTCATTATCCTCTATACTTTACACCTAATCCCTTAATGAAATTCCTTGCGTATCTATCGCCGCACTCTTTGTAATTTTTATGACCTTTTTTTCTTAATAGAGCGCCTAACTCTCCTTTTGTTACCGTAACGCCCACGCTATCTAATATATCAAGTACATCCTCACTCGTTAAAGATAGTGCGATTTTCATTTTCTTTAGAAGAAGGTTATTGGCACTCTCCTTGCTCTGTACAGGTGCAGGCTGCCCTGGTTTCGGATCTTGCTTTCCTCTTTTTAAAGTAATAAATCCATTTAAAAATGCCTCTAACATCATCATATCGCATGTTTTTACGTACTCATCTTCAGCTACCTCATCATTTTCAGCTTCATGCTGAGGAGCTCTCTTTATTTTTGTAAGCATATCAACTACGTCTTCTTTCGTTACTTCCATCCCGCCAAGTTTAAAGATTTCTACCATATCTATATCTTTTATATCTAAAGCGTATCGTACTCTTTTTAATATATCGTTGTTGCTCATTGCCATTGGGTTTCCTCCTGAAATGTTGATTATTTATTCAGCGGTTAAAGTTTATGCTATAACCTGCTTTAAATTATCATGTTTAATCTAACCTTTTAGTTATTGTCCGCTAAATTAATACTTTAACATTTTAAAGATATGTTTTATAGTCTTACCCGAACTTTTCTCTATCATTGTATCTACAGAGCTCTTACATGTTTTTTATATGCCTATAAAAAGATTTCTCTCTTAACATTAACTAAAAGAAAAAAACAGTGCTTTGATTTCTCAAATACACTGTTCTTTTCCAGCTCTGCACTTATTTTCAACTCACTCATGTCATGCACTACATATGAAATGATTTAACTGCTTAAAAGTTAAACCATCTCACTATCCTGAGCCTCACCAACACTATCCTCAAACTTATCCAACAAAGCACGCACCTCATCCGTCGACTTCGTGCTCATCAATTGATTTCTCAATTCAGCAGCTCCAGGGAAGCCTTTTACATAAATTTTGAAGAAGCGGTGAAGCCCTGTGATTGAGCGTGGCAGTACTTCTGCATATTGATCTTGTAAATCAAGTTGTAGTCTTAAAAGATCTAGATGTTCTTTACTGCTATGCTCTCTTGGCTCTTTTTCAAAAGCAAATGGATTTTTGAAGATGCCTCGTCCGATCATTACGCCATCAATGCCGTATTTTTCAGCAAGTTCCAGTCCCATTTTACGATCAAGGATGTCTCCATTGATTGTTATTAACGTATTTGGTGCGATACGGTCACGTAATTTTTTAATTTCCGGAATTAGTTCCCAATGCGCATCTACTTGGCTCATTTCTTCTCTTGTACGTAAGTGAATAGAAAGGTTTGCAATATCTTGTTTGAAAATGTGCGTTAACCAATCTTCCCACTCGCTTAACTCTTTAAAGCCAAGTCGTGTTTTTACGCTGACAGGTAGTCCGCCCGCTTTTGCTGCTTGGATAAGTTCTGCCGCAACGTCTGGACGTAGAATAAGGCCACTACCTTTTCCTCTTGATGCAACGTTCGGAACTGGGCAACCCATGTTAATATCAATGCCTTTAAATCCTAGCTCTGCCATACCGATACTCATTTGACGGAAGTATTCGGGATTGTCTCCCCAAATATGTGCTACCATCGGCTGCTCGTCTTCTGTAAAAATTAAACGGCCACGTACACTTTTCATACCTTCTGGATGACAATAGCTATCCGAGTTTGTAAACTCTGTGAAGAATACGTCCGGACGACCAGCTTCACTTACTACGTGACGGAAAACAACGTCTGTTACATCTTCCATTGGTGCAAGTACGAAAAATGGCCGTGGTAATTCACGCCAAAAATTATCTATCATTTTAAATTCAAATCCTCTCACTATGAATACAATTTCAAAATCTCAATTTATAATTTGTGAAAATCAGCAATATTTATTTTAACTAAAATCGCTTATGAATGGTATTTTTGTAAACCAAAAAGCAGATGGTATAGATTTTTTCTATATCAACTGCTTTCCTATTATACTAACTTAAGCCAAGCCACACACTCCACATGCGTCGTATGCGGGAACATATCAACAGGTTGTACTTCCTGTGTTTTATATCCGCCTTCTTCTAGTACTTTTAAATCACGTGCTAATGTTGCTGGGTTACATGATACGTATACGACGCGGTTTGGCTTCATGTCAATGATTGTGTTTAGTAATGCTTCGTCACAGCCTTTACGCGGTGGGTCTACGACCATTGTGTCAGCAATTACGCCTTCTTTGTACCATTTTGGAATGACTACTTCTGCTTCTCCTACGCCAAATTCAGCGTTTGTCATGTTGTTTAGTGCTGCATTTCGGTTTGCGTCTTCAATTGCTTCTGGGACGATTTCAACGCCGTACACTTTTTTCGCTTTTTGCGCTAGGAATAACGAGATTGATCCGATTCCGCAATAGGCATCAATTACTGTTTCGTTACCGTTTAATTTTGCGTATTCTAACGTTTTATCGTATAGCACTTTCGTTTGTTCTGGGTTTACTTGATAGAATGAACGTGCTGAAATCGCAAATTTAATGTCACCGATAAAGTCATAAATATATTCTGATCCGTACAGTACTGTCGTTTTATCTCCGAAGATTACATTCGTACGCTTCGTATTTACGTTTTGAACAATGGATTTTACTTCTGGGAATTTCGCTGCAATTTCTTCAATGATTGCGTTTTTGTTCGGCAATTCTGCTGTACGTGTAATGAAGACAAGCATAATTTCCCCTGTTACTTGTCCGTAACGAGCCATTACGTGACGAAGTGTTCCTTTGTTACGCTCTTCGTTGTACGCAGTGATACCGTGCTTTTCACAAATACGTTTTACTTCTTGAATTAATGTATCGTTTTCTTCTGCCTGAATTAAGCATGATTCCATATTAATGATATCATGCGTTCCTTGGCGATAGAAACCAGCTACAAGTCCGCCTTCACGTTCTCCGATTGGTACTTGTGCTTTATTGCGATATACCCACGGATTTTCCATGCCAAGTACAGGATGAACAGGAACATCACCTAGTCCTCCGATACGTTGCATAACGTCACGTACTTGTTTTTCTTTCGCTTGTAATTGTCCTTCATAAGTTAAGTGCTGAAGCTGACAACCGCCGCACTGATTATATACTGGACATTCAGCATCTTTACGATATGGACTTTCTGTATGAAGCTTCATTAAACGACCAAATGCGAAGTTTTTCTTCACTTTAATAATTTTAATTTGCGCTTCTTCACCTGGTAATCCGTTTTTAACGAAAATAGGATAGCCCTTTACTTTCGCAACACCGGCACCATCATGTGTTAAATCTTCAAATACTACATCTATAAACTCGTTTTTCTCAACTGGTGGCGTCATTTTAGTACTCATTTTCCGACCTCTCTTTTTCATAACACTGCGTTACATTTTATCATACTTATATGGTCTTTTTCTATTGGAAGAAAAAAAGCTATTGACGATACTTCTCTGTTAATGTTACGCTACTACTAATTTAATACGGACGATGTTACCTCATATATACTTGATAATATGGATCGAGAGTTTCTACCCGGCAACCTTAAATTGCTGGACTATGGGGAAAACTAATGAATATTAGCCTATGCGCAAAAAAGGACTCATATTGATTAGCTTTCTCTCATAGATGAAAGTGAATCCATATGGGTCTTTTTTTATTTTTATTTTTCTAAAAGGTCAGACATCTTACGTATGACATAAAACCTCGTTCTTTTATTTTTAGTAATATAACGAGCGTTTTATGTACAAACTTTATACGAACTTCTGAAAGGGGCAACTACATGCAATATGTAATGAGCATTATCGGTATTCTTGCCGTGTTAGGTTTATGTTTTGCTTTGTCAAACAACAAAAGTAAAATCAACTTCCGTGCAATTGCAATTATGATTGGTTTCCAAATTTTAATCGGTTGGTTTATGTTTGCTACAAAGGTTGGTCAACAAATCATTATTTTCATTAGTAAAGTTTTCAACAAACTAATTAAACTTGGTACGACAGGTGTCGATTTTCTCTTTAATGGAATTCACAGAGATTTTGTCTTTTTCTTAAACGTATTATTAATTATCGTATTTTTCTCAGCACTACTTTCAATCTTTAGTTATTTAGGTGTTTTACCATTCATCGTTCGCGTTGTCGGCGGTGCTATTTCAAAAATTACTGGTTTACCACGCGTTGAGTCATTCCACGCAGTAAACTCTGTATTCTTCGGTTCAAGTGAAGCATTAATCGTTATTAAAAACGATTTACAGCATTTCAATAAAAACCGTATGTTTATCATTTGTTGTTCTGCGATGAGCTCCGTTTCTGCTTCTGTTACAGCATCATACGTAATGATGTTAGATGCAAAATACGTACTAGCAGCTCTTCCGCTAAATTTATTCTCAAGCTTAATCGTTTGTTCGTTATTAACACCAGTTGATACGAAGAAAGAAGATGAAGTGATTCAAAAATTTGATAGAACTCTATTCGGGGACAGCTTTATCGGTGCAATGATTAACGGTGCGCTTGATGGTTTAAAAGTAGCTGGTATCGTTGCCGCATTAATGATCGCCTTTATCGGTGTGATGGAAGTTGTAAACTACGTAATTAGTGCAGCTTCAGGCGCAATGGGACATGCCATTACTTTACAACAAATCTTCGGTTACGTACTTTCTCCATTCGCATTCTTAATGGGTATTCCAACTCAAGATATTATCCCAGCTGGTGGTATTATGGGTACGAAGATTGTTTTAAATGAGTTTGTAGCAATCCTTGATTTAAAAGACACAGCTACAACATTAGCTCCACGTACAGTTGGAATCGTTACAGTATTCTTAATTAGCTTTGCAAGTATTAGCCAAATTGGTGCAATCGTTGGTACAATCCGTGCCCTTTCTGAAAAACAAGGAAGCGTTGTTTCTAAATTTGGTTGGAAAATGCTATTTGCATCAACACTTGCTTCTATTTTATCTGCGACAATCGCTGGATTGTTTATTTAATAAAAAATCACCTTACTTTAACGAGTAAGGTGATTTTTTTGATTCTTTATGAAACCGAGTGAAATTCAACTGCTTCTTCTGTATTGATAATCCTATCTTTATATATACCTTTTATTGAAATGTAAATGATAGATTTGTTTATGTTTTTTAACTTTCCTAATGAAAAATGATAAAGCAATCCATTACTTTTTAAAGTCCACATCTTCCCACTCCATGGACCAGTAGCTTTTTGTTCATCCGACGCCTTGATTTCACCTTCATATTCGCATTCTCCCAAAGGAGTTTTAATTGTATTCTTCTCTGTATCAATTCGAATATTTTTAATTAGATTCAAATTTTCATCAGAGAGAATTTGAATTTCATGATCTTTCTTTTTAAAAAAGAGTTTTCCGTCTTTGGTATTTATATATTCTGCATTATCCATTTTATCTATCATAAAATCATATTCTTCTTTTGTAATACCTAAGTTTTGATGATAAGGAAACGTTTTTTCGGTATAATTTCTTCTTCGGCATACTTCAAATACCAATCTAAATTATTTGTAATACTATCGCTCATTTTATTTCCGATTTTCTCTAATTTCTCTTTTATCTCATAAGGAAATTCAAGTGTCATAATATCCGCCGTCACTTCCGCATTCATAAGATGCGATGGAATATACTCTTCCACGCTATTCGCTTTACTCACTTCACTTTGACAACCAACTATAAATAGCGATATGAAAAAGATATATATTATTTTTTTATATTTCATTTCTATTCTCCACTCCATACATTATTCTTACTTAGTTTTATAGCGGTTTTCATTATAGTATAAAATCTTTATATTTTAATAAAAATACATATCCTTATGCAAAATTGCATATTAATATGTATTCTTCTTACTTTAAAATTAGCTTAAATAACTTTCCAAATTATACAAATAACAAGTTTAAAATGTTATAATTTTCAAAAAAAAAAAAAAAACCATTGGAGGATATTATGAAAGCTCACGCAATTTTCGATTTCTTACATTTACTAGTCTTAACGCTGAAAAGCTATTATGTATGGGGAATGCCTATCTATGTCTTCATTATTCCTCTTATCTTTGTAGTCGGTTATATTATTATTAATTCTAATAAGAAACAAAAAAATACATCTATTCAAAGTCACTAATCTATTACATTAATAACCTCCTAAAAATCATATTCCCCTCATTTTCTTCAAATGATATGATGAACAAGGGTATATCCCCACCACTCTTATAGCGGTGGGGATTTTAATGTAAATATGCAACATACTACACAATAGAAGGTGATTTTTATGAGAAAATACGCAGCAATTGCTTTATGTACGTCTGCCATTCTAGCAGGCTGTAATACTAACAATGTAAGTCCAGAACCTAAAAAAGAGAAAACGGCTCAAGGGATTAAGAAACAAGAAGAGACTGTGCAAGAACAAGGTAAAATCTCACATAATTCAGTTACACACGAATCTACAAACACAAGTATTCATATTACAGACATAAAAGATTCTTTAAATGAAGTACAATATAAAATTTGGCGCACAGCTGATGGCAAGGAAAGTGCTAAATCTTTTTCTTCTAAAGAAAAAGAGAAACAATTCACACTTCCTTTTGATATAAAGGAATTTGAAGGAAAACGCGGTGAGTTCCAAATTGAAGCAACAGGAATGAAAGAAGATGGGAAAACAATCCCGCTTACGAAATCTACTATTACTTTCGAACAAAAGGTTCCTGTTCTTATGTATCACGCAATTGATGATTATCATGGTCAAGGCATTAAAGATTTATTCGTATCACCAGCTAACTTTGAAGCACAAATGAAACATTTAAAGGACAATGGTTATACGCTTTTAACGTTTGAACGCTGGGGCGATATAAATACAGTAAATAAACCGATTTTCGTTACATTTGATGACGGTATGAAAAATAATATGAATGCATTTCGCATTTTACAAAAGCTAAAAGATGATACTTTTAAACCGGCAGCAACAGAATATATGATTGTTGATAACGTTGATGTAGAAGGAGCATTGTCTACTTCTGAAATAAAAGAAATGGTTGATTCCGGCATTTTCTCGGTGCAATCTCATACTGCAACACATGCAGACTTACCGAAAATTACAAACTATGAGGAAGAGTTAAAAGGTTCAAAAGAAAAGCTAGAAAAAATAACAGGTAAGCCTGTTATCGCGATTGCTTATCCATTCGGTCATGTAGATGATAAGGTTGTTGCAGAAACGAAGAAGTATTATCAATTTGCGACGACGACAAAGCCTGGGCAATTCATTACGAAGGGTGAACCTGATGAATTGTTAAAGATGAAGCGCGTTCGTATACACCATACAACGACTGTAGAGCAGTTTGCTTCTTCAATTAAGTAAATATAAGGGCTCAATACATTTTGAGCTCTCTTTTTACTTTATATTTATATATATTTTTAGAATTTTCTTGTATTATATATAGTAAGAAATCTTTCAAATTAAAGGAGATTATACATATGTCATTTGAACAAACGTTAGAGAAATATGCTGCTCTTGCAGTTAATGTTGGTGTTAATATTCAACCTGGACAAACTTTATCAATTAGTGCACCTCTTGAAGCTGTACAATTTGTACGCCTCGTTACAGAAAAAGCATATAAATCTGGTGCAAAACACGTATATGTAGATTGGAATGATGAGACGTTAACACGCTTAAAATTCGATCTAGCTCCTGAAGAAGCTTTCGCTGAATTTCCATCTTGGAAAGCACATGCTCGTGAAGAATTAGCAAAAGAAGGCGCTGCATTTATGTCTATCTATGCGGAAAACCCTGATTTATTAAAAGGTGTAGAACCATCGCGTATCGCAACAGCTCATAAAGTAGCTGGAGAAGCAATGAAAGTATACCGTGATTACGTACAAGCAGATAAAGTAAGCTGGTGTGTCATTTCTGTTCCTACGAAAGAATGGGCTGCGAAAGTATTCCCTGACGTAGCGCCAGAAGAACAAGAAGCAAAGTTATGGGATGCTATTTTCAAAGCTACTCGTGCTGATTTAGAAAATCCTGTAGAAGCATGGAAAGAACATGATGAAACATTACATACAAAAGTGGATTACCTAAACGAAAAGCATTATAAAGCTCTTCACTATACAGGTCCTGGAACAGATTTAACAATCGAACTTCCAGAAAAACATGTATGGGCTGGTGCTGGTAGCTTAAATGAAAAGAACGTACCATTTATGGCTAATATTCCAACTGAAGAAGTATTTACAATGCCACTTAAAACAGGTGTAAACGGCCAAGTTTCTAGTACAAAACCGTTAGTATTTGCAGGTAATATTATCGATAATTTCACGTTAACATTTGAAAACGGACGTATCGTAGACTATAAAGCTGAAGCTGGTGAAGAAGCTTTAAAACATTTAGTAGAAACAGATGAAGGTTCTCACTTCTTAGGGGAAGTAGCTTTAGTACCTCATGACTCACCAATTTCAAACACAAATGTTTTATTCTACAATACACTATTTGACGAAAATGCATCTTGCCACCTTGCGATTGGAAATGCTTACGCATTTAACTTAGTTGGCGGAAAAACAATGTCTAAAGAAGAACTTGCTGAAAACGGCGCAAACGCTAGTATTACACACAACGACTTCATGATTGGATCAGCTGAGCTTGATATTGACGGTATTACTGCTGATGGCAGACATGAACCTATCTTCCGTAAAGGTAACTGGGCGTTTTAAATTTATTACCATAAAGAAACACATTGGATAATCCAATGTGTTTCTTTATTTATTTGGTTTCAATTCAAATTTTATTGTTCTATTTTCACGCGTAAACTCTGGTCTATACGTAGCGATATACGTATTTTCTTTCGCTACGTCAAATAGCATGATATCTTGAATTTTTTCTTCTGGTGCTAACTTTTTACTAATAAAGCTATCAGGGTTATTATATTCTTTAAATCTTGTACCTTTCTTATCGGTAATCTCAAATTCATAAAATGCAAAAGGTATTTCCTTTTTACTATTATTTTCTACTTTGAAAATAATCCCCAAAATCTCCTCTTTCTTTTTATCCTCATCATAATCCGGATATCCTAATTTAACTGAATCGATAGTTACTTGCAAACCATCTACGTCTACTGTCTCCCCTATTTTATACACTTTATCTTGAACATCTTCTTGTTTACTTTCATTACTATCTTTAGTCTCAGTGCAAGCACTTAAACTAAAAGCTATGCCAAAAATTAAAACAATTTGACTCACCTTTTTTAACATACTCTTTCCCCCACATAAGACAATATTTCATATGTATCATAACAAAATGCTTTACGCTTTCTTGTCATATTTTGTCGTATTAATTGCTAACTGCACAAATAGAAAAAAGCTATCTTCTACAAAAGATAGCTTTCATGATGCCGATGAAACCTTAAGCCCAATGACACCCAAAACAATAAAAAGAATACAAAATGCTTGAAATAAACTAATATGCTCTTTAAAAAAGTACACACTAATGATTGTAATAAGTAATGTTCCAACGCCAGACCAAATAGCATAAGCAATACTTAAATGGATCTTTTTCACAACGATGGCGAACACGCTGAAACAAATTCCATAAAACACGAAAATCAGTACACTTGGAACGAGCTTTGTTAAACCATTTGATAGTTTCATCGCAATTGTTCCAGCTACTTCAAAAATAATTGTAACAAGTAATAATAGCCAATATACCATACTAGAATCTCCTTCTCTGTTACCTTATAGAGATTCTAGTATACTACTTATAGTCCCAATGAAATATATTTAATTTCTAAATATTCCTCGATGCCGAAATGGCCTCCTTCACGGCCGATACCACTTTCTTTAAATCCACCGAATGGTGCTTGTGCAACTGATGGAAGACCGTCGTTTAGACCGATAATACCGTACTCTAACGCTTCACTAATTTGGAATGCTTGGCTAATGTCTTTCGTGAAAATATACGCAGCTAAACCGTATGGTGTATTATTTGCACGTTCGATTACTTCATCAACTGTTTTGAATTTCGCAACTGGTGCCACTGGCCCAAATGTTTCTTCATTCATACAAAGCATCGTATCATTTGCCAACCCAATTACAGTCGGTTGAATGAAATGTCCCTCTAACTCTGCGACCTTTTGACCACCATATAAAACTGTTCCACCTTTTTGAATAGCATCTTCAATATGTTCTTGTACTTTTGAAACTGCATTCTCATCAATAAGTGGCCCAACAGTCGTTCCGTCACCGAAACCGTCTCCTACTTTCAACTGCCCTACTGCCTTTTGGAACTTCTCTACAAATACTTCGTATACTTCTTCTTGAACGAATACTCGGTTTGTACATATACACGTTTGTCCTGCGTTACGGAATTTCGAACCAATCACCGCTTCTACTGCTTTATCTAAATCTGCATCATTCATTACGATAAACGGAGCGTGACCACCTAACTCAAGTGAAACTTTTTTCATCGTTTGCGCCGCACTAGCCATTAACTCTTTCCCAATTTCCGTTGACCCTGTAAAGGACACTTTTCGAACGCGACTATCTTCCATCCATGTATCAGCAATTGCTTTTGCACTACCTGTTACGATATTGATTACGCCCTTTGGAATATCTGCTTCATGGGCTAATTCCGCTAATTTCAATGCAGTTAGCGGCGTTTGACTTGCCGGTTTCACAACGGCTGTACAGCCTGCTGCAAGCGCTGGGGCTACCTTTCTCGTAATCATAGCAGCTGGGAAGTTCCAAGGTGTAATAGCTGCCATAACGCCAACTGGTTGCTTCATAACTAAAATGCGCTTATTCGGATGAGAAGCAGGAATCATTTCACCATATACACGTTTCCCTTCTTCTGCATACCATTCAACAAAACTATTTGCATAATTTACTTCACCAAGCGCTTCTGCAAACGGCTTTCCTTGTTCCTTCGTCATAAGCGCTGCGATCTCTTCTTTATTTTTATCAATAAGCATGAACCACTTTTTTAACTTCGTTGCACGATCTGCTGCCGTTAACTTAGACCACGTTTTAAAAGCTTCATGTGCAGCATCAACAGCTTGCTTTGCCTCTGTTACTCCGCCTTTTGGTACAGTTGCAAATATTTCCTTCGTCGCAGGATTATTTACTTCAATTTGTTCTTGTAGTGTAATCCACTCACCATTTATATACATCGCCTTTTTATCTATACTTACGAAAGTCGCCTTTTTATCCAATGTTTTCTTCCTCCTCTATGAACTTCTTAATTTTCCTAGTAGCAGCAGATTGACTAATTTGCAAAAACTCAGCTACTTTATAACTTGATCCATACGTTTTATACGCTTTAAGAATAATATTTCTCTCTACCTCTTCCAGCATTTTATAAAGGCTTTGCCCCGATTGTTCAACTGCAACCTCTTGCATAGAGAGTGGCAAATCCTCTACCGTTACAACATCATCGACAGTAATAACAATTCTCTCAATTACATTCTCTATTTCTCTATTGTTTCCTTCCCACGGATATCCAACAAACATTTGTAACGTACTCGGCGCTAGTTTCACATCACGTCCGTATTTTTTATTAAAGTGCTGCAAGTAATGATAAATAAGCGGTAAAATATCTTCTGTTCTTTCCCTAAGCGGGGGAATTGCAATTGGAATGACATTCAAACGATAGTATAAATCTTTCCGAAATGTTCCTTGTTTCACCATCATACTTAAATCTCTATTTGTTGCCGCCACAATTCGAACATCCACTTTTTTTAATTCTCTTCCCCCTATAGGACGAAATGTTTTTTCTTGCAATACTTGCAAAAGCTTTGCTTGAATTTCAATCGGCATTTCACCGATTTCATCTAAAAAAAGAGTTCCTTTATGCGCGGATTCTAATAGTCCTTTTTTCCCTTCACGATTCGCACCTGTAAAAGATCCACCTGAATATCCAAAAAGCTCTGATTCAATTAAATTAGTTGGCAATGCCGCACAATTAATTTCATAGAAACTTTCATGCTTACGGTGACTCACTTCATGTAAATGGCGTACCAATCGACTTTTTCCTACTCCAGTCTCGCCTAAAACGAGAACAGTACTATCCACTACAGATACTTTTTTGATTGTATCGACTATTTTTTGCATAGCTAGACTTTTAAAAATCAGTCCTTCATGCTCATATGTTTCTCTTAATTCTTTTTTATATGTTTTTAGCTGATTATCCATTTCCTCTACCTTTTGACGTAATTGATAGAGTTCAGTAAGGTCGCGAGAATAACTAATCACTCTTCTTAAATTTCCCTCATCATCAAAAACAGGCCTTGTACGAACGTGTAAATACTCTCCTGATTTTGTAGTTTGAACGAGTTCAATTGGCCTCTTTTTTTCAATCACTTCTAATGTCGCTGATGGATAAAAGATTCCATCCTTTTGTAGTTCTTTTACATGCTTACCAACTAACTCTTCGGCAGCTAGTTGGTAGTGCCTTTCACATGTACTATTTACACGCACAACGATCCCTTGCTCATCTGTAACAAAAATTTCGTCAAACGCATATTCAAATACATCTTTTAAATCCATTAACACTCGTTCCTTTTCTGCAACCATCCTAGCCACCCCTAACTTCAAATCCATCGATCCACTTCACTACCTTTATTATAAAGTGAATTTTCTGCATTTAATATAGAGTCAGCTAGAATGTTTGCTATTTATACTTCAGTTTTTAAACGCGAGCGATGTTTGTTTGTTCATAACAAGCTTGCAACGATTCTTCAATTATTGTTAATCCTTCTTCAAGTTGCTCATCTGTAATAACTAAAGGCATTAACACACGGATAACATTTCCATATGTTCCTGCTGATAATAACAGTAACCCACGCTTATTTGCTTCTGCACATAGATTAGCCGTTAACGTTTTGTCAGGTGCTTTCGTCTTACAATCTTGAACGACCTCAAATGCACACATTGCACCTAACCCACGCACATCGCCGATGCAATGATATTTATTTTTCATCTCTTCGAATCGGTTCATTACGACTTTTCCTAATTCTATCGCTCTATCATTTAATTTCTCATTTTCTATTACATCGAGAACAGCTAATGCAGCCGCACATCCTAGTGGACTTCCTGCATACGTTCCACCAAGTTCACCTGGTGCAGACTCATTCATAATTTCTTTACGTCCAATGACACCACTTATCGGTACACCAGCACCTAACGATTTAGACACTGTAATTAAATCTGGAACGACATCATAGTGATCAATTGCAAAATATTTTCCTGTACGACTAAAGCCTGTTTGTATTTCATCCGCTACAAATAAGATGCCGTTCTCTGAACAAATGCGGCGTACTTCTTGAACAAATTTCTTACTTGGGACGATAAATCCACCTTCCCCTTGAACAGGTTCCATTACAACAGCTGCAATTGTTTCTGGTGCTACTTCCGATATGAAGAAGTTCTTAAACTCTTCAATAATAAAATCATCATACTGCTCTTCCGTTAATCCCTCTGGGCGACGGTATTCGTATGGAAATGGTGCTTTATATACTTCTGGAGCAAAGGGACCAAACCCAAATTTATATGGCTTCACTTTACTTGTCATCGTCATTGTCATTAATGTACGCCCGTGGAAACCTTTAGAAAATGCGATAATACCAGGTCTCTTCGTATATTTACGAGCGATCTTCACCGCGTTCTCAACTGCTTCTGCACCACTATTTAAAAAGAGGACTTGCTTATCGAAACTTCCTGGTGCCAATGCCGCAAGCTTTTCCGCTAATTCAATATATGGCTCATACATCATGACATTAAATCCAGTATGAATGTATTGATCGACTTGTTTATGGAGCGCTTCTTTAACCGCTGGATGACAATGCCCTACGTTAATTGTCCCGATTGCTCCTGCAAAATCAATGTACTGATTACCATCAACATCTGTTACAAGAGCACCATTTGCAGATTGTACAAACGTTGGGATGCCGTTACTTACTCCTTTTGGTACTATATTTTGACGGCGTTCTAATAAAGATGCCGCTTTCGGTCCTGGAATTTGTTCATTTACTTTAGCAAATTTTTTTGTGTTCATTGCGTACCCCATCCTTTTCTTTACATTGTTTTCTCTTTTTATTGCAAAATGTATGCCAACTTTCTTTTCTAGCATTTATCCTATATTCTTTGTATCCAGGCATAAAAAATAAGTCTATAAAGACTCATTAAGAGTCTTTATAGACTTATTTTCCTTACACATTAGACTTTTCTTTCTCCCAGAAAAACTCACCCGATTGAGAAATAAACTCTCCAACAGAATCTAACACTAAATCAGAAAGTGGTTCTAATGTTGGACGGTCTCCCGTACCAGATAGCACCCCAATTGCATAGCAATCGCCATTTTTGGCTAAATGTAAATCAGTTGGCGTATCTCCAACAACCGCAACCTCACATGATGCTAAATTAAATTTCTCACAAAACACTTCTATAATCTTTTTATCTGGTTTTTGCGCAGGGAATGTATCCGAGGCTATAATATAATCAAAAAAGTTCTCCAACTTATATTGTCTTAAAAATAATTCTGTTGGTGCGAAATCATCCGCCGTGACAACCCCTAATATAAATCCTTTATCTTTTAATGCCTGTAACACTTTCGGTAAATCTGCTGTCATTTTCATATGCGAACGATGCTCATACATAAGGGAAAATAACTTCTCACTTACCCAATGATGCATCTCTTCTTCTCTAGCAGACTCAATATAATTACAAAGCCCCTTCGCTACATCAAGGCTTGTTCCAGCAGCTATTGCACTCCTCGGATTAACAAATGCTCCCTCTACACCAATCTCTTCTAATAAGGTTTGCCGCATTGTACTTGGTAAATGATATAAACTTATACATTCAGCTACAAGTTCTTCAGCTACTTTTATCCATATTGAATGAAAATCCATTAATGTCCCATCTTTATCAAATAATATCGCCTTTACCTTCTCCATAGCACCCTACCTCTCATTTCTTATCTCTTCCAGTGTATCAATAAAGTATGGATGTAAAATAAAAGAATTGTAAAAATACCATAAAAATCAAACTAACTCCCAATTTACAATTCATTTTAACAAAGTAAAAAGGATGCCTTTACAGGGCATCCTCTTGATGTTCAGGAACAAATAGTTCTAAACAATGATATATATTTTCGAATTCCATCGGTGCATCTCCACCATACTCACCATCTAAATTAATCATTAGTTTATCTGGTGAATGTACTTTAATTCGGTTCGCTTGTGTATATAACACTTTTGGATTATTAATATGTTCACCACGTTGTGCTTGTGTTGCTGCTTTAATTAAATCAGCGATAGAACCTTTTTTCAGTACTAATAGGTCAAATAACCCATCGTTAATAGATGCATACGGTGCTACCTTTTCAAATCCACCTACTGAACGGGTATTCGTAATTAAAAACATCGTAATTTCTTCTTGTAGTAACTTTCCATCATACTCAATTTCAACATATGTCGGATGCAATGATGGTAACATCTCGATACCTTTTAGGTAATAAGCAAGTTGTCCTAATACTGTCTTTAACTTACTCGGTACTTCGTATGTTAATTCTGTAATACGACCGCCACCAGCGATGTTAATAAAATATGTATCGTTCGCTCTACCAAGGTCTAATGGCACTGTTTTTCCTTCGCAAATAATATCTGCTGCCTCTTCAATAGAACGAGGTACACCAATTGCACGTGCAAAGTCATTTGTCGTTCCAACTGGAATAATTCCAAATTTCGGACGGAATTCATGCCCAACTAAACCGTTTACTACTTCATTTAATGTACCGTCGCCACCAGCCGCAATAACAACATCAAACTTACGATCCGCAGCTTGCCTCGCCGCCACAGTAGCGTCTCCAGGACCCGTTGTCGCATGACAAGATGTCTCATAGCCAGCTTGTTCTAATTTTTGTAATACTTCTGGTAAGCTCTTCTTAAATAGCTCACGCCCCGAAGTAGGATTATAAATAATTCTTGCTCGCTTCATCATTTATTAGCACAGGAAATTTCTTTATGTATCGAAAAAGAACATACTGAACTTCTATTCAGTATTCCCATGCCTACCTCCTCTCATCTTGCTATCCTTCTTTTATCCCGCTCAAACAGGCAGTAAGAACCCGATTCGTGTAGTCCATCAAAAGTAAATATTCATTTCAATGGTTTTTTATTTGACTCCAAAATTTATCCCGCTATTTGCGGGCAGTAAATGCCCGATTGGTGAGGGCTAATAATCAATGGTGGATGAACCTCCTACTGATTAAAGTTTCACTTTATTTCTATCCATTCTTCCATAAAAATTTACATATAACGAATAACAACTATCTATTATTTCATGAGATGAAAAAAACCTCTATGTTTAGATTTATCATTATTCCCACCTTTTTGCAACTATCATACCATAGTTGCTATACAAACATTTTTCCACTTTTGACAGTTAATCAAACGTTTGTTTAAACGATTTTGTCTCATTTAAACAAACGTTTGATTAACCTAGAAAAACACCCATGTACGGGTGTTTTTCTGCTTAATCTTTAAAAGTCACTACTATTATCGCTTATTAATCTCTTCAAGTAAGATTTTGTTAACAAGTGGTGGATTTGCTTGTCCTTTTGTAGCTTTCATAATTTGACCAACTAAGAAGCCAATTGCACGGTCTTTACCGTTTTTAAAGTCTTCGATAGATTGCTCATTATTATCAAGAATTTCTGTTACAACTTTACGAAGTGTACCCTCGTCAGAAATTTGAACAAGACCTTTCGCTTTAACGATTTCTTCTGGGTCTCCACCTTTTTCAATTAATTCGTTAAATACTTTCTTCGCGATTTTAGAAGAAATTGTACCTTTTTCAATTAATTGAACCATTTTAGATAAACCAGCAGGCGTTAATGCAACGTCTTTTAATTCTTTTTGTTGTTTGTTTAAGTATGCAAGTACTTCACCCATTAACCAGTTCGATGTTAATTTCGCATCAGCACCGTCTGCAACAGTTGCTTCAAAGAAATCAGACATCTCTTTCGTTAATGTTAACACGTGTGCATCATAAGCTGGTAAGCCTAATTCTGCAACGTAGCGAGCTTTACGTGCATCTGGAAGTTCTGGAATAGAAGCTCGAACTGCTTCTTTCCACTCATCATCGATGTAAAGTTCAACTAAGTCTGGCTCCGGGAAGTAACGGTAATCGTCAGATCCTTCTTTCACACGCATTAAGATTGTTTTCTTTGTTGCTTCATCATAACGACGTGTTTCTTGTTGGATGATGCCACCAGATAACAGTTCTTTTTCTTGGCGCACTTGCTCATGCTCAAGACCTTTTTGTACGTAAGTGAATGAGTTTAAGTTTTTCAGTTCCGCTTTTGTACCGAACTTCTCTTGTCCAACTGGACGAAGGGAAATGTTCGCATCACAACGTAAGGAACCTTCTTCCATCTTACAATCAGATACACCAGTGTATTGAATGATTGATTTTAACTTCTCTAAGTATGCATATGCTTCTTCTGGCGTACGCATATCTGGCTCAGATACGATCTCGATTAAAGGCATACCTTGACGGTTGTAGTCTACTAATGAACCATCAGCTGTATGCGTTGATTTACCAGCATCTTCTTCTAAATGAAGACGTGTAATACCGATACGTTTCTTTTTACCGTCTACTTCGATTTCAATCCAACCATTTTCACCAATTGGCTTATCAAATTGAGAGATTTGGTAAGCTTTCGGGTTATCTGGATAGAAATAGTTTTTACGGTCAAACTTCGTTTCCGTTGCGATTTCACAGTTTAATGCCATTGCAGCTTTCATTGCAAAGTTAACTGCTTCTTTATTTAAAGTAGGAAGTACCCCTGGGTATCCTAAGTCAATTACACTTGTTTGTGTATTTGGCTCCGCTCCGAATTCTGTTGGACTCGCAGAGAAAATTTTCGAATTTGTTTTTAACTCAACGTGAACCTCTAAACCAATAATTGTTTCTAAATTCATCTATGCTCGCCTCCTTACAGACTTGCTTTTTTTGTATGATAGTCTGTTGCTTGCTCAAACGCATGTGCAACGCGGTAAATTGTCGCTTCATCGAAGTGTTTACCAATGATTTGTAGACCAAGTGGCATGTTGTTAGCACCGAATCCACATGGAACAGAAATCGCTGGAACACCCGCTAAGTTTACTGGGATTGTTAAAATGTCATTTGCATACATTGTCATTGGATCATCAACTTTTTCGCCCACTTTAAATGCCGGAGTTGGCGTTGTTGGTCCAATAATAACATCATAGTTAGCAAATACATTTTCAAAGTCGTTTTTAATTAATGTACGTACTTGTTGTGCTTTCTTGTAATATGCATCATAGTAACCAGAGCTAAGCGCAAATGTACCAAGCATAATACGACGTTTAACTTCATCACCGAAACCTTCACTACGTGTGTTTTTGTAAAGATCTAATAAGTTATTTACATTATCAGAACGAACACCGTAACGCACGCCATCAAAGCGTGAAAGGTTCGCAGATGCTTCAGAAGAAGATAGTAAGTAATACGTTGCTAGAGCGTATTTAGAGTGTGGAAGCGATACTTCCTCCCAAGTTGCGCCCATACCTTCTAATACTTTTAAAGCAGCTAGTACTGACTCACGAGCTTCTTCGCCAACACCTTCGCCTAAGTATTCTTTCGGTACAGCAATGCGTAAACCTTTAACATCGCCTGTTAAACCAGCTAAATAGTTTCCAACTTCAACGTTTGCAGAAGTTGCATCCATGCGGTCAATACCTGAAATAGCTTGTAATAAGTATGCATTGTCTTCTACTGTACGTGTAATCGGTCCGATTTGGTCAAGTGAAGATGCGAATGCTACTAATCCGTAACGAGATACGCGTCCATAAGTTGGTTTTAAACCTACAACACCGCAATATGCAGCTGGCTGACGGATAGAACCACCCGTATCAGAACCTAGAGAGAATAGTACTTCTCCTGCTGCTACAGCTGCTGCAGAACCACCACTAGATCCGCCCGGAACGTAATCTAAGTTCCATGGGTTTTTCGTAGCGTAGAATCCTGAGTTTTCATTTGAAGAACCCATTGCGAACTCGTCCATGTTTAATTTACCGATTGTAATTGTGTCAGCAGCTTTTAGCTTTTGCACAACTGTCGCATCATAAATTGGATCGAAGTTTGCTAACATTTTGCTCGCACAAGTTGTACGAAGACCGTTAGTTACAATGTTATCTTTTACACCAATTGGCATACCGAATAATAAACCATTATCTTCAGCGCCGATTTTTGCATCTAATTCTTTCGCTTTTGCGCGTGCATTTTCTTCATCTAATGTAAGAAAAGCTTTTACGTTATCTTCAACATCCGCAATACGTTTGTAAGATTCTTCTACTAAATCCGTAACGGAAATTTCTTTGTTGTTTAACTTCTTATGTAACTCTGATACTGAATGATCAAATAATGACATCGAAATTCCCCTCCTCTATTCTAATACTGCTGGAACACGGATTTGATTATCTTTGTGATCCGGTGCATTTTTTAATACTTCTTCGACTGGTAAACCTTTTTCTGGTACATCTTCACGCATAACATTTTTCATAGTTAATACATGAGTTGTTGGTTTTACATCTGTTGTATCTAATTCATTTAACTGTTCTGCAAATGTAACAATTGCATCTAGTTGTTTTTGAAATTTTTCTGCTTCTTGATCAGTAATTGCAAGACGTGCTAAATGTGCTACGTGCTTTACATTCTCAACGGAAATTCTTGACACGGCTAGGCCACCTCCATAATATATCGTTCAATCTACAATACTATTGATGATACCAAATTTTCAGTACTTCAAGCAAGTCAACACAGAGTACTTACGCCATTTTTACATAAAAAAAGAAAGGCAAATGCCTTTCTTTACAATTTACTCTTTATCTAACGGTTTATTTTTCGGAAATCTCTCGTTATCTTCTTCATTATCACGAATTGTTTTTTGTAATACAAAACAAGACATCGTTAAAAATAATGTTCCAATTAAATAGTATCCTTTTACACTAAGCGTTTCATCTAACGTATAAATCCCAATTAGCATACCTGAAAGCGCACAAACAAATGAAGTCCATGCTAAAAACGTGAACGCTTGCGTATTACGTCTTCTCATCGTTCTCCCCCTCGTTAGCTGCATACCCATTATAGATAAGTATATTTACCATGATGGATTTTTATGTAAATTCTCGTTTTATATTTATAAATCTATCATAAAAGAATACTATTTTAAAGAAAGTTTTCTGCCTAATCTGAAAAAACAATTAAAATCATTGACAATTATTTCTATTCTACATAAAATAAAAATAAATATTACGAACCTCGAAATATACGGGAGTGGAATTAATTGTTGCAATATGAACATTTTTTAGACTTACTGCTAGATAACGCCAAGAAACTTTTCTATCCTGAAGAATGGGTAAGCCTAGATTTAACACTTTCTAAAACAGAAGTATTTTGTTTACTTTGGATGGAACGAAATACAGATATTACAATGACGAAAATTGCTGATCTTCTTGATATACCGATGAGTACAACAACGGGCGTTGTAAATCGCCTTGTAAAAAAGGGATATATTGAACGCTACCGTGATGAAAATGACCGACGTATTGTATTAATTCGGTTAACAGAAAACGGCGTAATGCTCGTTCAAGAAGTAAAACAAAATGCGGCCCATTACTTTAGCTTAGTAACAGAAGCATTATCAGAAGAAGAAAAAGCATTCTTACTACAAATCTTCCAAAAAATCATGAATCACATCGCTACGTCACAGCAAAAAACAGAAGAAAAGATTTCTACACCTAAAATGAAAAACATTCCGATTGAATAAAACCCTATCTGGGTTTTTATTCAACCATTTACTTCGACACTCGTAATATTCGACATTCGAAACAAAGGGGATATGAATGATGAGAATTATCTTGTATACAGGTAAAGGCGGCGTAGGAAAAACTAGCATTTCAGCAGCAACAGCAATTCAAAGTGCGAAACAAGGATTAAAAACATTAGTAATGAGCACAGATCCTGCTCATAGTTTAGGAGATTCATTTGGTATAAAGCTATCTTCTGAACCACTAGAAATTCGTGAAAATTTGTGGGCACAAGAAATTAATACGATTTATGAAATGGAAAAAGGCTGGGGAAAATTACAGAAATATATTACACTACTCTTCACTTCTAAAGCAGCTGATGATATTACAACAGAAGAATTAACGATGTTTCCCGGTATGGAAGATTTAATTAGCCTACTTCGCGTACTCGATTATTATAAGCAAGACACATATGATGTTATCATTATTGATTGTGCCCCTACAGGAGAAACATTAGCAATGCTAAGCTTTCCAGACATGCTCGGCTGGTGGATGGAAAAATTATTTCCTATTAAAAGAAAAGTTTTAAAAGTCGTTCGTCCTGTAGCTCAACCACTCCTTGGTGTCCCTCTTCCAACCGACGATATTATGGACGAATTAACAAGTACACTTGAACAGCTCGGAGAAATGAGAGATATTTTATCAAATCGAGAAGTAACAAGTATCCGCATCGTTGTAAATCCTGAAAAAATGGTCATTAAAGAAGCCCAGCGCAGCTTTACTTATTTGAATTTATACGATTATAACGTAGATGCCATTATGATTAACCGCGTCATCCCTAACACTGTCACCGATCCTTATTTTCAGGCATGGAAAGATACACAGAAGAAATATAAAACATTAATTAAAGATAGTTTTCAACCCCTTCCTATTTACGAAGCTCCAATGTTTGAACAAGAAGTTGTTGGTTTGTCTATGTTAGAACGTGTAGGAGATTCTTTATTTAAAACTGATCATTCCCCTACAGAAGTAAAATTTAACGGGCGCACTCAATATGTAAAAAAGGATGGCGATGAGTATATTTTCGTTCTGTCCATTCCCTTCTCAAACAAAAGTGAACTTTCCTTAAATCAAAAAGGTGATGAACTTATTATTCGAGCGGGTTCTGTTAAACGGAACATCACGTTACCAAAAACATTAACACACCTTTCTATTCAAGGAGCAAAATTTGAAGAAGATGTACTAAATATTCGGTTTGGAGGTGTAGTACATGCATGAGGAATTACTACGAAGGGTAATTCGTACAAAAGTAAAAGTCGGGATGCATATATTAGAAGAGCTACCTAATCCAATCCAACAATCAGCTAAGCAAATATTAAATATTTTACAAGAGGAACTAGCTGCTTATCTGAAAGAACGAGAGCATCATGAAGTTAATTTAAAAAATATCATAATTGAATAACCATCTCTGTATAGAGGGCCTTTTTTTAGGCTTTCTATACTTTATTGGAGTGATGTAAATTGATGAAAAAACATTCCACTACTATATTCTGGATCATTCCCTTATTATTTTTCATTCATAACCTTGAAGAAGCTTTCCAAATGCCACAATACCTTGCTAATCAATTTTCAATCCGTCTTATAACTAGCCAACAATTTTTCATCGCCATTTCCGTATTAACAATCTTTGTATTACTTATCGTCTTTCTATATCAACTTAACTTCTTGTCTTCTATATGCTGGATTATTTTTATACAAGGGGCCATCTTCTTCAACTCTGTTCAACATATTATTTTGTTTTTCATTTATCGCTCTTATAACCCCGGCGTAATATCAGCATTTTTCATTACTCTCTTTTCTATTTTCTTTTTTTTATCAAAAAAACACTTAATTCATCCAAAGCAATTCGTAATTACACTCCTTTTCAGCTTATTTTCTTATCCCATTATAATTTGGATCACCTTACTGTTCGCTAGCTACTTTCATTCATAAAAAAAGACCAGGAAAATTCCTGGTCTATCACTCTACTTAACAAACATTGGATTCTATGTTATACAAAATTGGAAGGTACAGAATTAGGGTTTGTTTGTTAAGTTTATATGTTGAACGAACTAACAGCGGAGGGGTTCCTTCTGTTAGTCCATTAAACCCAATGATTATTTTACGATTTTTTCAAGCTCATCAAGTGAAAGATCTACTGAAATGGAACCATCATTTGTTTCTTTCTTAATTGCGTCTGTTACTTCTTTTGAATGATATAGTTCAATTACTTTTTTCAATGTTGGATCATCTTTATCTTTCTTACGAGCTGCAAAAATATTAATATATGGCTTTGCATTTTCATTCTTTGGATCTTCTAAGAAAATAGGATCCTTCGCTGGATCTAATCCAGCTTGACCAGCAACACCGTTATTAATAACTGATGCCGCTACATCTTTTAACACACGAGGTGTTTGCTGTGCGATAACCGGTGTAATTTTTAATTTCTTCGGATTTTCAGCAATACCACTTGGATCTCCAAATAGACCAAAGTCTTTTTTAAGCTTTAATAATCCAGCTGCATCAAGAAGTTTTAATGCCCGTGCTTGGTTCGTTGGATCGTTTGGAATTGCAATTTCTGAACCATCTGGGATTTCATTTGCTTTCTTATATTTTTCAGAGTATAAACCCATTGGCGCAATTTGCGTTGTACCAACAGCTGTAATATCTAACTTATGCTCTTTTTTAAATTGCTCTAAGAAAGCAATATGCTGGAATGAGTTTAATTCAATATCTCCATCAGCTAACGCTTTATTTGGCGTTGTGTAATCAGAGAACTCGACCAGTTTAATCTTAATCCCTTCTTTTTCAGCTTTTTTCTTCAAAATTTCCCAAGCGTCTCCATCCGTTCCAGTTACACCGACGCGAACTACTTTTTCTTTCGCTCCTGCACCCGTGTCTCCACTTGAGCAGCCGCTTAATGCTGAGACTCCTACAATCGCTGATAATGCAAATGCTAAAATTTTCTTCATTTTCTTTTCCTCTCTTCCTTTTTATGATCTGCGTAACAAGACTTTCGCAAAGTAGTTTCCTAAATTTTGAGCTATCTGTACGAGAATGATAAGTAACACGACCGTTACGAACATAACTGATGTATCAAAACGTTGATAACCATATGTCATTGCCAAGTCACCAAGACCGCCACCACCGACAAGCCCAGCAACTGCAGAGAATTCAATTAAACCAACTGTCATAAATGTGACACCTAAGATTAATGGTGCTAACGCTTCTGGTACAAGGATTTCAAAAACAATTCTAATTGGTGAGGCGCCCATTGCTTGCGCTGCTTCAATTACTCCTTTCGGAACGGAAACAAGGTTTGTTTCAACCATTCTAGCAATACCAATTGATGCGACTAACGTCATCGGGAAAATTGCCGCTGCTGTTCCAATCGTCGTTCCGATAACACTTCTTGTTAGTGGACTTAAGGCTACTAAAAAGATAATGAATGGTACCGGACGAATTGTATTAATTATGATGTTAAGAATAGAAAAGACCCATTTATTTTCTAAAAAGTTTCCTTTTCTCGTTACATATAAAAGTAAACCTAGAGGTATACCCAGAATTGTAGCGAATATAAGGGTTACAATTACCATTAAGAGGGTATCCCCCGTCGCATCTAGTATGCGCGGCCAAAATATACTCCAATCAACTCGCATGAGCTTCTACCTCCTTCAGCTGCACTTGCAGTCTTAGATGTTGTAATGCTTTTTGAATTTCCCTCTGCTCACCTTGCAACTCTACAAGAAGATTTCCAAATAGCACATTTTGAAGTTCAATAATATTTCCGTACAGTACATTTACATCGACGTTATAGTTTTTTGCGATATATGATAGTACCGGCTGTCCTGTCTCCTCACCAGTAAATGTTAGACGATAAATTTGACCACCATTTTGAATTTTCGCTAGAACACTTTCCGGTAAATGATCATTAATGACAGAACGTACAAAGTTTTGAGTCGTCTTTGTTTTTGGTTGCGTGAAAACATCAAACAGTTTTCCTTCTTCAATAACCTTCCCCTTCTCCATTACAGCTACACGGTGACAAATTTCTTTCACAACATGCATTTCATGTGTAATAAGAAGAATTGTTAAATTGTATTCTCGATTTACTTTCTTTAATAAGTTTAGAATTTCTGTCGTCGTTTCTGGATCTAAGGCTGATGTTGCCTCATCACATATAAGAATATCTGGCGATGTCGCAAGTGCTCTAGCAATGCCCACACGCTGCTTTTGCCCACCTGATAGCTGCTCTGGATAATAGTTTGCTTTATCTTCTAACCCTACAAACTTCAGCAGTTCATTTACTCTTTCTTTTATCTCATTCTTTGGTACTTTCGCTAACTTTAATGGATAAGCAATATTTCCAAATACTGTTCTTGAATTAAATAAATTAAAACTTTGAAAAATCATTCCGATTCTTTGTCTTAGTTTACGCAATTCTTTCGTCGATAATGATGTAATATCTTTATCATCTATTGAAATCGTTCCTACCGTCGGTCTCTCTAACATATTTACTAAGCGTAATAACGTACTCTTTCCAGCGCCACTAAAACCGATAATGCCAAAAATTTCGCCTTTCTCAACTGATAATGTTACATCCTCCACCGCATGAACAGATTGGCCAGCTGATTCATACACTTTACTTACATTGGTAAAAGAAATCATTTTTTTCCCTCCTATATGCTGTAAAAACTTGAAGCAGAGCTTTCGAGGTAAAATAAAAAGTGCCCTCCTTCTTATCAACCATAAAGATAAGAAGGAGAGCACTTATATGTACTCGTTCACATCTTCTCATCTTCCAAGCCTTTATATGGCTTGCTGGAGTTAGCACGGTATTAAAAAACCCGTTGCTGAGGTATCGTAGGGCCAGTCCCTCCACCTCTCTGGATAAGAATGTATCGATTTAATTGTCGTTTAATTAATTCTCATTATAGAACTCAGAATAATAAGAGTCAATACATTTTTTAGAAAAATATTAATTATTCCTTTATTAAAATTTTCAGATGAATATTCATCTGAAAAATAGTAACTTTCAAGGTTATTTAAAATTCTTCTTCCTCATATTTTTAAACAGGAGAATCCTCTCTACGAATTGAATAAATTTATTTGAATATGAAACTCGGAGGAAGATAAATATATGAAAACAGCTCTTTTACTCGTCGATATTCAAAACGATTATTTTCCAAATGGAAAGATGGAATTGCGTAATCCAGTAGAAGCAAGCGAATATGCTAATCAGTTATTACAACACTTTAGAACAAACAGCGAACCTATTTTTCATATCCAACACGTAGCTATAAAAGATGACGCTACTTTTTTCCTACCTAATACAGAAGGTGTACATATTCACGAAAGCGTACGTCCACTTAGAGAAGAAACAGTTATAGTCAAACATTATCCAAATAGCTTCCGAGAAACTAATCTTCTAGAGCAATTAAAACGTTTTAATATTGAACATGTCGTTGTATGCGGGATGATGACTCATATGTGTATCGATGCAACAGTAAGGGCTGCATTCGATTTTGGCTTTCAATGTACCGTTATACATGACGCTTGTGCTACAAAAGACCTTTCTTTTAAGAACGCTACTATACCAGCTGTTTATATTCACAATACAATTTTAGCTAGTTTAAATGGCGTATATGCAAATGTAATAAGCACGCAAGAATTTTTAGCTACATAAAAAAACACTCCTTTCAGTGAGCAAAACCGAAAGGAGTGTTCCTTGTCGAACCATAGATTTTCTTTCAAATTGTATTATACAGGAAATTCTCAAAATGAATACTAAAAAATATGACTAATAAGTCAACTTTTCTCATTATTTTATTTCTGTTTACATGTTTATCCCGCTATTAATAGGTTTTAGCTCATTCTCTTCGAACGACGGTAATATATGGGGTTTCAATTTTAAAAGGAGCTCTTCACATTCTGTGAAGAGCTCCTCTACTATTTCTTATAAAGTTTCAGAAGTAGTTTTTGCTTGCATGTGAAGTGCTAAATAATCAGGTCCACCAGCTTTAGAGTCTGTACCAGACATGTTAAAGCCACCGAATGGCTGGTAACCTACGATTGCACCAGTACATCCACGGTTGAAGTATAAGTTACCAACGTGGAAGTCTTCGCGTGCTTTTTCAATATGGTCACGGTTGTTAGTAATAACAGCACCTGTTAAACCGTATTCCGTATTGTTTGCAATTGCAAGTGCATGATCGAAGTCTTTCGCTTTACAGAATGCTACTACTGGTCCGAAGATTTCTTCTTTCATTAAGCGAGCATCTTCTGCAACGTCAGCAACGATTGTTGGTTGGATGAACCAGCCTTTAGAATCGTCTCCTTCGCCACCTGCTAAGATTCTACCTTCTTCTTTACCAATTGCAACATAGCTCATTACTTTATCAAATGCAGCTTGGTCATTAACAGGACCCATGTTTGTACCTAATACTGCTGGGTTAGCAACTGTTAATTCTTTTGTTAATTCAACAGCACGATTTAATACGTGATCGTATACATCTTCATGGATTACTGCACGAGAACATGCAGAACATTTTTGTCCTGAGAATCCGAATGCTGATGCAACGATAGACTTAGCTGCTAATTCAAGATCTGCTTCTTTATCAACAACGATTGTGTCTTTACCGCCCATTTCAGCGATAACGCGTTTTAACCAAATTTGTCCTGGGTTTACTTTCGCTGCACGCTCATAGATGCGGATACCTACATCACGAGATCCCGTGAAGCTTACGAAACGTGTACGAGGATGATCTACTAAGTAGTCACCAACTTCAGAACCGTTACCTGGAACGAAGTTTACTACGCCAGCTGGTAAGCCAGCTTCTTCTAATACTTCCATAAATTTCGCTGCTACTACAGGAGTTGTACTAGCTGGTTTTAGTAATACTGTGTTACCAGAAACTAAAGCAGCTGTTGTCATACCTGCCATAATTGCGAATGGGAAGTTCCAAGGAGAAATGATAACACCTACTCCTAATGGAATGTAAGAGAAACGATTATATTCAATTGGACGGCTTTCTACTGGAATACCGTCTTTTAATTTTAACATTTGACGACCATAATATTCCATAAAGTCGATTGCTTCTGCTGTATCAGCATCTGCCTCATTCCATGGCTTACCTGCTTCTTTTACAAGAATAGCAGAGAATTCATGTTTTCTGCGACGAACGATTGCTGCAGCACGGAATAAAATGTCTGCACGCATTTCTGGCTTTGATTTTCTCCAAGTTTGGAATGTTTCATCCGCTACTTGCATTGCTTTTTCAGCTAACTCACGGCTTGCTTTTGAAACACGACCAACAAGTTCCTCTTTATTTGCAGGGTTTACAGAAACAATTTTGTCCTCTGTAGTGATTTTTTCTCCCCCGATAATTAATGGATAGTCTTGTCCAAGATAAGATTCTACTTTCTTTAAACCTTCTTCAAACGCTAATTTGTTAGCCTCCACTGAAAAATCTGTAAATGGCTCATGTTTGTATGCTACTACCATTTTTTTAGCCTCCCCTTAGAAAAACGTTTACATTTTACAACATTATTCTACACGATAATTTAGATTTATTCAAATATTCCTAGACTTATATTTTAAAAATTAATAAATTTTTAAAATATAATAAAAAAAGAGATTCATACATGCGTATGAATCTACAAAATATGAGTATATTCCAAAACATTTTTCCCGATCAATAATATAGTAACTAATAAAAATAAAGTCCTTACATATCCAACACCTTTTTGAACCGCAAACTTCGATCCAAAATAAGCACCTAAGATCATTGATAATCCCATGATAATACCGTATTCAAAATGAATTATGTCTAAGAATAAAAAAGTAATTAAAGATACAATATTACTAACAAAGTTCAAAAGTTTTCCAGATGCTGCCGCTTGAATAAAATCCAAGCCAATTAATAAAAATGCAAAAATTAAAAACGACCCTGTCCCTGGTCCAAAAAACCCATCATAAAATCCTATCATTAAAATAGCAAAGAAAAATATTAATGTTTTTCTTTGCGTCATCTTCTTATAGGTAGACACACTTCCCCAATTCTTTTTTGCAATAATATAAATAGCAATAAATACCAACATTACAAGTACTAATGGGCGTAAAATATCCGATGGAATAAATTTTACTACTAAAGCACCTGCAACAGCTCCAACAATAGTTAACGGGATTAACTTTCCTACAATTTTAAAATCAACTTTTCCTGATCGAATGAAATACATCGCACTCGTAAACGTCCCCATTGTTGCCGCTAATTTATTCGTTGCAATTGCCGAAGCTGGCGATAGGCCAACAAACATAAGTGCAGGAAGTGAAATTAACCCTCCTCCTCCAACAACGGAATCAATAAAAGCTGCTAAAAAACCGAATGCAATTAATAAAATAATGACTTGAAAACTTAATTCTTCCATGAGCTTTACCCCTCACCCCTATTTTTTACAACATTTTAAATTATAACAAAATTACATAAGAAAAAAAGCTGTTCCATAGAGGAACAGCCTTCATATTTAATCTAAAATTTTCACAAGTGGTTCATCTTGTTTTGCTTCACGTATAATAATAGCTTCTGGGCGTTCTACAGATTTAATCGTTACTTGTACTTTCATATAATTCGGGAAGTATTCCATAACAAGCCCTGCCACATATTGTGTAAAACCAACTATTTCAGCTTTTCCATTAAACTGGACAGGAATATCAAGCTTCATTTCTCTTAATTCATCATCTCTATACATACCAGTACCAATAACAGCTGTATAGTCGCCTTGGAAATAATCGCTTAGTTTTGCCTTAAAGTTGGATACTCTTGCAAGATCTTCACGTTTATTATCTGTTTTCGCTTGCTCTGATGGGAACAAATAATATTTTTCATTAATTTGTTTCCAATCTTCAACCGTTTCACTACCTTTTTCGACATTTGCATAAGAAACAAAATTACCTGGCACGAGCGAAGACTTTGGAGCTTGGCGATAAATCGCAAATGTTATCGGAATATTTTTTGTTTCAGGTTCTTTTTGATGTATGACTTTCAAAATTTCTTGCGCCATTTTTTTCCCTTCAGCTAACATCTTTTCATCTGGGATTGCAGCTTCACGTGGGTAACCATGCTCTTCGTTAAAATATTGAACAGAATTCATCGCTAATCCAACTACCATACCAACACGTTCCTCACCGTTATCGCCTTTTTTCACATAATAATCATGCTCTAAAATATTTGAAATATATATTGGATTTTTTTTATTTTTCACTTCTAGTGATTCGGATCCTGTTCCTAATGCAGGATTTAATCCTATATTAGGAAATTTAACTGCATCTTTTTTTAATTTGTCCTCTAGTTCCTTTTGTTCAGCATCTGTACGTTTTCTTTTAACAAGCATCTGTATAGTTTGAGTATCTAGAGCTTTTCCGCCTTTTAAAAAATTATCTTTCGTACTAAATGATTCTTTTGCAATTCGCATTAATCCTGTTTCAAATTCATCTATATCAAGGCGACTATTTAACCCTTGCACCACTAAACCACGTGCCTTTCCACCATCAAATGGAATAGTCGTCTTATAATATTCATCCGAAATAGCGTATTTTGGAACAACTGATTGTTCTTTTGCTTTCCCCGATTTCCCAGCCACTTTTTCATCTTTGTCGGCACCTGCACTACACCCACTTACAAGTAGGCCAAGGCTTAATACCGCTAATGCTATTTTTTTCATGGTAAGTTTGCACCTCTTACTTATTTAGCTCTTGTAAGAACCTCTCTTCATTCCAAACCTCAACATTATGTTTCTCCGCTTGTGCTAATTTCGAACCAGCTGCTTCACCTGCAACAACTAAATCCGTACTCTTACTAACACTTCCTGTTACTTTTCCACCTAATGCCTCAATCTTCTTCTTCGCTTCACTTCGTCCCATAACTTCTAGCTTACCTGTTAAAACAACCGTTTTTCCTGCGAAGTAAGATTCAACATTTTGTAAATCTGCAATTTTTATACCTTTGTATGTCATATTCACGCCATACTCTTTAAACTGCTGTAATAACTCTAATACATCTTCATTATCAAAATATGTCACAACAGATTGAGCCATTTTTTCGCCAATTTCATTAATTGCTTTTAGTTCTTCTTCCGTTGCTTTTACAAGCTCATCCATCGTTTCAAAGTGCTCTGCAAATGTACGTGCTGCTTTCGCTCCAACGTGGCGGATTCCAAGACCAAATAATAATCGCTCTAACGAGTTTTCTTTAGAATTTTCAATTGCTTGTATTAAGTTTGTTGCTGATTTTTCACCAAAACGTTCCAACTGTAATAATTGCTCTTTCGTCAATGCATATAAATCAGCAAATGTACGAATGTAATCTGCATCAAAGAGTTGTGTAATGACACGTTCTCCAAGTCCATCAATATTCATCGCATTTCTTGAAACGAAATGGATTAATCCCTCTCGAATTTGAGCCGGACAAGTCGGATTTATACATCGAAGTGCTACTTCTTCTTCTAAACGAACAAGTTCACTCTCACATGCTGGACAATGAGTTGGCATGCGGTATTCTTCTTCCTCACCAGTACGCTTATCAAAAATAACGTTCACAACTTCAGGAATAATATCTCCAGCCTTCTTCACAACAACGTAGTCACCAATTCGAATGTCTTTTTCACGAATTAAATCTTCGTTATGTAAAGAAGCACGACGAACAATCGTACCAGCAACTCTCACTGGCTCTAGTTCTGCAGTCGGTGTTACAACCCCTGTTCGGCCAACACTTAATTCAATGCCTGTTAATCTCGTTACAACTTCTTCAGCCGGAAATTTATAAGCAATCGCCCACCTTGGACTCTTCGCTGTAGTTCCTAGACTTTCTTGAAGAGCAACATCATCTACTTTTATAACGATTCCATCAATCTCATAATCAAGATGCGGACGTTTTTCTTGCCATTCTTCTACATAAGCTATAACTTCTTCAATTGTTTCACATGTACGGCGATTTGGATTTGTCTTAAATCCAAGTTCACCTAAGAAATCCAGCGATTCACTATGTGATGAAATTGTTTTTTCTTCTACATTCGCAAGACCATACACAAACATAGATAAGTTACGCTTCGCTGCAATTTTCGGATCAAGTTGACGTATTGAACCTGCTGCTGCATTACGCGGATTCGCAAATACATCTTCTCCATTTTGCTCTTTTTCTTCATTTAGTTTAACGAATGAACGCTTCGGCATATAAGCTTCGCCTCGTGCTTCTAACGTTACTTCTTCATTTAAACGAAGTGGGATAGCTTTAATCGTTTTTAAATTTTGAGTAATATCTTCACCCGTTACACCATCACCACGTGTTGCCCCTTGAATGAAGCGTCCTTTTTCATAATGAAGCGAAACGGCAAGCCCGTCAATTTTTAATTCACATATATATCTTACATTCGCACCATCAATTCCTTGACGTACTCTTCTATCGAAATCACGTAAATCTCCTTCGTTAAATGCATTTCCTAAACTTAACATTGGTGACTTATGTGTTACTTTTTCAAATATATCAAGAACAGTCCCCCCAACGCGAACGGAGGGAGAATCTTCACTCATAAACTCTGGGTTCTCTGCTTCTAATTTTACAAGCTCCTGCATATTACGGTCATATTCCGCATCAGAAACAGAAGGATTGTCTAATACGTGATATTGATAGTTAAATGTATTTAACAAGTCACGTAATTCTTCTATACGTTTTTTTACTATCTCTTTTGACATATCCTCATTCCTTTCCTATTGTTTCGTCACAGGTGCAAATTTTGCTAACAAACGTTTAACACCAATTGGGCTTGGGAACGCAATATCTAATTCTTTTGCATCACCTTCACCTTTTACACTTACAACTGTACCGACTCCCCATTTTTGGTGGGAAGCTTTATCTCCTACTGCCCAGCCAATTTGTTCGCCGCCTGTCGTCTTAGCCGCAGGGCGCGCGAAAGCTGAACGAGAGCGTGTTGCTGTTGTGATTGTCGTTTTGCCGCTACTTGCCGTTCTGCCTTTTGTACCAAACGATGTTTCACGCTTCGGCGCTGTTTCATTTAATGATTCCACTAGTTCTGTCGGGATTTCTGTAATAAATCGAGACGCAGCGTTCATACTTGTTCTACCAAATAATGTACGCATTTGCGCGTTAGATAAATATAGCTCTTCTTCTGCACGAGTAATACCTACATAAGCAAGACGACGTTCTTCTTGCATTTCATCCTCTTCCATAAGAGAACGAGTATGAGGGAATATCCCTTCCTCTAAGCCAACAATAAAGACAACCGGGAACTCTAATCCTTTCGCCGAGTGCATCGTCATTAAAATAACTTCTTCACCAGCAGTTGGGTCTTCATCTACACGATCAATATCAGCAACAAGTGCTAAATCTGTTAAGAATGCAACAAGGCTCTTATCTTCGCTTTGAGATTCAAATGTTTGCGTAACAGATAAGAACTCGTCTAAGTTTTCTAAACGACCTTCCGCTTCTAAAGAACGTTCATTTTTCAACATATCGCGATAGCCTGTTTTTTCAATAACTTCTTCTACTAATTCTGTAACAGATAAATACTCTTGCATATTTACCCAGTTATTTAATAAATTCGCGAATTCTTTTACTGCCTTTGTAATTTTTGCACTTACTCCAACATGCTCAATCTCATCAAATACAGCAGTTAATGAAATTCCATTTTGCACACCGTAATTAATAATTTTATCGATAGAAGTCGCACCAATGCCACGCTTTGGCACATTTATAATACGTGCAAAACTAATTTCATCATCTGGATTACCGATTAAACGTAAGTACGCCAAAATATCTTTAATCTCTTTACGATCGTAGAACTTCGTACCCCCGACAATTTTATACGGAATGTTAGATTTAAGGAAAATCTCCTCGACCATACGAGACTGAGCATTCGTACGATATAGCACTGCAAAATCAGTATATTTTCGTTTCCCCATTTGAATATCGTCACGAATTTTTTTTGCAACAAAATACGCTTCGTCCTTTTCAGTTGCAGCACGATAATACGAGATTTTACTTCCAACTTGATTGTCTGTCCATAATTTCTTCGGCTTACGATTCGTATTTTTTTCAATAACAGCATTCGCTGCATTTAAAATATTTTGTGACGAACGATAGTTTTGTTCTAACAGAATTACTTGTGCATTCTCATAGTCTTTTTCGAATGACAAAATGTTAGAAATATCTGCACCACGCCAGCGATAAATAGACTGGTCAGAGTCACCCACAACGCAAAGATTTTTAAAACGCGCTGCCAAATGTTTAACAAGAAGATATTGCGCTTTGTTCGTATCTTGATACTCATCAACATGAATATATTGGAACTTACGCTGATAAAACTCTAATACTTCTGGAACACGTTCAAATAGCTGAATCGTCGTCATAATTAAATCATCAAAGTCTAATGAATTATTTTTCAAAAGACGTTTTTGATACTCTGTGTATACATCGCTCGTTAATTTTTCATATGGATCAGCCATTGTAATTTTTTTTGCATATTTATCCGCAGATAACAGTTCATTTTTCGCATTACTAATACCCGCTAAAATAGAGCGCGGCTCAAATTTCTTCGGATCAACATTGCGCTCTTTCATAATTTTTTTGACTACAGTTAGCTGATCACCTGAATCTAAGATTGTAAAGTTACGATTAATACCAATACGATCGATATCGCGTCGTAAAATACGTACACACATAGAGTGGAACGTCGAAATCCAAATATCTTCTGCTTCTGGTCCCACAAGTGTATCAATACGCTCACGCATTTCACGAGCTGCTTTATTTGTGAAGGTAATAGCTAGTACATTCCATGGTGCTACACCTTTTTCACCAAGTAAATACGCAATACGATGTGTTAACACACGTGTCTTACCACTACCTGCACCTGCCATTAATAGAAGTGGTCCATTCGTTGTTTGTACTGCTTTTTGTTGCTGTGGATTTAAACCGTTTAATAACTTATCTGTCATACTCATATACGCCTGCACCTACTCTCCTTTTACTGCTTTAACTGTTTTTAACGCCGATTTTATATCATCATAAATAATATTTCCAACAACTACTGTATCAGCATATTGTGCCATTTCTTTCGCCTGTTCTGCATTAGAAATACCACCGCCATAATATAACTTAGCTTGTTTCAATTCTGCTTTTACATTTTTAACAAGTTCAACATCTCCATACGTACCGCTATATTCTAAATAAAATATCGGTAAACGTAATAGCTTGTCTGCTAAACGAGCATATGCAATAACGTCATCTTCTGTTAAATCACATTTCGCTTCTGTAAGCTGGGCTACTTTCGCTTCTGGATTTAAAACACAATACCCTTCCATAAAAATTTCGTCCCAGTCCATAATATCCCCAAATTCTTTCAATGCCTCATGATGAACACCTGTTACCCATTCTACTTTTCGGCTATTTAAAACACTTGGGATGTAATAAAAATCAAATCCTGGTGTAATTGCTTCTACATCAGAAACCTCTAATACACAAGGAACTGCATATCTACGAATGCTAACTAGCATGTGTAATACGTTATCAATTGTAACTCCATCACTTCCGCCTACAATAACCGCATCAGTTCCAGACTCACAAATCATTTCTAAATGTTCATCGCTTAACTCCTTATTTGGATCAAGCTTAAATACATGTTTCCATCCGGAAATATCGTACATGAAAACACCCTTCCTTTTCTCTAGTTATATATATTTCTGTTCAAAATAACAGTTTATTTTCATCATTATTGTTTTAACTTCATCTTAAATATTTGTTTAAAACGGAGAATTAAGTTTGGAATTACCTCTTCTATATTTTTTAAACTAGAGGATTTAATTTTGAAGTTCCTTTTATGCATTCTTTCATTATAACAAAAAAAGTTACTTACACACACGCACAATCCAACATCTTTTTCCACGTCAAATGTTGGATTACATATCCCAAAAATCAAACGGGATACTAATAAGAGAAATAGTATTATCTATTTCAACTTTCATAAAAAGGAGTGTTTTTCTAATGAAGCAAAATATCGGGACAATAAACGCTCTAATTCGAATTACACTTGGGCTCGTCCTCTTCGGATGTAGTGCAACTAAACTTGTACGCAAGCCGTGGTGCACTTGGTCTAACATTTTTCTATGGATTGGTGCAATGAAAGTTGCAGAAGGAATTGTTCGTTTCTGTCCTGTTGTTGAAATGTGGAAATTCGGAAAATACATGAATATGGGGGCATTTAAAATGCCTAGCATGAATTTTGGTGAAAAAGGACATGCTAAAGAAGAAGTGAATCAAACTTCCACTCATGACAAGCCAGAGTCAAAAGGAAGTTATGACGCTTCTGACAAAGAGATTGAGTCAGCGATTGAAGATATAATCCTGGCAAAACCGCTTTGAATCATTTGTCACGATGCAAGATGCTCTCAAAGGGACTTAGCTGCTGCAGTGGGCGGTTAAGTCTTCTTTATTTTACCATAAAACAGAACGTATATTCTCTTTTTGAACCTTAAAATGTATATAAAAGATATCAACCAATAAAATTCAGAAAATTAGATGCATACCTCTTGCTTAAAATGATATAAAAGTGATATCATTTTTATATCAGGAGGCGATCATATGAAAGAAAAACAAGTATTTTATGTAAATGGTTTTCTCGGTATTATTGGAATTTTGATTTTAGCTGCTATCGGTGTATTTTTCCTTGCACAAGAAATTTTCATAGGAGCGGCACTAACTATTATATTAGCCGCAGTTCTCGCTACAGGTATCGGTATTGTTCAACCGAATCAAGCGAAGGTTATTACGTTCTTCGGTAATTATTTAGGAACAATTCGTCAAAACGGTTTATTTTTAACGATTCCGTTCGCATTCCGTCAAACTGTATCTTTACGTGTTGAAAACTTTAACAGTAAAAAATTAAAAGTAAATGACGTTGATGGAAATCCAATTGAAATTGCAGCTGTTATCGTATATAAAGTTGTTGATTCTGCAAAAGCAATGTTTGGTGTTGAACATTATGATCGATTTGTAGAAATTCAAAGCGAAACGGCAATCCGCCATGTTGCAACAAAATATCCTTATGACAATTTCCAAGATGAAACCTGCGTTACGTTACGCGGAAATACTGAAGAAATCTCTGAAGAATTAAAACGTGAGTTAGAGGCGCGTCTTGAAATTGCTGGTGTAGAAGTATTAGAAACTCGTTTAACGCACTTAGCTTACGCAACAGAAATTGCCCATGCAATGCTACAACGCCAGCAAGCAAAAGCAGTATTAGCTGCTAGAAAAGAAATTGTTGAAGGTGCTGTGAAGATGGCGAAAGATTCCATCCATATGTTAGATGAAGAAGGCGTACTAGAACTCGATGACGAGCGTAAAGCAAATATGGTAAACAACTTATTAGTTGCCATCGTTTCAGATAAAGGTGCGCAGCCAGTTATTAATACAGGAAGCCTATACTAAGGGCTATAAGTAATTATGGCTAAAAAGAAAAGCTTTCCATTACGTATTGATCCTGAATTACACGCAGTCATCGAAAAATGGGCAAATGATGAATTTCGTAGCGTCAATGCACACATCGAGTATTTACTTCGAGAAATGGCAAAGCAAAAAGGGAAATTAAAAAAAGATAAAGATGCATAAAAAATCCCGCTGATTCCTCAGCGGGATTTTTACATATTAACTTTTCGTCATCTCATGCCCAATTGCACGATATCCTATATCACTTCGATAAAATAGACCATCACTCTCAATTTTACCGATTTCTTTATATACTTTATCTTTTGCTTCTTGTAAACTATTTGCCTTACAAGCAACAAATAATACACGGCCACCGTTCGTTACAAAGTCCCCATGTTTCATTGCTGTACCTGCATGGAAAACAATCACATCTTGCAGTGCATCTAGTCCGCTAATAATATCACCTTTTTTATATGCTTCTGGATATCCTTTAGAAGCAAGTACAACACCGATTACCGCTTCTTCTGACCATTGTAACGTTAGTTCACTTTCATCTAATACAGCGTTACATACATCAACTAAATCGTTTTCTAATCGAGGTAATACAACTTCTGTTTCAGGATCACCGAAGCGTGCATTAAATTCAATTACCTTCGGACCATCATTTGTTAAAATAAGACCTGCGTATAAAATACCTGTAAACGAACGGTTTTCTTCAATCATCGCCTTAGCAGTTGGATGCAATACGGTTTGAATCGCTTCTTGAACTGCTGATTCTGGAATTTGTGGTACTGGAGAATATGCACCCATTCCGCCCGTATTTGGTCCTTTATCACCATCAAAAGCTCTTTTATGATCTTGGGCGATTATCATTGGATGTACAGTTGTTCCATTCACGAATGCCATTAATGAAAATTCTTGTCCATCTAAAAACTCTTCAATAACGACCTTCTTACTTGCCGCGCCGAATTTCACATCTTGCAGCATTTCTTTCACAGCTTGTAATGCCTCTTCAAGCGTCATCGCTACCGTTACACCTTTACCAGCAGCTAGGCCGTCAGCTTTAATAACGATTGGTGCACCAACTTTTTGAATGTACTGTACTGCTTCTTCATAATCTGTAAAAGTTTCGTACGCCGCAGTTGGAATATCATACTTTTTCATAAGCTCTTTTGTAAAAGCTTTACTACCTTCAATAACAGCAGCCGCTTTATTCGGACCAAATACGCGAAGTCCCTCTTCTTTAAAACGATCAACAATTCCATTCATAAGCGGAATTTCTGGTCCAACGAAAGTTAACTCAACATTATTCTCTTTTGCAAATAAAACTAATGCATCAAAATCATTTTCATCAATATCAACTGGTGTTGCAACATCTCTCATACCTTCATTACCTGGTGCTACATATACCTTTTCTACTTTTTCAGATTGTGCAAACTTCCAAGCTAAAGCATGCTCACGCCCACCGCGGCCAATTACTAAAACATTCATATTTCATCCCCCAATAATTAAATAAGTACAAACTAGAAGCTATGCTCCTAGTTTGCTTTTTCATATCAATAAAAGGTTATCTCGACCAGACTTTTTAAACATCCATATCAATAAAGGTTTAAAAAGGAGGATTAAGAGAACCGAGCAGGTCGAGGCGCATTTGCCAGGAGGACACGGAGTGTAGCTTTCCTACATGAGTACCGCACTGGCGATGCAACGACGACATGCGAAGGTTATCTTAACCGGACTTTTTTAACATCCTCTATTAGTGTTTGAAATGACGTACGCCAGTGAACACCATAGCAATCCCATAAGTATCTGCCACTTTAATAGAATCTTCATCACGGATTGATCCGCCCGGTTGAATGATTGCTGTAATTCCTGCTTTTGCTGCTTCTTCTAATGTATCTGGCATTGGGAAGAAAGCATCAGATGCAAGCGCGCTACCTTGTGCTTTTTCACCAGCTTGTGTAATTGCGATTTTTGCAGAACCTACACGGTTCATCTGTCCCGCACCGACACCAATTGTCATGTCATCTTTCGCTAAAACAATTGCGTTTGATTTCACATGTTTTACAACTTTCCAAGCTAGTTTTAAATCTTTCCATTCTTGCTCTGAAGGTTCACGTTTCGTTGGAATTGAAATTGTACTTTCATCTAATGATAACGTATCTTCCTCTTGAACGAGAAGTCCACCTTGTACAGAAGTTAGTTTTTTGCTTGCACTTGTCGCTTTTTCAATATTTATAGTTAATAAACGTAAGTTCTTCTTACTTTGTAACACTTCTAAAGCTTCTTGCGAGAACGAAGGTGCGATAACAATTTCTAAGAAAATTTCATGTAACTTTTCTGCTGTAGCTTTATCAATTTCACGATTTGCTGCAATAATACCGCCGAAGATTGATACTGGATCTGCTTCATAAGCACGATTATATGCTTCGTGAATATTAGTTCCTACTCCAACACCACATGGATTCATATGTTTTACTGCTACTACTGCTGGTTCTGTAAATTCTTTTACGATGCTAAGCGCTGCGTCTGCATCATTAATATTGTTATACGATAATTCCTTACCGTGTAATTGTTCTGCGTATGCAACAGAAGACGTTGCTGCGAATGGCGCTTTATAGAAAGTTGCTTTTTGATGTGGGTTCTCGCCATAGCGTAAGTCTTGCTTTTTCTCAAATGTCACAGTTAATGTTTCTGGACTTTCTTCACCCATTTGCTCTGTTAAGTAGTTAGAAATTAACGCATCATACGCTGCTGTATGACGGAATACTTTCGCTGCTAGTTTACGTTTTGTTTCCTCTGCTACTTCACCGTTCTCTTTCAGTTCTGCTAACACAATATCATAATCTACTGGATCTACAATTACCGATACGAATTTATGATTTTTCGCAGCAGAGCGAATCATTGTTGGGCCACCGATATCAATATTTTCAATTGCATCAGCAAATGTTACATCAGGCTTAGCGATTGTTTCTTTAAATGGGTATAAGTTAACAACAACAAAGTCAATTGGCTCTATACCTAACTCATTCATTTGTGTTACATGTGTTTCATTATCACGAACTGCTAATAGACCACCATGAATATTTGGATGTAATGTTTTCACACGGCCATCCATAATTTCAGGGAAACCAGTTACTTCAGAAATGCCGATTACTTGTAAGCCATTTTCTTCTAGTAACTTTTTCGTACCACCTGTTGAAATAACTTCAATCCCTTGTTCTAGTAACCCTTTAACAAATTCTACTACTCCTGTTTTATCTGAAACACTTACTAATGCACGCTTTTTCATTTATCCTTCACCCCTGGTTGTATGTTAGTTAACAGTTGATTCTTTCACAGACTGAACAATTTGATTCACTGTATTTACGTATAATTTATGTTCAACTTGTTGAATTTTCTTTTGTAAGCTTTCTCTCGTATCCCCTTCAGAAACAACCACTGCTTCTTGTGCAATAATTGGCCCTGTATCCATACCTGCATCTACATAATGAATTGTTACTCCAGTTACTTTCACACCTGCTTCTAACGCTTGACCGACAGCATCTTTACCCGGAAAGCTCGGTAGTAATGATGGATGAATATTAATAATCTTCCCGCCGTATGCTTCTAGTAACGTCGGCCCGATTAAACGCATATATCCAGCTAAAATAACATAATCAATTTCATATTCTTCTAGCTTCTTTAATATCTCTTTTTCAAACGCTTCTTTTGACTCATATGCTTTCGCTGAAAAAGCAAAACACGGAATATGATGATAATTTGCCCGTCCAACAGCTCGTGCTTCTGGTTTATCACATACTAATAAACTAATTTCTGCATCCAATCTTTTTTCTTCTACCGCATTAACGAGAGATTGAAAGTTAGATCCACTTCCAGAAGCAAAAACTGCTAATCTACTCATAGTGCTGTGCCCCCATTAAAAGTAACGCCAGCTCCTTGTATAGTACGTCCAATAATACGAGCCATTTCTCCTTGCTCTTCAAGAAGACGAACAACATCTTTTGCATCTTCTTCCTTCACTGCTACTACCATACCAATACCCATGTTAAAAATATTGAACATTTCTTTCTCTTCCAGTTTTCCAACTTCTTGAAGCAAACTAAAGATCGGCTGAATTTCCCAAGATCCTAGTTCAATCTCAGCACCGATTCCTTCTGGCAACATGCGTGGAATATTTTCAATAAATCCACCACCTGTAATATGCGCCATACCGTATACTTCATGTTTCTTCAATAGTTCTAAAATAGGTTTGACATAAATTTTCGTTGGTTTTAATAATTCTTCACCAAGAGGTAGTTCTAAGCGGCCATAAATACGCTCTAAAGATAGTTCCCCATCTTCTAATAACACTTTTCGTACTAAAGAGTAACCATTGCTATGAATACCGCTAGATGCTAAGCCAATTAGCACGTGACCAGCTTCAATCTTTTCACCTGTTACAATTTTCTTTTTATCAACAATCCCAACTGTAAAACCAGCTAAATCATATTCTTCCGTAGAATACATTCCTGGCATTTCAGCTGTTTCTCCACCGATTAATGCACAACCAGCTTGGCGACAGCCCTCTGATATACCTTTGACGATGTTTTCAATTTTACTAGGTTCAGCTTTACCACAAGCAATATAATCAAGGAAGAAAAGCGGCTCTGCTCCTTGGACAACAATATCATTTACACACATTGCTACTGCATCAATACCAATTGTGTCATGTTTATCTGCCATAAAAGCGAGCATCAATTTCGTTCCCACGCCATCTGTTCCAGATACTAATACAGGTTCTTCTAATGCAAATTTTGATAGATCAAACATACCTCCAAAACCGCCTAAACCGCCTAGTACTTCTTTTCTCATAGTTGTTTGTACGTGTTTTTTCATGCGAGATACCGCTTCATATCCAGCTTCAATATCTACTCCTGCTTGCTTATATGCATTCGCCATCGTTATTTACACCTCGTCTTTTAATTTCTCCCCATCCAGGGCGGGCTATTTTAAGAAAGGATCTAGCTCCTACATCAAAAGAAGTAGAAGCTTTTCTCACTTTTCTTATTTCATGCTTTCTAAAAGCTCTTGCTCATAATCATAAAGAGCTGTTGGATAGTCCCCATTAAAGTAAGCCATGCATAGGCCGCCATATTTCCCTTCATATGGACGTCCAATTGCATCTACTAATCCATCTTCACTTAAAAATGTTAAAGAATCTGCTCCGATCATTTCACGGATTTCTTCTACTGTATGATTTGCTGCAATTAATTCTTTTCTCGTTTGAATATCAATGCCATAGAAACATGGATATTTCAGAGGTGGTGAAGCAATTCTTACGTGAACTTCTGTCGCTCCAGCCTCACGAAGCATACGAACAATTCGTTTACTTGTCGTTCCTCTTACGATAGAGTCATCAATCATAACAACTCGTTTCCCTTCAACTACACCTCTTACTGCGGAAAGCTTCATCTTAACCCCTTGCTCGCGCAGTTCTTGAGAAGGTTGAATAAACGTACGTCCAACGTAACGATTTTTAATTAATCCTAACTCATATGGAATACCTGTCGCCTCCGCATAGCCAATCGCAGCTGAAATACTAGAGTCTGGTACACCAGTAACAACATCTGCTTCAATAGGAGCTTCTGCCGCTAAACGTTTCCCCATATTCTTACGTGCTGCATGGACGTTAACACCAGCAATATTTGAATCTGGGCGTGCAAAGTAAATGTATTCCATACTGCAAATTGCATGTTCTACATCATTTGTGAAACGATCCACGTGAATTCCTTCATCATTAATGACAAGTAATTCACCCGGTTCTACATCGCGAATGTATGTTGCACCTACTACATCAAAAGCACATGTTTCTGACGCTACAACGTAAGCATCCCCCATCTTTCCAATTGAAAGCGGACGGAACCCATTCGGATCTAATGCAACGATCATTTCATTTCCAGTTAGTAAAAGATACGCAAACGCACCTTTCACTTTATTTAAAGCCTCTTTTACACTTTCAATTAAAGAATCTTTCGTGCTACGTTTAATAAGATGTAAAAGTACTTCTGTATCTGAACTAGTTTGAAAAATACTGCCCTCTGCTTCTAATTCACGACGAAGCATTTTTGCATTAATTAAATTTCCGTTATGAGCTAACGCCATACTATGATCGGAAAAACGGAACAACAATGGTTGAACGTTAGCAACTTCACTTCCACCAGCTGTTGCATATCGTACATGTCCGATTGCTGATTTTCCATTTAATCCTTCTAGCTCACCTCTTGAAAACACTTCTGATATTAAACCTAACCCCTTGTGACCGACGATTTTTTCCCCATTATTTACGACAATGCCTGCGCCTTCTTGCCCACGGTGCTGTAAACTGTGCAATCCGTAGTATGAAACTTGTGCTGCATTTTCATGCCCCCAAATTCCGAAAACGCCACATTCTTCGTTTAACCCCTTTATTTCAGCAAGCATGGGATTGCCCCTTTCCAAGCCTTTCTCATTTCATCTACATTTGCTGTAAGTAATACTTCATTTTCTTCATTATGAATTGTTACTTCATTTGTACTTGTTACTTCTCCAACTTGGATTGCTTCTACCACTTTCTCAAACGCCTCTTTATTTTCACGTTTTACAGTTATCACGAAACGAGACTGTGATTCAGCGAATAATGCTGCTGTTGCTTCTCCATCTAATTTCACAGTAGCACCTAAGCCTTTAGCACCAATTGCACTTTCTGAAATCGCAACTGCTAAACCACCTTCAGCAACATCATGTGCAGATTGAACAAGACCAGCTTGAATTGCTTCTAATACTTGTTTTTGGCGTTTTAATTCTACATCTAAATCGATACTTGGTGATTGACCGAAAATTTTGCCGTGAATCATTTTCTGTAATTCACTTCCGCCAAACTCAGCTTTCGTCTCACCAATTACATACACTAAATCACCAGCTTGCTTAAACTCTTGTGTTGTTACATGTTTTAAGTCATGCACAAGTCCGACCATCCCAACAGTTGGTGTTGGATATACAGCTTCACCACTACGCTCGTTATACATCGATACGTTTCCGCCGATAACTGGTGTTTGTAATGTGCGACAAGCTTCACTCATACCGTCTACTGATTTCTCAATCTGCCAGAAGATTTCTGGTTTTTCTGGGTTCCCGAAGTTTAAGCAATCTGTAATTGCAAGTGGCTCTCCGCCAGAACATACGATATTACGCGCTGCCTCTGCTACTGCAATTTTACCGCCCATCTCTGGGTCTAGATAAATGTAGCGAGAGTTACAATCTGTCGTCATTGCTAATCCTTTTTCTGTACCGCGTACACGTACAACTGCAGCATCTGAACCTGGCGTAACAACTGTGCTTGTGCGAACTTGGTAATCGTATTGATCGTATACCCACTCTTTACTTGCAATTGTTGGTTGCTGTAATAAAGCGAATAACGTTTCTTTATAATTTTCTACTTTTGGCGTTTCCATTTTCATTGCTTGGAATTCAGCAAAGTATGCTGCTTCTTTTGATGGCTTATGATAAATTGGTGCTTCTTCTGCTAAAGCATCTGCTGGAACTTCAGCTACCTTTTCACCTTTATGGAATAAACGAAGCATTTTATCTTCTGTTACTTTCCCCATCGTAACCGCTGCAAGACCATACTTCTCAAATAAATCTACTATTTCTTGTTCTCTACCTTTTTTCACGACAATTAACATACGCTCTTGTGATTCAGATAGCATCATTTCATATGGTGTCATTCCTGTTTCACGCTGTGGTACATCATCTAAGTACATTTCAATACCCATTCCTGCTTTACTTGCCATTTCTGCAGATGATGATGTTAAACCAGCCGCACCCATATCTTGAATTCCAACAAGTGCATCGGATTGAATTAATTCTAAACACGCTTCAATAAGAAGCTTTTCCATAAATGGATCCCCTACTTGAACCGCTGGACGTTTCGCTTCTGAGCTTTCAGATAGTTCTTCCGACGCGAATGTTGCACCGTGAATACCGTCACGACCAGTTGATGCTCCTACGTACATTACTGTGTTACCAGCACCGTGCGCTTGCCCTTTTTTAATGTCTTCGTGGTTAATCAAACCTACGCACATTGCATTTACAAGTGGATTTCCTTCATAACATGGATCAAATTGTACTTCGCCGCCAACAGTCGGAATACCGATGCAGTTACCGTATCCTGCAATTCCTGCTACTACTTCTTCGAATAAATATTTCACACGTGGTGACTGTAATTCACCGAAACGAAGTGAGTTTAATAGAGCTACCGGGCGTGCTCCCATAGAGAATACGTCACGAATAATACCACCAACACCTGTTGCAGCTCCTTGATATGGTTCAATAGCTGAAGGATGGTTATGACTTTCCATTTTAAATACAACTGCTTGATTATCACCGATATCTACAATTCCAGCACCTTCTCCAGGTCCTTGCAGAACGCGCTCACCTGTAGTTGGAAACTTACGAAGAACTGGTTTCGAATTTTTATAACTACAATGTTCAGACCACATTACAGAGAATAACCCTGTTTCTGTATAATTTGGCAGACGACCTAAAATCTTTTCAACCATGGCAAACTCTTCGTCTGTTAGCCCCATTTCCGCATATATACGCTCTTCTTTAATTTGTGTTGGATTTGGTTCAAGCATTAACGACATATGTTTCCCTCCACTGTTTTAAGATAGATTGAAAGACTTTTAACCCTTCAGCACCGCCAAGTAATTCATCTACAGCACGCTCTGGATGTGGCATCATACCAAGTACATTTCCTTTTTCATTTACAATACCAGCAATATCTGAAACGCTACCGTTAGGGTTTTCTACGTAACGGAATGCGATTTGATTGTTCTCTTCTAATTGTTTAAGCGTCGCTTCATCACAATAGTAATTCCCCTCACCATGCGCGATTGGAATATTAATTACTTCATCTTTTCCATATTGTGATGTAAACATCGTTTCATTATTTTCAACACGCAACTGAACAGTGCGACACATAAATTTTAAGTTTTCGTTTCTCATTAACGCTCCTGGTAGTAATCCTGATTCAACAAGAATCTGGAATCCATTACATACACCTAAAATCGGCTTTCCTTGCTCAGCAGCTTTTTGCACTGCTTTCATTGCATTAGCAAAGCGAGAGATAGCACCGCAGCGTAAGTAGTCACCATAAGAAAATCCACCTGGTAGTAGAATTGCATCATATTCATCTAGATTCTCTGTATCGTGCCAAACGTAATCTACTTCTTCGCCAAGCTCATCTTTAATTGCATGGAACATATCGACATCACAGTTCGAACCCGGAAATACTATTACGGCAAATTTCACTGTGCGACAACCTCCTCAACTTCATAACGGAAGTCTTCCATTACAACGTTCGCTAATAGTTTTTCACACATTTCCTTTACCTTGCTATCTAAATCAGATACAGATTTATCAATTGTTAGTTCCATGTACTTTCCGATTCGAACATCTTGTACTTCTGTGAATGAAAGACTATGAAGTGCTCCTTTTACTGCTGTTCCTTGTGGATCTAATACGCTTTCTCTTAATGTTACATATACCTTAACTTTATACATGTGAAATTCCCCCTAAACGTTTTAAAATCTCTTCATAAGCATCTGTTAAATTTCCAAGATCGCGACGGAATACGTCTTTATCAAACTTTTCATTGCTCGTTTCATCCCATAAACGGCAAGTATCCGGTGAAATTTCATCCGCTAAAATGATTTCTCCTTCTTCCGTTACACCAAACTCTAATTTGAAATCTACTAATCTTACACGACAGCTTGCGAAATGATCAATCAACACTTGATTGATTTGTAGAGCCATATCTCGTAATACACTTACTTGCTCTGGTGATGCAACGTTTAATACACGAATATGATCTTCCGTTACAAGCGGATCTCCTAAATCATCATCTTTGAAGTAAAATTCTACGATTGGTTCTGCAAGTACAGTTCCCTCTTCCATTCCTAATCGTTTTGAAAGACTTCCTGCAATTACATTTCTTGTGACAACTTCTAAAGGAATAATACTCACTTTTTTAACAAGTTGTTCTGTTTCAGATAACTTCTCAACAAAATGTGTTTTAATTCCCACTTCTTGTAACTTTCTGAACAATAAAGTTGTAATTTCATTGTTCAAACGACCTTTTCCTGTAATCGTCTCTTTTTTCTCCCCATTGAAAGCAGTCGCACTATCTTTGTACTCTACCCAAACCATATCTGCTGATTCTGTACGATAAATTCTTTTTGCCTTACCTTCATACAGCAATTCTAGCTTTTGCATTTCGCAAGCCCCCTGTAGTTTGAAAAATGTGAATAATATTTTTATAAAGAATGGCACAGAATGACTCTATTCTGTGCCATATGAAATTTTACGCTTCGTTTAATCCAAGGCGTTCAAAGATTGTATCAACGTGTTGCATATGATGCTCATAGTTGAAGCATTCATTAATTTCTTCTTGTGTTAACTTGCTTGTAATACGCTCATCAGCTTCTACAAGCTCTTTAAATTGTACTTGTGTTTCCCAAGCTTCCATCGCTTTAGGCTGTACGATATCATAAGCTTCTTCACGTACCATACCTTTGTCGATTAGTGTAAGCATTACGCGCTGAGAATAAATTAAGCCGTATGTTCTTGTCATATTGCGTTTCATATTCTCTGGGTATACAGTTAAGTTTTTAACGATATTACCAAAGCGATTTAACATGTAATTTAATGCGATTGTAGCATCTGGTAAAATTACACGTTCTGCCGAAGAGTGAGAAATGTCACGCTCATGCCATAATGGAACATTTTCGTAAGCTGTCATCATATAACCGCGGATAACACGAGCTAAACCAGTCATATTTTCAGAACCAATTGGATTACGTTTATGTGGCATTGCAGAAGAACCTTTTTGACCTTTTGCGAAAGCTTCTTCAACTTCACGTGTTTCACTCTTTTGTAAACCACGAATCTCAACTGCCATCTTTTCGATAGATGTTGCAATTAGTGCAAGTGTTGACATGTAGTGTGCGTGACGATCACGTTGCAATGTTTGTGTTGAAATTGGTGCTGCTTCTAATCCTAAGTTTTCACAAACATATTTTTCTACGAATGGATCGATATTTGCATATGTACCAACCGCACCAGATAGTTTACCAACACGAACTGTATCAGCAGCTTGTTTGAAACGCTCTACGTTACGTTTCATTTCTTCATACCAAAGACCAAGTTTTAAACCAAATGTTGTTGGTTCTGCATGAACACCATGTGTTCTTCCCATCATGATTGTGTATTTATGCTCTTTCGCTTTGTTAGCTAAAATGCTTACAAAGTTCTCTAAGTCTTTTAATATAATTTCATTCGCTTGTTTTAAGATGTAAGATAATGCTGTATCTACTACGTCTGTAGATGTTAAACCGTAATGAACCCATTTACGTTCCTCACCTAATGCTGGCGTTTCTGATACAGCACGAGTGAATGCAACTACGTCATGACGTGTTTCTTTTTCAATTTCATAAATACGATCAATATCAAATGATGCATGCTCACGAATTTTCTTAACATCTTCTTTTGGAATATCGCCAAGCTCAGCCCATGCTTCACAAGCTAAAATCTCAACTTCTAACCATGCTTTAAATTTGTTCTCTTCCGTCCAAATTGCACCCATTTCTGGGCGTGTATAACGACTAATCATCTTTTTCCCTCCAACAGTTGTTCTTGATGGTCCCAAATATGCAAACTCTTCGCTTTTTCTAGAGCGACTTCAATATTATCATTTAAAATATTAACATGCCCCATTTTTCGCTGTGCTTTTGCTTCTTCTTTTCCATACAAGTGTAAATAGCACCCGGTTAATCTATTCACTTGTCTTAGGACCCCTTCTATATGTTCGCCTAAAATGTTTACCATGACAACTGGTTTTAACAAATTTGTTTCTCCTAGAGGTAAATTACAGATTGCTCGAATATGTTGACCAAATTGACTCGTCTCACATGCATCCTGTGTATAGTGTCCTGAATTGTGAGGTCTTGGCGCTAATTCATTAATATAAATCTCACCATTATCTGTAGCAAACATCTCTACAGCTAGTGTTCCCACAAGTTCTAATTCATCCGCAAGTACCTTTGCATAAGCAATTGCTTTTTGAGAAAGCTCTTCTGTAATGCGAGCTGGAACGATAGATTCATGTAAAATGTTATTTACATGAATATTTTCTGCTACTGGAAACACTTTTGTTTCACCACTTACACTACGAATCACAATAATTGATACTTCTTTTTCAAAAGGCACCCATTTCTCTAAAATACATTCTGCTTTATCCACAAGATTTCTTGCTGTCTCAACATCAGCTTCACTTCTTAAAACAACTTGTCCTTTCCCATCATATCCACCTGTCGTCGTTTTTAAGACGGAAGGGAATGATAACTCAGCAATTGCTTCTGTAAGCTGATCTTGATTTTGAACTAATCTATACGTTGCTACTGGTAACCCAGCCTTCTCAATCGCATTCTTTTCTGTAAAACGATTTTGCGTTGTATTTAACAACTGACTACCTTGTGGTAAGTACGCATGTTTTTCAAGCCATTGTAAACATCTATAATCAATATTCTCAAATTCATATGTGACAACATCACTTATCTCTGCTAAATGCTGAATTGCTTTTAAATCATCATATGGTGCAACAATTTCAATATCAGCAACTTGTGCACATGGTGAATGCTTTGTAGGATCTAAAACAGCAATTTTATATCCCATTTCCTTAGCTGCCAATGCCATCATTCTTCCTAGCTGGCCGCCTCCAATAATACCGATTGTTTTTCCAGGTAAAATGATCCTCGTCATACTAGCTCACTACCTTCACGCACATCTTTTTCAATCGCTTCTCGTCTCAATTCTAATGCATCATGTATATCATCATGGAATGATCCAAGTATTTGTGCGGCAAGTAATCCAGCATTCGTTGAACCGGCTTTACCAATTGCAACAGTTGCAACTGGAACACCTCCTGGCATTTGGACGATGGATAATAATGAATCTAAGCCGTTTAATGCTTTTGATTGAACTGGAACTCCAATTACAGGAAGATTTGTCTTCGCTGCAACCATTCCTGGTAAATGTGCTGCTCCACCAGCTCCAGCAATAATAACTTTCAATCCACGTTCACGAGCCGTCTCTGCATATTCAAACATATAATCCGGAGTCCGATGAGCGGATACAACTTTTTTCTCATACGGTATATTTAATTCATCTAAAATGTCACAAGCATATTTCATTGTTTCCCAGTCTGACGTGCTTCCCATTATGACTCCAACTAGTGATTTCATATTAGAATCCCCCCGATTCAAATAAAAAAAGCCTGAAATAGAACAGTTTCTCTTTTACTATGAGAGAAAGCGCTCTACTCAGGCATACGTATCCCTTGTGAATAGAAAAATACCGAGTGACTTTCCCTCATAGTCTAACGAATAACGGTCGTTAGGTAGAGACTTGCAGGCCATATCCCCGCGATTATATGAGGTCTTATATTATTGTTTCTATGGTTATATTAACAATATTTCATAAACAATGTCAATAAATAATCGAATGTTTTTTTATTAGTAGTCAATAACGTTCGTGTTTTAGTTATATTCAAAAGAAGAATTGCAACTATATGCAAGAAGAAAAGGGAATTAGAATATATATTTCTAGAGATCTATTTTACGTATAATCGTTTAAATGGCACTTCAGTATGTTTTAAATCAATATATATACACTCTTGTATTATTATAACGATTTAATTTCTAAGGAGGATAACTGTTAAAGAAAGAACTATGCTATTATCCTATTTATTTTTCTCTATTGCAGTAATTTCTGTAATTATTAAATACTTATTTATAGCATCTCATTATTTAAAATATATACTTATGATAGTAATAATTTGTCCTATTTTAAGTATTACTTTAGTGGCATTAGGAAAATCAGGAACACAAAAAATCATTGCTATTATTTTAAACAGTCTCTATTTCATTCTTTTTTCGTCTTTAGCTTTATTAAATTTATGGATTATAGCCTTCGGTAAATAAAAATAAACACAAAAAAACCTAAGTCGAAACGACTTAGGTTTTTGCTTGGCGACGTCCTACTCTCACAGGGACAAGGTCCCAACTACCATCGGCGCTAGAGAGCTTAACTTCCGTGTTCGGTATGGGAACGGGTGTGACCTCTCTGCCATCATCACCAAACTATGAAGGCATATTCCTTCAAAACTAGATAACATTGCTACATATTATATGGTTAAGTCCTCGATCTATTAGTATTCGT